>JBBSDS010000453.1:0-3481 GCA_038240495.1 Chthoniobacterales bacterium | reverse complement strand
TCGCGCGGCTGCGCGAAGATGGGTTTGCCGCGTACGAACCGGATGACGCGACAAAGCCGGCGGTGCTGACGACTTCACCACTCAAGCCAACCGATCAGCCGATGCGCCTGAGCGCGGATGGCGAGGTGAAGATGGAGACCCTGCCGGACAAGGACGGCACGGTGCGCTTGCGTCTCACGCTCGCGCCTGGCGCGAAGCTCTACGCGCTCAGCGGCGCGACGCTCGTGAACACCGCGCTCCCACCACCGAAATTCGCGCTGCTCCCGCGCGTGGCGGCAAAGGCTCCGGTAGTCGTCACCTTCGATCACGATGCGGAGAAATGGAAAGGCGTGGATGCGATCGAGCATCACGCGGAGGGCTACGTCACCATCTCTCGCGCCAACAATCTGCGTCCCATCGCCCAAGGCACGCCACTCGAAGGCGACTGGCCCGCGCTGCTCGGCGGCGACGAAGTCACGCTCTCGGCACGTCTGCGCGCACCGAAGATTGGCGGCGCAGTACGCGTGGAAATCTTCGCCCGCGATGTCGCGCAGTGGACGTATGAAAATCTCCCGCCATTCACCACCGACTGGCAGACCATCGCCACGACCTTCCGCTACGACTGGACCGATGAGCAGGCGCGCGTCGCGGGCTGGATTCCTTCCGCGCAAGCGTATCCGTGGCGCGAGACAATGCGCCATGCGGGCAAGGTTGTCATCATGGCCGCGCAGTCCGGCGCGCAGGAAAGCTTCGATCTGGACGAAGTCCGTTTGCAGGCACGGTGAGATCCGCTCTCACGTTGTCTTCGTCCACGATGCCGCTTCTTTCGGCGCAGCCATTTGGTGAAAGTGAAAGCGCCACTCCTTAACGAGGTCGTTGGCTCCACCGCCTCCGCGCAATTTGGGAACGAGCGGGTCTTCACAGACCGACCTTTAGTAGGATAGACAAAGCACCTTCATGAAACTCCTCGACGCGCTCGCACGCCGGCTCCTGCTCCTCTTCATCCTCGTTCTGCCAGGCTGCGCGACGATGCGGCAGACGCCCAGAAAACCCGCAACCGCACCGCCCATTCCATCGTACGGCGGGCCGCGGCGAGTCGCGGTCAGTCTTCTCGAGCAGAGGCTTCGCGCCTACGATGGCGGCCAGCTTGTCTTTGAGACTCGCGTGAGCACTGGCCAGGAAACGAAGCGCACGCCGATTGGTCACTTCCACGCACTCGACAGGGAACTCATTCACTACTCGAGCCTCTATGACAACGCTCCGATGCCCTACAGCGTGCGCTTCCACGGCAACTACTACCTGCACGGATTCAGCGTGGTGCCTGATTTCCCCGCTTCCCACGGCTGCATCCGGCTCCCCATCCGGGAAGGTGATGTCAATCCCGCCCGGCAATTCTACGAGTGGGTCAGAATTGGCACACCGATTCGGGTCAATGGCCAATGGCAAGGCCCGCTGGTGACAGTACCATCCGTCGTTCGCCCAGTTCCGTCACGACGCAGCGCACCTTTCTCCGGTAAATGGCCGCGCTGGGAGTGGTTGGAGGAGCTGAAAAGGGCGGCACGGTGAAACCGCCGATCATCGTTTTGTCCACGATTTGCCAAAGCGCTGCCCGCCGCGCGGTAGCGCGCTTGCCGCGTTTCGCGTTCACTGCTTTCCTCAGTCTCTCGCATCCTCTCGTTATGAAGAATTCCCCACTCATTCTCGCATCCCTCATCGCCATCCTCCTGCCCGCATCACTTCAGGCTGTGGAGCAAGGTGCGTCGGCCACCGGCGTCGCGCCCGCGTCGGATGAAGGCAAAAACGCGATGAAGTCTTTCAAGTTCGACCCGGGTTTGAAAATCGAGCTCTGGGCGGCGGAGCCGATGCTCGCGAACCCGGTTTCTTTCACACAGGACGAAAAAGGACGCTGGTATGTCGCGGAGACTTTTCGCCAGGAGCGCGGGATCGAAGATGATCGCGGTCACAAGGATTGGCAGGATGACGACATTGCGTCGAAGTCCGTCGAGGACCGCCTCGCGATGATGCACAAGTTCTATCCGGACGCTGCGGCGTTCGCGGATAAGTTCGCGCAATTCGAAGAACGTATTCGCCGACTCGCGGACACCACGGGCAGTGGAGTCGCGACCGAATCGACGATCTTCGCCGATGGCTTCAAGGACCCGCTCGATGGCACTGGCGCAGGCATCATCGCGCGTGGCAACGATGTCTGGTGGACGTGCATTCCGAACCTCTGGCACTTCCGCGACTCCAAGAACGTCGGCGTCGCCGATGTGAAAGAAAAATTACTCTCCGGTTTCGGCATCAAGTTCGCGCTTCGTGGACACGACATGCACGGCTTGCGTTTTGGCCCAGACGGCAAGCTCTACTTTTCCATCGGCGACCGGGCGATCCATATCAAGACGAAGGAAGGTGCGGACATCGCGCAGACTGAGTCCGGCTCGATCATGCGCTGCAATCCCGACGGCACCGGCTTCGAGATTTTCACCACTGGTGTGCGCAACCCGCAGGAACTCGCGTTCGACGAGCACGGCAATCTGTGGACAGGCGACAACAACTCCGATGCGGGCGACAAAGCGCGCTTCACCTATCTTGTCGAGGGCGGCGACTGCGGCTGGCGCATGGCCTTTCAATATCTCAATGACCGCGGCCTGTGGATGCGCGAGCGTCCGTGGGACGACAAGATCGCGCCGAGCGTGCGCTACATCGTGCCGTGCGTGGCCAATATCAGCAACGGACCGAGCGGCCTGACTTACAATCCCGGCACCGGGCTGTCGTCGAAATACTTCGGCAAGTTTTACCTCAGCGATTTCCGCGGCGGCGCGAATGCGAGCGTCGTTCACGAAATCTCCGTCGAACCACAAGGCGCGTTTTTCAAAGCGACCGATCGCGATTGGGTGAAAGGCGTGCTCACCACCGATGTCGAATTCGGCAACGATGGCTCGCTCTACGTGCTCGACTGGGTCGCGAGTTGGGGCGGCGTGGGCAAGGGGCGCATCTACAAATTCAGCGATCCCGAAGCGAACGTGGCGCTGCAAAAGGAAACGGAGAAATTGATTTTTGACGGCATGACGAAGCGCTCCGAAGCTGAGCTGGCGAAACTGCTCGGTCAGGCGGACATGCGTGTGCGGCAGGCGGCGCAATTTGAACTCGCCGCCCGCGGGCCCGCTTCAGCAAAGGCTTTCGCGGGTGTTGCCGCCGATTCCAAAGTCGCCAATCCGCTGGCGCGTTTGCACGCCATCTGGGGCCTCGGTCAGCTCGCCGCGGTGGATTCACTTCCCGCGTTACTCGCCGATGCCGACGCCGAAGTGCGTGCGCAGGCTGCCAAAGTGTTGGGCGATCACAAGGCGCCCGTCGCGTGTGACAAGCTCGTCGGACTTTTGAAGGACAAGGAAAACCGCGTGCGCTTTTTTGCCGCGCTCAGCCTCGGCAAGATCGGCCACAAAGCTGCGTTCGAGCCGCTCTGCGCGATGCTCGCGGAGAATGACGACAAGGATCCGATCCT
>JBBSDS010000452.1:0-3487 GCA_038240495.1 Chthoniobacterales bacterium | reverse complement strand
TGGTTTTGCGGCGCGTGGCGCCCCGCAGCCGCTCGATCGGCAGGGGTGGGTCGCCGCGCGCGGCGAGGGACTCGGCGGTTTCGTAGCCGCGTCCGCCGCGGATTTGCATGGCGTCATTGACGTGTTCCCACGTCCGCTCGGTCGCCCAGAGTTTGCACATCGCGGCTTCGAGGCGCACGTCGGCGTGCTTGTCGCGATCGACAAGACTCGCCGCGTAGCCGGTCATCGCTTCCATGGCAAAAGTCTCGGCGGCGATGCGCGCGATTTTTTCCGCGATGGCCGCGTGCTTGCCGATCGCCGCGCCCCATTGCACGCGCTCGTTGGCCCACGTCCGCACGACTTCGAGGCAGCGTTTGGAAAGGCCGACGCAGGCGGCGGGGAGCGTGAGGCGGCCGGTGTTCAGCGTGGTCAGTGCGACGCGCAGACCCTTGCCTTCGGCGAGCAGGATATTCTCGCGCGGCACCTTCACGTTGGTGAACCGGATGACGCCGTTGTAGAGCGCGCGCAGGCCCATGAAGTGACAGCGCCGCACGACTTCGACGCCGGGCGTGTCCATATCGACCACGAATGCGGTGATCTGATTGCGTCCGTTCTTCGACGGTGTCTTCGCCATGACGACGATCACGCCGGCCTTCACGCCGTTCGTACACCAGAGTTTTTCGCCATTGATGACGAAGTGCGCGCCATCCTCCGTGGGTTCGGCGAGCGTCTCCATCTTCGCAGGATCGCTGCCGACTCTCGTCTCGGTGAGCGCAAACGCGGAGACTTCGCCTTTGGCCACGCGCGGCAGCCAGCGCCGCTTCTGCTCCTCGGTGCCGAAAAGGATCAGCGGCTGCGGGACGCCGATGGATTGGTGCGCGGAGAGGAGCGCCGTCAGGTTGCCGCAATAGCTGCCGAGGAGCGTCGCGGCGCGGCAGTAGTTCGTTTGCGAGAGTCCGAGCCCGCCGTACTCGCCGGGAATCTTGATGCCGAAGGCGCCGAGTTTCGCGAGGCCGTCGAAAACGGATTGCGGGATTTCGCCGGTGCGGTCGATCTCATCGGGATCGACGTGCTCTTTGAGGAAAGCCTCGAGACGTTGCAGAAAGGCGTCACCCTGATCGAATTCACCAGCGCGCTGAAGCGGGTATGGATGCATCCGCGAAAAGCGGAACCGCCCCATGAATAAATCGCCGACGAACCCGAGATCAGCCTGCGTGGCTTCGCGCGCGGCCTCGGTGAGCTCCAGCGCGGCCCGCTGTTCGGCGGACATTTTCGACGTGTCGATGATGCTCGACGATTCTTCCGCAGGACTTTCAGTCTTCATAAAAACGCTTCCCCGATTTCGCCATGTCGCGCAGCAGCGCGCAGGGCGCGTAGTGCGGGCCGGCGCTGTCCGTCAGTCGCGCGAGTTCGTCGGTGACTTTGGTGACAGCCATGCTGTCGGCATAGCGGAGCGGTCCGCCGCGGAAGGGCGCGAAGCCCGTGCCCATGACCATCGCGAAATCAACGTCGCCCGCGCGCTCAACGAGTCCCTCTTCAAGACAGCGCGCGGCTTCATTGACCATCAGCAACACCATCCGTGTTTCGAGTTCTTCACGCGGTGGCGGGTTAGGCAAGCGCGGCGGGCGCAGCTTGTCGGCTTCCTTGTTGGGCGAGGCGTCGGTGCCTTTGCGGTACTTGTAGAAGCCTTTGCCGACCTTGCGTCCAAGCATATTTGTGCCGACCAGCGCGGGCAGTACGTCCGGGACGTGCAATCGCGACGGAAAGGCGGCGGCGAGCGTGGCCGCAACGTCCAGCGCCACATCGGTGCCGACTTCGTCGATCAGCCGCAGCGGTCCCATCGGCATGCCAAAGTCGAGCATCGCATGATCGATGTCCTTGACGCTCGCACCACTCCAGAAAAGCACGCCCGCCTCGACCATGTAGGGCAGCAGGATGCGGTTCACGAGAAAGCCGGGGCTATCCTTCACGACCACCGGCAGCTTGCCGATTTTCTGCACAAAGCGAACAGCGCGCTGCACCACTTCGGGCGCGGTTTCGCGGCCCACGACGACTTCCACGAGCTGCATCTTGTGGACGGGATTGAAGAAGTGGAGGCCAACGACGCGGCGCGGGTGCTTCGTCGCGGCGGCCAGTTCTGTGATCGAAAGCGCCGAGGTGTTGGTGGCGAGGATTGCGTTTTCGCCCACGAGCGCATCGAGCCGTTGGAAGATCGCTTTCTTCACGTCCATTTTTTCGACGGCAGCTTCGATCACGAGGTCCACCGGGGTCAGCGGCACTTCGTCCGGTGCCGGCGAAACGCGATCCCGGCCCGCCTGGGCTTCGCGTTCGGTGAAGAGTCGCTGGCGCACAGCCGCGGCGTAAAGTCCGGTGATATTGCCCATCCCGGCGGCGACGCGCGGTCCATCCACGTCGCGGAGAATGACGCGCAACCCGCGTGAACTCAGCCACTGCGCGATGCCGGAGCCCATCACGCCCGCGCCGATGACCGCCGTGCGGGCGATGGGCGCGGTGTCGGCTGGTGCGTTCGGAATGGTCACCTTTTTCGCGCGTTCCTGGAGGAAGAAAAGGTTGAGCAACTGGCGGGTCTCGTCGCTGGCGATGAGTTCCGCGACCGCTTCGCGCTCCCGCTCGAGCGAATCATTTTCGTCCCACGACGAGGAGCCTTTGAGCACGACGTCGAGTGCCTTATCGACGGCGGGAAAATGCCCGTGCGTCTTCCGCCAGACTTCATGACGCGCCTGCGGAGCGATGACGGCATCGACCACCGCATTGACTGGCGCCGAGTGTGCGAGACCGCGTGGATGCTTGCCCTGCCCGAGCCAGCGGCGGGCGGCGAGGACGATGTGTTCGCGCGGCACGACTTCATCCACGAGGCCGGCCCGCAGCGCATGACGCGCGGACATCGTCTGTCCGCCGAGAATCACTTCGAGCGCCTTCGGCACGCTAAGCAGCCGCGGCAGCCGCGTGCAGCCGCCCCACGCCGGGATGATGCCGAGCTTCGTCTCGGGCAGACCGAGCATGGTCGAAGCATCGCTCGAAGCGACGCGCCAATCGCACGCGAGGCAGATTTCGTAACCGCCGCCGAGCGCCGCGCCATGCACCGCCGCGACTGTGGGATAGGGCAGCGCGGCGAGCTTGTTGAAGACGCTCTGCCCGCGCTGGATGAAGGTCTTCACCTCCTCGGTGTTCATTTTGCGGATGGCGTGCAGGTCAGCGCCGGCGACGAAGACCGCGTTTTTCGCGCTTGTGATGATCAACCCCTTCGCCTGATTTTCCGGACTGCCGAGGAAATCGAGATGCGAATCGAGTTCGCTGAGGGTGTCAAAATCGAAAACGTTCACCGAGGAATCGGGACGGTCGAAGGTGAGGAGGAAGATGCCCTCGTCGAGTGGTTCGCGTCGGATGTTTGGCATGGCTTAAATCCTTTCCAACCAGATGGCGCCGCCCTGGCCGCCGCCGACGCAGAGCGAGACGAGCGCCCGTTTCGCCTTGCGGCGGGCGAGTT
>JBBSDS010000451.1:0-3501 GCA_038240495.1 Chthoniobacterales bacterium | reverse complement strand
GACCTTCACCTGCCCGTCGGGATCGACCATCACATTGGCCGGTTTGATGTCGCGGTGGACGACGCCTTTCCCATGCGCGTAGGCGAGCGCGGTGCAGACCTGCTCGACGATCGCGAGCGCCGGCCCGGGCTCCAGACCGGGGCCGTGGATCATTGCAGCGAGGTTCGCGCCCTCGATGAATTCCATGACGAAATAGAGGTGCCCCTCGTTCGTCGTGCCGAAGTCATGAACGGCGATAATGTGCGGGTGGCTGAGCTTCGCCATGGCTCGGGCCTCGCGGCGGAAGCGGTCGGCAAAGTCTTTGTCCACGCTGATCTCCAGCGGGAGCAGCTTGATCGCGACGAGCCGGTCGAGTTCGATCTGCCGCGCCTTGTAAACCGCGCCCATGCCGCCACGGCCAAGGATGCCGAGCATTTCGTATTGGGGAAAAAGGCGCGCGACTTCCGCGTCGGTCGGCGGCGTCCAGAGTCCCGCTCCCCCGCTCGTCATGCGCACGCTCTGCATGGCGCGGGCGAGGAGTTCGTCGGGCTTGAAGGCGCGGATGGCCGTGGGCAGCGGCGCGCCGCTGCCTGGAGTTCCGGGCATGTCGCAGGCGATGAGCAGCGCGGTCAACTCGCTGTCGATGTCGCCGGGATCGGCCACGGTGTCGGCGATGAAGCCGCGCAGCAACTCGCGGTGACGCGAACGGAAATCGAACACCGCCTTGCGCGCCGCGCCCACGGTGAAGCCCATCCGCGTAGCCGTCGCCTCATAGCGATCGTCGTCGCCACCCTCGAAACCGGCGAAGGGTGACATCTCCGCAAAGAGCGCGTCCTGCCCGCGCGCCGCGTATTCCGCGCGCAGAGATTCCACGGCGAATTCGAGCACGGTGAGCGCCCAGCGTCGTTGGAAAATATCGTCCGCCGCGCCTTCGGGCTCCTGCGCATAACGCTCCTCCGCCCACTCCGGCGCAATTTCGAATGCTGGCTCCGCGACGGGTTCCACGCCTTTCTCTGCGAGCTCCGAGAGCCGGGCGCGCAGCCACTCGCGGAAGCGCGCCGCGCCAGTATTCCCCGGCTTTGGCGACGCGTCGCTCAACCAACGGTGGAAGCACGCCAGAGTCGCCGTACTCGCATCCTCGCACCCCGAGCGACGCCACCACGCATAGATGCAATACCAGTAGCTGCCCGCCAGTTCGCGCAACGCCTCGGAATCGCCCGCGGTCGCCAGCGCCCAACGACTCGGCGGAGTCGCACCGTCAGGCAGAGCGGTGTCGGAAGCGATTTCCATGGAGCGCAAGATGCAACACGCGCGCAAGCACACCAAAGCCGCGCCGCACGGTCAAGGTCACGGGTGCCTTAATGACCTCGTAGTTCGGAAGCAGGGGCGCGGCTTCGCCATTGAGGAGTTCGAACTGAGCGCCCGGCCTTTTCGCGACGCGAAACTCAAAGCTGCCACGCCCCCGCTAAGTGCGCCCCGGCTACTGTGCTGGGGCGAGGACGACGCGGAACCCCTGGCTGGGACCGCGGTTCGAGACGGAGCGGCCAATGCGACACGACGACAACATTCCGCTCCGGTCTGGGACGAGGAAGGAGGCACCGCGCAAAACCCGATCTCCCTCGGCAGGTGAATTGTAGAAATCTTCGCACCATTCCCAGGCGTTCCCGCCGAGATCGAAGAGGCCCAAGTGATTTGCAGCGAAGCTGCCGACCGGTGCGGTTTCCGGGAAGTCATCGCGATAGCCGGTGAGGATTTTTTGCCCCGACGCCTCATGGCCCTTGCATTCCTCCCCGCTGTAATTGCCCGCTTTCTGCGGTGGCGGCCAGACCGTGCCCCACGGTAACTCGATGCCCTTCCCGTTTTTTTCAGATGGAGTCTTGCGAGGATCCTCGCGTTCGCGCACGCGCACCGCGCAGCTCCATTCGTAATCGCCCGGCAGGCGGTAGCGCTCATTGGCCCGGAGTTGACCGGTCCGCCGTTCGCGCTCCGTCAGCCAGTCGCAAAAGGCCTTCGCGTCGTCCCAGCTCAAGTTGACCGCCGGATGTGTCGGCCCTTGCATGAAGGCAGGCGCGGGCCACTCGCGTTTGGTCTCGTCGGCAAAGACCTCATAATCCTGCACGCGCGTCTCCCAGATGCAAAAGAGCACCCGCTGCTTATCCGTCGGCCCACCGGTGATCGGCACCGGCACGAACTTCATCCCGAGCGAGTTCACAAAAGGCCGTTCCTTGCTCGCGAGCAGGAATGAATTGGCGCCGGGTGGTTGCGGGAGCACCGCAAGGGAGAGGGCTGATGGAGCCGCAGCCGCCGGAGCCGGGGTGGATGGCGGCAACCACTTCTTGCGCAGATCGTCGCGCTTTCTTTGGAGGAGGAGCGCATCGTCGAGCCGCTGGCGCTGGGTGAGCAGCGTTTGATTTTGTGAAAGGATCAGGTCGTAGGCGGCGTGGAGCGATTTGGCCTAGAGGGCGCGGTCCTGTTCGAGCCTGGCCAGTTGCAGGCGGAAGGCGGTGCGCAATGTCTTGGTCGCGGCGGACGGCCCGTCGGTGTCCTCGGGCGGAATCGTCTGCATCTTCTCGAAGCTCTGTCGCTCGCTCCGCAACTCTAGCGCCTCCTGAAGTTTCGCCGCTGCGCTGGCCTTGGCGATGCCGGCATCAAGCGCCGCGAGGTAGCGCGCCCGCACGTCCGCCGCCCCGGCATCGAACGGCTTCGCCACCTTTTCCTGAAATGACTTCTGTTGCGGTGCGTCGACTTCCACTAGCCATTTCTCCACGTCGCTCAATGGCTTCGCAGTCACCGCCGGTGCTGGCGTCGCTGCCGTCGGCGCGGGGGTGGCAGGTGACGGAGTCGCAGGGGCGGCAGGAGCAGGCGAGGGCGTCGCCGGCATTGCGGTCGCTGTTAGCGCGGGAGATTTCGCGGATGCTGCGGGCGAGTCAACGGTTGTCGCCGCGGGCGCGGGGGAAGGCGCAGGCTCCAGCACGCAGCGGAAGCCGCTGCTGTCCGTGCGAGAGGTCGATTCGCTGTGAATGCGGTGCGACAACAATAGAGTGCCGCGCTCGTAGCTATTCCACGCGGCACCGCGCAGAACGCGGTCGTTCTGCGATCCGGCAAACGAATCCCTGCACCACTCCCACGCGTTACCGCCAAGATCGTAGATGCCGTATTTGTTCGGCGCGAAGCTGCCTACTTGTGCCGTCGTCGCGTACCCATCCTTATAGCCTTTCAGCCAGTTCTTGTCGTTCGGGAATTTTTCGTGAAACGCCGCGTCCGCATAGTTTCCAACGTTCGCCTCCGGCGGCGGAAAGCCGATTCCCCACGGAAAATCCGCACCATTATTTTCGCTCTTCTCCTCTGGGGTCGCGCCTTGCTCGAAGGCCAACCCCACTGCGCGGCTCCACTCCTCGTCCGTCGGCAAGCGATACTTCGCGCCCGTCGGCAGCTCGCCATCCGCCGTCTCTTTTTCCGTCAGCCATTTGCAGAACACAGTCGCATCAGCCCAATTCACTCCCACCACTGGATACTCCGCCT
>JBBSDS010000450.1:0-3501 GCA_038240495.1 Chthoniobacterales bacterium | reverse complement strand
TGCGCCTCTGCGGTGAATTCAGACTTTCCGATGCAACCTCTAAGGCATCGCTTTTCGGGTGATTGTCGGGACAATCCCCGCACCCCTATGAACTGTCGCCTTCTCTTCGCCGTTTCGTTTTTCACCATGCTCGCGTGCGCTCATGCTGGGCCCGAGGCTTTCGAGGTCGGCCCTGCGCAGAAAGACCAGCTCCCGCAAGGCAAAGAAGCGGACGGGATCGTCGGCGATTTTATTTTGCGCAACGACAAAGTCGAAGCGGTGATCTCCGGCAATCTGCCGCTGCGGCGCGCGAATATGAGCACTTTCTACGGGGAGTTCGGCATCACGCCGGGCTGTGTCTATGACCTCACGCTGCGCGGTGCGAACAATGACCAGATCGTTTATTTCGGTCCTGCTGCACAGCAAGGTCCGGTGTCGTGGGTGCGCGTCGCCAAGGATGGGAGCGATGGCGAGGCCGTGGTCGAGGTCGCAGTCACCGGCGCGAATCACGGTGGCATCGCGCGTTACCATCAATACGCCTTGAAGGATGGCTGGCAGGGGCTGCGCGTGACGACGACGATCGTGAATGAATCCGCTGAGGTGAAGCGACTCGACCTCGCGGGAAAGTGGACCAACTTTACCCGCACTGGTCATGCATTCGGAACGACGTGGGCGGATGCCATCGATCCTGCGGACAAAGCCGGATACGCTTACGGAAATATGGAGGCTCCCGAGGATCATGGCACGGGCAAGGACTTTCCGATCGGGCCCGGAGAGAGCGTGACGATTGTGCGCTTTCTGGCGGTCGGCCACTCACCCGTCGAGGCGCTCGGTGAAGTCGAGCGTCAGCGCCGGCCAGTCGGTGCGGTGCGCGGCGGCGTGCGCGATGCCGCCGGCGCCCCGGTGCCGACCGCGGAGCTGCTCGTGCGCACGTCCGGCGAGCGCGACGAAAATGTGGGCGTGATTCATCCCGACGCGCAGGGGCGCTTTGCGCTGAACATGCCGGAGGGAAAATACAAGGTCACGATCGCCGACCCCGGCCGCGCCGAAGCTACGCTGCCGCTGGAGGTGAAAGTGGGGGCGACGGCGACGCTCGAGGCGAAGGTCGGTCCCGTGTCGGCGATTCAGTTTCACGTCACGGATGAAGCGGGGCACTCGATTCCGTGCAAGGCGCAGTTTCTCGCGGCGGAAGGAACCGAGCCGGTGAACCTCGGGCCGCAAAATCGCGCGCATGGTTGCGTCGATCAGTATCACTCGGAGCGCGGCGATTTTCGCGTGCCGCTCGCGCCCGGAAAATATCGGGTGATCGTCACGCGCGGCATCGAATTCAGCCATCTCGAACAGCAGGTCACGCTTGCGGCGGGACAGACGTTTGAGTTTGCCGGCAAGCTCAAGCGACTTGTGGACACGACCGGTTGGGTGAGCGCCGACTATCACAACCACTCGACGCAAAGCGGCGACAACACCTGCGGCACGCCGGACCGCCTCATCAATATCGCCGCGGAGAATATCGAGTTCACGCCGACGACTGAGCACAACCGGCTCTACGACTGGCGCCCGATCATCGAGAAGCTGGGCCTTTCCGCAGAAATCCAAACGGTGCCGGGCATGGAACTCACCGGTCCCGTGGCCCATCTCAATTCGTTTCCATTCGCGCCGCAATGGTTCACGCAGGACAACGGCGCGCCCGTGTGGAATCCCGACCCGCGCATCGCGGCGATCACGCTGCGCGACTGGCAGGGCGCGGAACCGGATCGCTGGGTGCAGATCAATCACCCCGACATGGTGAAGAACTTCATCGACGCCGATGGCGACGGGCGCGTGGATGGCGGCTTCCACGGGCTCGCGACGCTCATCGACGGCATCGAAACGGAGAACGGAGGCGGCAGCGAAATCCTCGGTGGACGTCCCTTCAAGATCGGCAAAAATGTGCAGGGCAAGGACAGCGTGCAGATGCTGCGTGAAGTCATCTGGCTGCAAATGCTCAACCGCGGTCACCGCTACGCTGCGATGGCGGTGAACGATGCGCACAGCGTGTATGGCAACGGCGTTGGCGGCTGGCGCATGTATCTGCCGAGCCATTCGGACAAGCCCGCGGAGATCGACTGGCGGGAAAACGTCCGCCACGCCAAGGCCGGTCATTCGATTTTGACGACCGGACCATTTCTCCAAGTCCGCACGCAAGATGGCACCGGGCCGGGCGACACCACGCGCTGCGTCGGCGGCAGCGTGAAACTCCAGGTGCAGGTGCAGTGCACCGATTGGATCGACATCGACCGCGTGCAAGTGCTGGTCAATGGCCGCGCACGTCCCGAGCTGAATTTCACGCGCGCGACGCATCCGCAAATGTTCACGCATGACGTGGTGAAGTTCAGCCAATGGATCGACGTGCCGCTCAGCGAAGATGCGCACTTGATCGTCGTTGCGACGGGCGAAAAGAGCGATCTCTCCATCGGCTACGGCACCAGCCCGCAGGCGAAGATGCACCCGCTTGCTTACAACAATCCGATCTTCATCGACTTCGACGGCCACGGCTTCACGCCGAATGGCGACATGCTCGGTTTTCCGCTGCCGGTGGCAAAAATGAGCGTCGAGGAAGCGCGGCGGCAGCTCGGCGAGAACGCGCCAGTATCGAAGGTGGCGAAGTAGTCGAGCAGCCGCTTCAGAGCGTTACTCCGCGCTCGCCAACCCTGCCGCAAATGGTAAATCCAGCAGATGCCGGAAGAACCAGCGTCGCCGTCGCCGGACACGCCTCCCCCCAATCGAGAGCGACCTAGAAACGTGGGCACGGCATTCGCGGGTGAGACCACCCGCTCGATGTCGGAGACGCCGCGCACCGGCGATGAAACCATCCGCCCCGGCATGGCTCCGCAATTGGGAGTGATCGGGGGTTTCGAGATTCTGGGAGAGCTCGGGAAGGGCGGGATGGGTGCGGTCTATCGCGCCCGGCAGGTCTCGCTCGACCGCGTCGTCGCGTTGAAAATTTTGCCGTCGCAGTTCGAAGCCGACGCGGATTTCGTCAGCCGTTTCCAGCGCGAGGCGCGTCTCGCTGCCAGCCTCACCCATGCGAACCTCGTGAAGGTCTATTCCTCGGGGGTGGCTGATGGGTGCCACTACATCGCCATGGAATTGATCGAGGGCGAGACCCTTGGCCAATGGCTCAAGCGTGGCGCGCTCCCGACGACGGAAGCGCTGCGCATCTGCCTCGACGTGACGCGCGCGCTGGATTGTGGCTGGCGCAGCGCGCAGCTCATCCATCGCGACATCAAGCCGGGGAATATCTTCCTCTCCGCGGGCGGCGCCGTGAAACTCGGCGACCTCGGGCTGGCGAAGACAGTGGACGGCGACACCACCGGACTCACGCAGACCGGCACAGCGATGGGCACGCCGCATTACATCAGTCCCGAGCAGGCGCGCGGGGACAAGGACCTCGATTTTCGCGCCGACATCTCCAGCCTCGGCTGCACGCGTTCCCAGATGCGCGCTGGTCGCAGGCGTGCCGAGGGCCGCGACCCGCGCGCG
>JBBSDS010000449.1:0-3508 GCA_038240495.1 Chthoniobacterales bacterium | reverse complement strand
CGCCCATCGTCGTGAAAGAACGCGAGATACTGTCCAAGTGTCTTCAGGCTAATCACCGTTGCCATCGTGACGACGCCGCCGAAGTCACCAATCGGTTTCAATTCGCTCCAAGTCGCGCCGTCGTCTTCGGTGACTGCCATGCGAATGGGATATAAACCGCTAAACATGATGATGCGTTTCTTTCCCGCAGCGTCCACGACCCGGTGAAGCGTTGGCACCTCGAGGGAGGTCTCCCAGGATTTTGGGGTCGGCAGGCGCTCGCTCCACGTCTTACCACCATCGTAACTGCGTTTGTACACAATCGCACCTCGACCGTGACCCTTCGGATACACGATGAGGATGGTCTTGTTATCTTCCAGCAAAAGGGTCGTTGGATGCCCAAGATACTGGCCTGCTTCGCGATCAACGATAACCTGCCGATCTTTCTCAGCACTAATGTCCACAGTCGGAATGGTGTAGCCGGGTGCAAGCGTCGTCTTCAGGCCTTTCGCCGGCACGAGAGCAACGTCCTTCTTCTGTTCGGGCGTTTGCTGCGCGGGAGACGGAAGGGCGAGAAAGACCGATGCGGCGATCGCCGTGACGAAGGGAGGGATTTTCATGGTGTGTTTTGGAGAGGCGCGGTGCCGGATGTTCCTTGGCTTTCGCGTTCGTGGAAAGAATTCAGTGCCCGCTTTATGCACCTATCAGCTTGGCGAAAAACCTCCAAACTCGGAGTCATCCTGAGCGGAGCGGAGGCGAAGAGCCTGTCCTGAGCTCGCCGAAGGGATCCCGTGAATTCACGAGCCACGTCGCACCCAATTGCCGGGATCCTTCGGCTGCATTCCGTCGCCACCCTTCGCCCCGACGGAACTCCGCTCAGGATGACACGTAATTTTAGACGGGAACTATCTCTGTTCGTAATTCCGTTGAATCCCGTCATTCCGTCCAAAAAGGCGAAACGGAATTACGGAATTTTTCCAAATTGACGAGATAGAATGTTCGACACGCGGCTCTACGCTCGCTCAAGCCGCGCAAACACTTCGGCGGCGACCGCAATTGCGTCGTCAGCTTGCGCTTCAGCCAGCTTCGGCGGTTCCGATCCGGCTCCGAAAAGGATCGCACGCATCCGGATTTGATTTCCCGTGAGCGTCGTCCGCACGCCAACCGGAAGCGCGCAATCGCCGGCCAGCAAACGCTGAAGTTCACGCTCCGCGCGAATCGCAACGTGGGTCTCGCGGTGATCGATCTTTTCCAAAATGCGCGTCACTTCCGTGCGGTCCGCACGGCTTTGCAGCGCGATGGCCCCCTGCCCGATCGCCGGTAAAAGGTCCACCGCCAGCGAGGTCGCAAAAAATTTCCACGGCGCAACCTCCAGAACTCCGGCGGTCAAGTCGTAGCCGAGCCGTTCGAGGCCCGCCTGCGCGAGGACGATTCCCGCCACGCGCTCGTTCTCCGCCAGCTTCCGCAGCCGCGTCTGCACATTGCCGCGCCACTCTTCAATGCGCACATCCGGTCGAATCCACTGCAACTGCCGCGCCCGCCGCACACTGCTCGTGCCGATGACCGCGGCGTGCGGCAGCGCTCGGAAAGACAACGGTTCCTTGGTAATCAGCACGTCGGCGGTCGGCGCGCGTTCCAGCACCGCAGTCACCGCGAGCCCCGGCGGATTGTGGCCGGGCAAATCTTTCAAGCTGTGCACCGCCACGTCGATCGCTCCGCTGAGGAGCGCATCTTCGAGTTCCTTGGTGAAAAGCCCTTTGCCGCCTGCTTCGTTCGCGCGGATGAGGCTGAGGTCCAGTTTCTGATCGCCGCGCGTCACGAAGACCTGTTGCTCGACAGCCAATTCCGGCAAGGCCGCACCAAGAGCCACGCGCGTCAAATCCACCTGTGCGAGCGCCAGCGCGGAACCGCGCGTCCCGAGGACGAGCGACTTCAACTCTGCCCTCCCGAGACCGCCGTCGAATAGCGCACGCCAGCCTGCGTCCAGCCACCCGCGAGCCATTCGGAAAACTCCAGCGCGTGACGTTCGATCATCTGCTCGCAGACCACGAGTTCCTGTCGGCGGATATTCATCGAGTCGTCCGCGATCTTTTGCAGAGAGCTGATGTCATAAAGATAGACACCATCGAGGTCATTAACCGCTGGCTCGATGTCGCGCGGTACCGCGAGATCGATGCAGTAAAGTGGGCGGTCGGGCCGCGTGCGCATGATCGGCGCAAGCTGCGCGGCGGTGAGGACGTGATGCGGCGCCGCCGTCGAGCCGATGAGGATGTCCACGTCTTGAAAGTTCTGCTGCCACTCCTCGAAATGAATCGCCTGGCCGCTCATTTTTTCCGCGAGCTGCACCGCGCGGTCGTAGGAGCGATTGGCCACGAAGATCGACTTCACGCCGCGCGCCTGGAGCGCACCCGCCGTCAATTCGCTCGTCTCGCCCGCGCCGAGGATCATCACTTTGCAAGTCGCCAACTTGCCAAAAATCTTCTCCGCGAAATCGACCGCCACCGAGCCAACGCTCACCGCGCCACGGGTGATGTTCGTATTCGTCCGCACATCCTTGGCGACGTTGAAGGCGCGCTGAAAGAGCTTGTTCAGATGCCGCGCCGTCGTTCCTCCGCTGCTCGCCGCTGCGTAGGCTTTCTTCACCTGCCCGAGGATTTCCGTCTCGCCGAGAATCATCGAATCCAGCCCGCTAACGACGCGGAACAGATGCCGGACCGACCCCGCCGTGGGGAGGCGGAAAAAGGCCTCACCTTCCGCTGCCACCCCGCGAGCCGCCACCAGTTCACTGACCGCGGCAAACCCCTGCGCCGTCTCCTCCGCGGCGACATAAAACTCCACGCGGTTGCACGTCGAAACGATCACCGCTTCCGCCACGCCCGACGCTTGACGCAACTGCGCCGCGACGGCCGCCAGTTCACCATCGGGGATGGCAAATTTCTCGCGCAGTTCCACGGGCGCGGTGTGGTGGCTCAATCCGAGGCAGAGGATTTCCATCGCTAAAGCGTCGCCCTTTCCGTGATGAACCGCAGCCCGCCGAGCGTGAGCAGCACGATGCTGAATGCCGCCACCGAAAGCCACGCCACCCGGCGCGGACTGATCCGATGCCAGAAAACTGCCGTGAGAATGAAACCGTAAAGCAGCCATACGCTGGCAGACCACGTAATCTTCACCGCATGCGCGCCCACATTTCCGATGGCAAAGCCCGCGACCAACCCCGCCGTCAGCAGACCGAATCCCGTCAGAATCAACCGGTGATTCGCCACCGCGAGATCCCGAATCGGCGGCAGATGATAGAAGATGGAATGAATGTGATGGCTCTTCAGTTGCCGCTCCTGCGCGAGATACATCACCCCCGCCACACACGCCAGGGCAAAGGCCCCGTAGGCGACGACCGATAGCGCCGCATGCATCTCCAGCCAGCGATTCGGCGCGATCTTCGCCGCCGCGGGCGCATCCTTGAGCTCGCAGCGCAGCCAGGCGAGGTCGAACTTGACGGCTGTCAGGGTGCTGCCGACGTCGTCGTGGATCT
>JBBSDS010000448.1:0-3519 GCA_038240495.1 Chthoniobacterales bacterium | reverse complement strand
GGCTGGCGTGATCTTGGGTTGGAGCCCGACCCGCGATGGTGGCAGCACACGCTCGCCGGTTTCACCATCGCCGCGCTCGCCGTGGCTGGGATGGCTTTCGCCTACGTTCAGTTCGGCATCTATCGGATGCGGTCGGAAATCGCGTGGGGGAAACTGCCGATGATCGCCCTCTCCGCAGTGTCCGTCGCCATCCTCGAAGAGGCGCTCTTTCGCGGCGCGATCTTCGGTTTGCTGCGCCGTTCATTGCGTCCGTACGCAGCGCTGTTTTGGGTCACCGCACTCTTTGCCTTCGTGCATTTCATGAAGCCGGACGAACAGGTGAACGTCCCCGAGGTAAACTGGCTGTCGGGCTTTGCGCTTGTGCCGCACACCTTCCATCAGTTCGCCGAGCCCATGACGCTCCTCGCCGGATTCACCACGCTCTTCGCGCTCGGCTGGCTCTGCGGCGATGCCACTCTGCGCACGCGTTCGCTTTGGATGAGCATCGGCCTGCACGCCGGAATCGTCTTTGTGAAGATGAGTTTTTCCGTGATCTCGAAACGCCGCGACACCTACCTGCCGTGGATGGGCCGGGACTTCCAAGTCGGCCTCGTGCCAGTCGGGGTGCTCCTGCTCGGATGGCTCGCCGTCGTGCTCTGGCTCGCTTATGAAAATCGCGCACGTCCTGCGGCAAACCGGTGAGGCGCTCGTCTCGCTGCTCTATCCGCCGCACTGCGCAAAGTGCGGAGCGGATACCGTTGGAAATTCCCACCTGTGCGCCGAGTGCGCGCGTCAGGCGCCGGCGATCAAAGCGCCCTTTTGCCGGCAGTGCTCGCAACCTTTCGAGGGGGCCATCGACGGCGAGTTCACCTGCGCAAATTGCAGCGACCGCACCCTTCATTTCGACTGCGCGGTGGCGCGCTATCTCAGCCGGGGTGTCGTGCGCGATTTCATCCATCGCTTCAAATACGACCGCCACTTTTACCTCCGCCACCCGCTTGCCGACTGGCTGGCCGAAACGCTCGAAGACGAGCGCATTCGCGCTCAATCCTTCGACGCGTTGATTCCCGTTCCGCTCCACTCCGCGCGCTTCCGCGAGCGCGATTTCAACCAGGCCGAAGTCCTCGCCGCACTGCTCGCCAAGCGTGCCGGCAAGCCGATGGTACGGGCGCTGAAACGCATCCGCTACACGACGACGCAAACCCGGCTCGACCGGGAGCAACGGATGGAAAACTTGCGCAACGCCTTCCGCGTGCGCCACACTTCCGCTGTGCAAAGCCGCCATCTCGTTTTAGTGGACGACGTATTCACCACGGGCTCGACCGTGGAAGAATGCGCACGCGTCCTCCGCCAGGCTGGCGCCGCTTCCGTGCGCGTCGTCACGGTGGCTCGCGGCTGATTTCCAACCACATTCCGATCATGGGCATTTTTTCAAAACCGTCCTTTAGCTCCGACAAGAAACGCGAATTTCCCGAGGGCCTCTGGCAAAAGTGCCCGGAGTGCGCGGAGATGATTCACAATCTCGAGCTCGTGCAAAATTTCCGCGTCTGCCCGAAGTGCGATCACCACATGACGCAGAGCGCCCGCGAGCGGCTCGACATGCTGCTCGATCCGGATTCATTCGAGGAACACGACCCAAACATGGTCTCCGTCGATACGCTGAAATTCACCGGCATGGCGAGCTACACCGACCGGCTGAAGAGCTATCAGAAAAAGACGGGATTGAAGGATGCGGTAATCAGCGGCTTGGGAAAAATCGACGATCAGAAAGTTTCGATCTCCGTCATGGATTTCAATTTCATTGCCGCGACGATGGGTTCGGTCGTCGGCGAAAAACTGACGCGCTGCGTCGAACGCGGAACGAAGGAACGGCTGCCCGTGATCATCGTCTCCGCATCGGGCGGCGCGCGGATGTATGAAGGTGTGCTCAGCCTGCTGCAAATGGCGAAGACCTGCGGCGCGCTCGCTCTGCACGCTCAAGCCCTGCTGCCCTACATCTCGGTGCTCACGCACCCAACGACCGGCGGCGTGAGCGCGAGCTTCGCGACCGTCGGCGACATCATCCTCGCGGAGCCGAAAGCGATGATCGGTTTCGCCGGGCCGCGCGTCATCCGCGAGACCACGCACCAGGATCTTCCCCCGAATTTTCAAACGGCCGAGTTCCTCGAAGAGCACGGCCTCATCGATCGCATCGTCCATCGAAAGAAATTGCGCGAGACGTTGAGCAACCTCATCAGCTACACCGCGCCCGCCAAGTGAACTACGACGAGGCTGTCGCCTGGCTCTACGGCAGCCAGATGCACGGCATCAAACTCGGCCTCGAAAATATCGAGCGCCTCGTCGCCGCGCTCGGCATTCGCGTCGCCGGGCCGGACGCGCCGAAATTTCTCCACGTCGCCGGCACGAACGGGAAAGGCTCGGTGTGCGCGCTGCTCGATGCCTGCTGCCGTGCGGCCGGGCGTCATTCGGGTCTGTTCACGTCTCCGCATCTGGTGACCTTCCGCGAACGGATTCGGCTCGATGGCGAAATGATCAGCGAGGACAATGTGGCCAGCGGCTTGACTGAAATCCGCGCGCTCACCGAGGGCTGGGATCATGCCGCGACTTTTTTCGAGATCGCGACCGCGCTGGCTCTCGCATGGTTTCAACGCAAAGGGGCGGAGGTCGTCGCGCTGGAAACCGGCATGGGCGGGCGGCTCGACGCAACGAATGTCGTCACACCCGCAGTCTGCGTTCTCACACCGATTGATCTCGATCACCAACAATGGCTCGGCGACACGCTGGCGGCCATCGCCGCGGAAAAGGCCGGCATCATTAAGGCTGGCGTCCCGGTGGTCTCAGCACCGCAAGCCGAAGAGGTGCGGACGGTTTTCACCAAAATCGCCACAGAACGCAGCGCGCCGCTGAAATATGTGACCCAGCCGCTGGAGAGCCTGGAGATTGGCCTCGCAGGCAGCCATCAGCGCTGGAATGCCGCGCTCGCCATCGAGGCGCTGGCGCTCGCCGGGCTCGACCTGCCCGCCTCCGCAATTCCCGAAGGCCTGAGCAACGTCTCGTGGCCGGGCCGCTTCCAGCAAATCCATCCGCGCTTTGTCCTGGACGGCGCGCACAATCCCGCGGCGTCACAGCGACTCGCTGCGACTTGGAAGGAAATTCACGGCGACAAACGCGCCACGCTCATCCTCGGCATCCTCAAGGACAAAGACGCACGCGGCATTTGCGAAGCGCTGCTCCCGATCGCCGGTCGCATCCTCGCAGTACCCGTGCAAAGCCCGCGCACTGCGACCTCGCAAGAAATCTGCAAAGCGATCGGTCTGGTCGCGCCACGGCAGGAGTGCATCGCCGTACGCGATTTACCTGCGGCGATCCGCATTGCGACGTCGATGGAGCGCCGCACGTTGATCACCGGTTCGCTTTTCCTCGTCGGCGAAGCGATCGCGCATTTCGAAAAGTCCGCCCCGCCAGAACTAAGCGCTCAATAGCAGGGCGGAACTCCGGGTGGTGCAGGCCGCCGGCCTGCGGCGTTGGGGGGGGCGCCCG
>JBBSDS010000447.1:0-3540 GCA_038240495.1 Chthoniobacterales bacterium | reverse complement strand
GGCACGCCGGCGAAAATTCCCGTGCTCGATGTCGCCGCTCTGCCGCTGCCCGGCGTCGGCGGCGAGTGGCTCGAACCCGGTGCGGCCGATGCGCGCACGCAGGCTTACAACTTCCGCGTCATTGTTACGCGCACGCCGGAAAACCGCGTGCCTTTTCCCAAGCCCGCGCGCTACGACCCGGAGCGCTACGAACTGCTCGGGCGGCTGATCGACGCGTATCCCGGCATCCGCTTCAGCAAGCTCGTCTATCTCGGGCCGATCGCCGGCGGGAAGTTCGATGCGAATGCCATCGGGCTCGTCGTGGGCACGGATCACGTGGGCGCGAATTATGAGTATCCCGACGGCGACGAGAAAACGCGGGCGCACATCTGGCAGGATCACGTGGACTACGCGCAGGGATTTTTTTGGTTCCTCGCCAACGATCCGCGCGTGCCGGCGGAACTGCGCGCCCAAGCCAGCGAATGGGGGTTGGCGAAGGATGAATTCACCGACAACCGGAATTGGCCATACGCACTCTACGTCCGCGAAGCGCGGCGGATGATCGGGGCTTACGTCATGCGCGAGAAGGACTGCACGATCGACCTTCGCAAACCCGACACGATCGGCATGGGCTCATTCATCATGGATTCGCACGCCGTGCAGCGGCTCGTGGATCGCGACGGGACGGTCATCGACGAAGGCAATTTCGACATGCCGGTGCGGCCTTACCAGATCCCGTATCGCAGCCTCGTGCCGCAGAAGTCGCAGTGCGAAAACCTCCTCGTGCCGGTGTGCATGTCGGCGACGCATGTGGCCTACGGCTCGATCCGCATGGAGCCGCAATACATGATCATGGGCCACGCGTGCGGGCTCGCCGCCGTGCAGGCGTGGCGCGCGGAAAAAGCGGTGCAGCAAATCGACGTGGCGGAGTTGCAGACGAAACTGCATGCACAAAATCAGGTGCTCGAACTTTCGCTGGCGCCGGGCAGCGTGGCGGTGGCGGATTTGCCGGGCATCGTCGTGGACGACGTGCAGGCGCAGTTCACCGGCGAGTGGACGGCAAGCAGTTCGTCGGGCGGCGTCGATGGTTTCTATCGCCACGACGGCAACGAAGGCAAAGGCACGAAGAGCGCGCGCTTTGTGGCCAAGGTGCCGAAGAGCGGAAACTACGAGGTGCGCTTTGCCTACGCGACCGCGCCAAATCGCGCGACGAATGTGCCCGTCACGGTGCAGCATGCCGACGGATCGAAGACGATCATCGTCAATGAAAAACGCGCGCCAGATTTGGACAGAGCGTTCGTCTCGCTCGGCGTGTTTCGCTTCGATGCCGAACAACCGGCTGTCGTGGTGGTGACGACCGAGGGCACCGATGGCTACGTCGTCGCCGATGCCATCCAGCTTCTGCCTGGGAAGGGTTTGTAAACTCCACGTCCACGACACTTCACTGCGGATAATATCGTCCTCGTCCGTCGTCCTCGAATGGCGGAAAACGAGGACGAGGACGAAGGTTGAAGTTGCCGTCGGCGTTGCCAGAACGGCGATGCGCTGCAAGTCTGTTCGCCGCTTTCCGCATGTGTCCACCGCCTTCGCCATTCGCCGGGGATTTCCGCGCTTTCGCCCTTGAGGAAGAGCACGGGCCGCTCCCGCGAGACGCGGTGCTTTTTTACGGCAGTTCGTCGATCCGGCTGTGGGAGACGCTCGCGAAGGATTTTCCCGAACTGACCGTCGTCAACCGCGGTTTCGGCGGTTCGACGCTGGCGGATTGCGTGGAGGAAATGGAACGCCTTGTCTTCCCGGTGCAGCCCCGCGCCGTGGTGCTCTACGCGGGCGAGAATGATCTCGACCAGGGCTCGTCGCCCGAGCGTGTCGAGGATCTGTTCCGCGAGTTTGCCGGACGGCTCGACGATCGGCTCGAACTCGTCCCGCTCGTTTTCATTTCTCTTAAACCCAGCCCGTCGCGCGAGTGGGTGTGGCCGAAGGTTCGCCGGACCAATGAACGCATTTGCGCCGCGGTCGCCGGATGGCCGAATGCGCGCTTCCTCGATGTCTTCCCGCTGATGCTCGATGCGGGCGGAAAAGCCCGCCATGAATTTTTCACCGAGGATTGGCTGCACCTGAGCAGCGCCGGGTATGTATTGTGGGCTGAGCAAGTGCGCGCCTGCCTCGCCGAACTTCGCCTCCTCCCATGAACCGCGAGTATCACAAGTGGCATAGCCCCGCTCTGAATCGGGAAATGGAACTGCTCGTCTTCGGCCACGCCGGAGCGCGCGTGCTGGTCTTTCCATCGCGCAAACGGCGTTTTTTTGAATACGAAGACCACGGCATGATCGACGCCCTGCGCCGTCGCCTGGAAGCCGGTGAACTCCAACTCGTGTGCGTGGACGGTGTGGACGAGGAGAGCCTTTACTGCTTCGACATCGAGCCCCCGCAACGCATCAAGCGCCACCTCGAATACGAGCGCTACATCGTCGAGGAAGTGCTGCCCTTCTCCGCAAAATTAAACCCGCGTACGCCGCTCACCGCGCACGGCTGCAGCTTCGGCGCCTACCATGCCGTGGCGCTGGCGCTGCGGTATCCGCAACATTTCGCGCGCGCCGTCGGCTTCAGCGGACGCTACGATCTCACGCTGCACGTCGGCGATTTTCATTCGCTCTTCCACGGCTTCTACGACGACTCGCTGCGCGAGATCATGCCGAGCCACTTTGTGCCGGACCTCTCGGACCCAAAGCGCTTGCGGCAAATTCGCGGCGTGCGCTTCATTCTCGTCATCGGCGAGGAGGATCCGTTTTACGAAGATAACGTCGTGCTCCGCTGCGCCCTCGCGGAGAAAAAAATCCCGCATGAATTGCACGATTGGTGCGGGAATGCCCACCGCTTCCGCTACTGGCGGCAAATGGCACGGGTGTATTTGTGACGGGCGAACGGAAGCCGTTTTTGGCAGATCTCTATGCGTCGCGCAGCACGCCGGTTTCCAACCAAACGGCATCGCCCGCGAGGATGCTCTGGGCGAGGCGGTATCCGGCGCGGTCCGTGTGATGATGCAGACCGCGGAAAAGCCGTGCGATTTTCAACCGCGAAGAGCGGGCGAAGAAGTCGGCGAGTTCGAGGGCGGATGGCGTGCGCAGCGCGTGGGCACGACTGCATGTGGCAGCGATCGCGAAGAGTTCGGCGCCGATATCGACGAAGCGGCCGAGGAGGATTTGTTCACGTTCGAGTTTCGGCCCGTTGAGAGCCATGGCGTGAAAGAGCGCGCGGGCGAGTCGATGTGACGCGCGCGCGGTCCAGCGCACATGCGCTGCGAGGCGCGGCGACAGCTCGGAGAAAAGCAATCCGAGATCGGAAAACGAGCCGAACCACTGCTGTGGATACCAGCGTGCGTATTGCAGGGTGGCGTGTTTCGCGGCTTCGATGCGGGCCTTGGTCGGCAGACGGGTGTCGAGCATGGGCGCGCCAATTTTGAGGTGTGGATCGAGCGCTTCGCGGGCGATGAAGAGACGCATGATTTCACTCGATCCCTCGAAAATCGTGTTGATGCGCGAGTCGCGCAGCAGCCGCTCGATC
>JBBSDS010000446.1:0-3579 GCA_038240495.1 Chthoniobacterales bacterium | reverse complement strand
TGTGGTCGTAGCTGAGGACTCCGGGCACATCGAGCGCGCGGCAGCGCTCGCACTCGCAGAAGCCGCCGCCGTCGCTGGGCGAGATGTTCATGATGTCCTGCTTGCCCGCGAGGACGTGCTCGACCATCCGCGCGATCACGTCGGGATGCGTGGTGCACATCTGCGGCGGACGCCGCTCACCCTTCACCAGCGCGAACCATTCGGGATGTTCTTTGAAAGTGTCACCCTTGCGCAGGCCGAACGCCGCATCCCACGAGTGCCCGAACACCGCCGAGCGCACCCATCCGAGCCGGCTCCGTCGTGCCCACTTCCTCGCTGCGCCGGCGAAGGCAGCGGTGTGATATTGAAAGTAGCCGAGCTGGATCGAGCGAATCTCGAATGCCGGAGTCCGCCGCACGTCGAGCGCCGGCACCTTCGCCGCCGCATCGTGCGGCACATGTTCGCCATATTCGCCCGGCCAAAACCACCGCACGCCGAGATGATCCTCCAGCAGCGTATAGACCGCGAGCATCGAGCCCGCGTGCGTCCCCATCGACCACGCATCGCACGCGCCATCGTCGCCCGCGAGCACGAGCCCCTGCGGCACCGAGCGCAGCAGCCATTCCTCCGTTTTCCAAGGCGCGAGTTTTTCACCAATCACCCGCGCCGCCGCCGTGTCGCCGATGAAAAAACTCAGCCCCGCCGCATCCTGGGCGAGCTTGCTCACCACGACGACCTCGACTTTCCGCGCAGTGATTTGCCCAGCAAAATTCGCCAGCTCCTCCGCCGCCACACGCTGCACCGGCAGCGCATCATCAGCGATGACGACGCGGCGAAAATCCTTCAGCGCCTGCGGCGGAACCTCGGTGCCAAAGGCGAACGAGGTCACACAAGCCAGCGCCATCGCGGCGGACCAGCGGATGAAACGAATGCAGAGCTTATGCTGCTGTGATGTTTGGAGTGTTTGCATGAGCGAAGAATACATTGGTAACTCTGGCATAATGACCGGACGCGAACGACAGCATCAGGATGGGCAGGAGGGTGACGGTGTGTTTTATCGTTGTTCCTATGTAGGCATGGAGACGAGTCATCGGGTTCTTCCAAGCCAACGCAAAACCCGGTGCGGAGTTTTCCAAACCTTCCGGCAACTGTCTCTTCGCGCGTGAGGCGGCATCCCTTCTTCACGTCGAGGCGGTCGAACTTCGGGCCGAGATCTTCGGCGTGGTGGGGGTCGTGGTTTTCGGCGTGGCGGGTCGGTCTTTCGGGTTCTTGGTTTCGGTCTTCGCTTTGGGCTGTCCGTCGGGCGCGGTGGAGCCGATGGGTGGGAGGAGTTCGCGCGAGAGCCGTCGGAGCGGTGAAGTCAGTCAAGGTGAGCGTGAGGGCTTGTTCGGCTGCCGCGCCGGGGATTTCGCAGGTGCAGACGTAGGTCCGGGGCGGGGATTATTCCGATTTCGGCACACCGATCTCGATGCGCGTGATGTTGTCGTCGCCCGCGCCGTGAACCGTGAGGACGGTGCCTTCCTTGACGGTCGGCAGGATCTTCTCCGCGATGCCGATCAATGCGAAGTCGCCGCCATCAACGCTCTCATAAACGGGGACGCCCTCGGCAAATTTGTGGAAGTGAAGCTGGTTCCCATACTTCTTGGTGAAGCTCGGGCCGAGGTCTTTGCCCAGCATCAACAGCCGCTCGTCCTTGAACGACACGAAGGTGCCCGTTGTTTTGTTCTTCCTGGCGCCGACGCGGATAAATGCCTTGTCATCGGTAACCGTGATCCAAGTTCCTGCTTCCACCTTGCTCAAGACTTCGGCGTTGCCTGCCGGCACATACTTGTTGGCGGCATCGTCCCAGCGAACGACCTCGATCTTCTCCGGGATGTTGTGCCAGACCAAGCCGGAGTAGTTGCCCTTGAGCGTCAGCGTGCCGTCCTTGAACGACACGAATTTGCCGTATCCGCCCTTGTCATTCTGGCTGGTCTTGAGCGGCGCGAGCTGCTTCAAGACCTCGTCTGACGGCGGCCCTTTCTTCACGCCAATTTTGATTAGCGTGAAGTTTCCATCGCCCGGCCCGAAGAAAACGGTGACCAGCGTCCCTTCCTTGATCTTCGGCAAAGCGGCGGAGGGCGTGCCCACACGCACATAGTCACCGCCATCGATGCTTTCGAACACCGGTAGATCCTCGGGAAACTTTTGGTATTGAAGCTGGTTGCCGTATTTCTTGGTGAAGCTGTTTGGAGTGAGATCTTTTCCAAGCAGCAACATCTGATCGTTTTTGAAAGACACGAAGGTGCCGGTGACGCTGCCATTTTTCCCGCCGACGTAAATTTTCTCCCGTCGCCCATTTTCCATCGCGGGGACGCCGACCCATGCTCCGCGCTCCACTTTGTTGAGCCTCTCCACGGTGCCAGACGGCTGATGCGCATTCGCGGCCTCGCTCCAGAGAACGACCGACGTGCTCGCGGGAATGTCATGCCAGACCAATCCGCCAGACTTACCTTTGAGCGTCAGCGTGCCGTCTTTGAATGACACGAACGCGCCTCCTCCGGCCTTGTTCTTCTGGTCGGTGGTCTCCAGTGCCGGAGCCTCTTTCGGCTGCTCGGCTTTGACCTCTTGCGCACGCGTCGCACCCACCAGCGTGAGCGCGGCGATCATCAATGCCGCAGCCAGGCCCCACGCGGGATGTGTTCGGCGATGAGTGGCGATGGCGCGAATGCGCGAGCGCATCCCGGCGCGCTCGAAGATGCCGACGAAGGCGAGGCCAAGCGCGGAGTGCGACACGGAGTTTTGCAGCTTCAGCAACGCATGGCCGTAGTCGGCACGGCGGTCTTCCGCATCGGCACCGAGCACCTGCGCATCGCACGCCGTTTCGCGGTCCGCCCTCATGCGGGCAAAGGCGAGCCAGAGCAGCGGATTGAACCAATGCAGCGCCTGGAGCACGCACAGCAGCCAGTTCAATGGCAGGTCGTGGCGTTTGAGATGAGTGAGTTCGTGGAGCAAGACCATGCGCGCTTCACCAGCGGAAAATCCCTTTGGAAAACTCGCCGGCAGCAGCAGCACCGGACGCAGCAGACCCGCCACCGCCGGGCTGTCCACCGCCGCAGACATGAGCACGCGCGGCAAACGCTTCACGCCGAGTTGCTGCGCGGCCCGCGCGACCGACGCTTGGATTTCCGCGCTTGTCGTCACCGCCCCCTGCGCGATCCGACGCAGGCTCCGCCGATACCCGACGGCACCGACGACCAGCACACCACAAGCCCCCAGCAGCCACGCTGCGAAAAGGATTTGCCACCCGCCCGGCCGCCACGATGCCGGCGCTGCCACCGCCGTGATTTCGACAAACGCTTCCTGCTCCACCGCAGACTGTGCCTCGGCGGACGATGCGACCGCTTGAACGATGAGCGGCTTTGAAAGAAATCCATTCTCCGCGCTGAAACGGCTCGCAGGCAGCACCGGCACGAGGAGCACCAGAACCACCGGCAGCCACAGTGCATGACGCCACCGCGCGGGCAGCCAGCGACAAAATGCGAGTTGCAGCCCCAGCACCGCGAGTGCGAGCACGGATGCGCGCAAGCTCGCGGACAGGAGCCATGGGATGAAGGAATC
>JBBSDS010000445.1:0-3588 GCA_038240495.1 Chthoniobacterales bacterium | reverse complement strand
GTCTTTTGTCTGCGGCCTGCGTTGACTCGGCCCTCACAGCCCGCTGCGGGGATGCTCCGGCCTCGCCGCCTTGGCCACAGCCAAAATCCCTCGCCGCAGGACCCCACGCAATTTTAAAACAGGCTCCAGGATCACTCCGGATGTTGACGCGCAGCGACTTCGGGCGAAAATCCGGCGCAAGAGGTGGGGGTTGACACGCTTGACATGCCTCCTGTTAATGTCAACTTGACGGCATGTCTGGTCTCGCAAAGGCTGCTATTTGGAATGATCACAACGGGAAGCAGAGAGGCGGCGTGAGGAAAGGAAACTGAGTTCCAACTCCTGTTCCGCCAATTCACTTCAGCCAATCCGGAGGATTTTGCTGATGCCCCCTTGGCTGCGATGGAGTGTATTGGCGCTGCTCTCATGGGGCGTGTGGGCGATCATGGCCAAACTGATCGGCGAGGCGTTGTCCGGAGCGCACAACCAGGCGCTCTCCACGCTGGGAATTCTGCCTGTCATGCTTGCGATGGGAGTCACAAGGAAATTTTCCTCGCCCGGCAGCCGGCGCCAGGGAATTTTGTATGCGCTGGCCAGCGGTGCGGTGTCTTGTATCGGCAACGTGTTTTACTATGACGCGCTCAGCCGCGGCGGCAAGGCGGCCACGATCGTGCCTCTCACCGCCCTGTATCCGCTCGCGACCATTGTGCTGGCGATCCTGTTGCTCAAGGAACGGCTCAACCGGATTCAATTGGGCGGAGTTTTGGTGTCACTCATCGCGATTTACCTTTTCAACGTGCAACGCGAGGAAGGGTTTCTGTCCAGGTGGCTGGTTTACGCGCTGGCGCCAACCGCCTTGTGGGGCGCCGCGGGTTTCCTGCAGAAGCTCTCGACCAATCATATCTCTGGCGAACTCTCCACGCTCTGGTTTTTGGCTGCGTTCATCCCGTTCGGAGTCCTTTTCCTTTTGCAGTCACCGCTGCCGCCGCAGATCACTGCCACAACCTGGCTGCTTGTTATCGGGCAGGGCTTTTTTCTCGCGCTCGGCAATCTCGCGGTCCTGGTGGCTTTCGCCAGTCACGGCAAGGCTTCCATCATCACCCCGCTCACCGCGCTTTATCCGGTGGTGAGCGTGCCCATCGCCATTTTTTTCCTCGGTGAGAAAATCAGCGCTCGCGAGGCGACTGGAATTTTTCTGGCCCTGGCGTCAGTCGCTGCGCTGACCTGCGAATCACGACCTCCCGCGCAAGCTCAGACCACGGCCGCTCCAAAGTCTGAAACCATTGCATGAAACCCATCACAATTCTGTTGAAGGAAGGCGTCGTCCTCGGCGACGGCGGTTATCTCATCGAACTCGAACGCCGCGGTTACGTGGACAGCGGTTCGCGCCGTGAAAAAGTCGGCACCGGCAAAGGCAGCGGCCAATTCACGCCCGAAGTGGCCATCGAAAACCCGGACGCGCTCCGCGAATTGCATCGCGAGTTCCTCAAGGCCGGTTCGCAGGTCTTGCAGGCGCTCACGTTTTTCGGCACGCGAGAGAAATTGCGCCGCGCCGGCTACGGCGCCCAGACCGAGACGATCAACCATGCCGCCGTCCGCATCGCCCGGGAAGTTGCGGGCGACCAAGCGCTCGTCGCGGGCAGCGTGTCACGCACACAACTCATCGAGCGCGAAGGGCCAGGAGCCCTGGGCCATGCCAAAGACCTCATGGCCGAGCAAATCCGCCTTCTTAACGACGCGGGCGTGGATTTTCTCATCCTTGAAACTTTTTTCCGGCTCGACGAAATGTTGGCGGCGCTCGATGCCGCCAAGGCCAGTGGGTTGACCGCTGTGGCGACGCTGAGCTTCCGTCCGCTCATCACCAAGTGCAGCGATGATCACACGCCTGCCCAATGCGCCCATGTCCTGGCCGAACATGGCGCCGTGGCCGTTGGCGCAAATTGCGAGCAGGAACCGGCGCGAATGCTGCCGCTCCTGCGCGAAATGCGCCAGGCAACGGCTATTCCGATTGCCGCCCAACCCGCCGCGTTTCGCACCACCGACCAGTGCCACTGCTTCACACGTCAACCGGCCTTCCCGGATGATCTGGAAACCATCCAAGTCTCACGGCGGGATTTTGTTGAGTTCGGGAAAGTCGCGAAGTCGGAGGGCATCGGCTATGTCGGCGGCTGCTGTGGCTGCAACGCGGCTTACATCCGTGCGCTGGCGGAGGGTTTGGCTGAGGTAAAGTGAATATCTCAGTTCACTCAACAACCGGCGAAGCTGACGCCGCCGGGGCGGATTGTCTGGCGGCCTGGCTGACGCAACCGGACGCGCGCAACGTGATGGTCGCCGGCGGCAACACGCCGCTTGAGGTCTATCGCCTGGTCGCTGAACGCAGATTGAAGCTGTCTCACTTGAATGTTTTTGCGTTGGACGAATACGTGGGTGTGCCTTTGGCCGAGCCGCGTAATTGCGCGAACCTCCTGCGCCGTTCCGTTACGGAGGCGTGGGCCATCCCGGCGCCGCAGTTCTTCACCCTCAGTTCGCTCGAAACCGACGCGCCCGGCAGCGTGCGCGAGCACGAGGAACGGATCGCGAAACTCGGTGGTCTCGATGTGATTGTGCTCGGCCTCGGCCAGAACGGTCATCTCGGTTTCAACGAACCAGGCAGCGCGGAAGACTCGTCCGGAAGACTGGTGCCTCTCGAGGCAGTTTCGATCGAAGCCAACCGCAAATGGTTTAGGGGCGATTATGCGCCATCGTTCGGTGTCAGCGTCGGCTTAAGGACGATCCTTGGGACGCGGCATATTCTCCTCATGGCGTATGGTTCGCATAAAGTCACTGCCGTAAAGGCGATGGTCGAAGGAACTCGCGCGCACCAATGCCCGGCGTCGTTCCTCCAGGGTCATCCGGATGTGCGCGTCTTTCTGGACAACGCAGCCGCTGCGGCTTTGAGCGTCAAACCATGAGTTCACTAGCTGCCATGACTGACCGTCCCGCTTGCGCCATCGGCGTGGATGTTGGCGGAACTAAAATCGCCGCGGGACTCGTCGCCTTCCCGCACGGAGAAGTGCGGGCGCGCCGACAAATCGCCACCGCGCCAGCTCGCGGTGGAGAGGCTATCTTTGCCGACGTGCTGCGTCTGTGCGAAGAACTTACCACCGCAGCGCGAGCTCAGGATCGGCGCGTCGATGGCATCGGCATCGGCGTCTGCGAACTGGTGGACCTGGACGGAAATGTCGTCAGCGAAAATTGCATCGCATGGAAAAATGTTCCGGTTCGGGAACAACTATCCAAGCTTGCCCCGGCCTGTATCGAAGCGGACGTGCGCGCGGCCGCGCTGGCCGAGGCAATGTTCGGCGCCGGGAGGCCTTTCAAACAATTCCTCTACGTCACCGTTGGTACTGGGATCAGTTGTTGTTTGGTTTTGGATGGCAAGCCGTTCACCGGGGCGCACGGCGCCACCGGCACCATGGCCAGCAGCCCTCTAAGCCGTAACCATGCAGTAAGGCTGAGGATTTTTGGATAAAAAGCATTGGTTGCGCGTGATGGCGGCGGTCGCCGACTTTCACACGTGGCGCTCCGCCAGCGAGGTTTCTGGCTCGCTAACGGTTTGACGGAGCGTTC
>JBBSDS010000444.1:0-3594 GCA_038240495.1 Chthoniobacterales bacterium | reverse complement strand
CGATCTCTACATTCGCTTCTTCCGCATGGCCGAGCGCCGCATCGTGGAAGGTGCGCCGGACGAAGACACGCCCGCCGTCCGTCCGCCCGCGCCGGAGCGGCACGGCATCGTCTGCTACATCTCGAATTATTCGTGGCTCGATGGCCTCTCGCATCCGGGGATGCGCGAGCGGTTCCTCGAAGTCTTCGACCGGATCACCGTCGATTGCCTCAATGGCGACAAATACAAGACCGGCAAGAAGTCGCCCGACGGCACGCCCGACCCGAGCGTCTTCAGCGCGGAGCACAACCGCGAAGGCATCCAGGTTGGCACGGCCATCGCGCTTCTGGAGCGGTGGCCGAAACCGATCGAACCAAAGATGCCGAAGCTTCCACCGCCCGCGCAACGGTCGCTCGACTTCCAACCGAAGAAGCCAGCCGCGAAATTAAAACCGCCCAAGCCGCACGTTGCCGAGGTGAACTTCCGCCATTGGTGGGGCAACGAGAAACGCGCCGAGTTGCTCGCGTCGCTCGACAAGATGACCAGCTACGAGCACCTCCATCCTTCGCTCCCGCTCGGTCTGCCGTTCGTTCCGCTGGTCGTGCGGGAGGATTACAGTAAATGGACGGCAGTCGATGAACTGCTCGGATATTCTTCGTTCGGAATCCTAACGAATCGCGACGAAGCGCTGGTGAGCATCGATAAGGAATCGCTCGTCGAGCGAATGACGCGCTACTTCAGTCCCAAGGTGACCAACGCCCAGATTGCGGAGGAGTCGCCCGTGCTGATGGCGAAGACCAAGGAATTTGATGCGGAGTTTGTTCGCTCGCATCTTTTAGGACGCGGCTTGTCTTCGGGAGAGTTCGTTCGATTGCTTTACCGACCGTTCGACACTCGCTGGCTCTACTGGCACTCGGAAACGAAGCTCATTGAACGGCGGCGTGAAGATTTTCGCCCTCACATATTTCCCGGGAATCTCGTGCTCGCGATCGTACAACAGAATCGCAAGGGATTCTCCGAGCCGCTTGTTGCCTCCGTCTTTCCGTCCCACCATCTGATTGAACGTGGCGCGAATTACTTTCCGCTCTATCTCAAGCTGAGAGACACAAGCGCTGTCGTCCGCGAGACGCCCGACATGTTCAGCGACCAAATCGGCAGCGGTGACGGCCAGCCCGTGCCGAATCTCACGCCCTTCGCCCGCGACTATCTCGCGGGGTTCGGCGCGGAGCCGGAAGACCTTTTCTTTCACATCGTCGCCACCCTCCACGCTCCGGCCTACCGCACGGAAAACGCCGGAGCCTTGCGGCAGGATTGGCCGCGCATCCCGCTTCCCCCGACCGCCGATACTCTGCGAGCCGGAGCCGCGCTGGGCTGGCAGGTCGCCGCTCTCCTCGACCCCGAGACCGAAGTGCCCGGCGTGACCGACAAGAAACCACGCCGCGAGCTGAGCGGCCTCGGCGAACTGACCGTCGCCGCCAACGCGAAGCCAAAGGCGCCCGACCTCGCGCTGGCCGCACGCTGGGGATATGCCGGGCAGGGCGGCGTGGTCATGCCCGGCCCCGGCGACGTGCGCACCGGCACGCGCGGCGACGGCTTCATGGACATCCACCTGAACGCGACGACCCGCTGGCGCGACGTGCCCGCCGCCGTCTGGAGCTACACGCTCGGCGGCTACCAGGTGCTCAAGAAGTGGCTCAGCTACCGCGAAGCCGCGCTGCTCGGACGCTCGCTCACCGCCGACGAAGCGCTCGACTTCACCCGGCATGTCCGCCGCATTACCGCCCTCCTCGCCCTTCACCCCGCACTCGACTCGCATTATCAGCAGACCATTGCGGGCTAGGCGCGGGCGGGCATGCGGACTCCGCGCTTGTCCGCGCGGAGGCGGCTGATAGTTTCGCGCTCACTTCCGCCCGCATGGCCCCAAACGGATACCTCGCCCTCGTCCTCCACGCGCACCTTCCTTATGTGCGGCATCCGGAGTATGACGAATTTCTGGAGGAGGATTGGCTCTACGAAGCGATCACCGAGACGTACCTGCCGCTGCTCCAGATGCTGCATGGACTGGCGGATGACGGCGTCCCATTTGCGCTCACGCTCACGCTCACGCCGCCGCTCTGCCACATGCTGCGCGATCCGCTCCTCCAGGAGCGTTACGAGCGCTACCTCGACCGGTCCATCGCGCTCGCCGGACGGGAAGTGGAACGCACCAAGGACAACGGCCAACTCAACGACATCGCGCGCTTCTACGTCGCGCGCCTGACGCAATGCCAGCGCGACTGGCAGGAACGCTGGCACCGCGATCTCGTCGGGGCGTTCGGCGCGTTGCAAGAGCGCGGCGTGATCGAGATCATCACTTGCGCGGCGACGCACGGCTTTCTGCCGCTGATGGAAAATTTCGACGAAGCGGTGCGCGCGCAGATTTTCCTCGCGCGGGATCACTACCGCGAAACCTTCGGCCGCGATCCGCGTGGTATCTGGCTGCCGGAATGCGCCTACGTGGCGAGTCTCGACCACGTTTTGCAGGAGGCGAATCTCCGCTGGTTCATCCTCGATTCGCACGGTGTGATGTTTGGGAATCCACGGCCGCGTTACGCGATTTACGCGCCGACTTTCACGCCCGCTGGCCCGGCGGTGTTTGGCCGCGACCGCGAATCCAGCCGGCAGGTTTGGAGCGCGGAGGAGGGCTATCCGGGCGATGCGGCGTATCGCGATTTCTACCGCGACATCGGCTTCGATCTTTCGACCGAATATCTCGGCAATGCGCTGCCGGCGGACGGCACCCGCAAATTCACCGGCCTGAAATACCACCGCATCACCGGTCGCACGCAGGACAAGGAACTCTACAACCGCGGCTGGGCGATGGCCGCGGCGGATGCACACGCCGGGCACTTCATGGGCGCGCGAGCGGCGCAAATACAGCATCTCCGGGGCAACATGAACGTCCCGCCGATCGTCGTCAGCCCTTTTGACGCGGAGCTTTTTGGCCACTGGTGGTTCGAGGGACCGGAGTTTCTCAACCTCTTCATCCGCAAGGCGGTTTATGATCAGGATGCGTTCAAGCTGATCACGCCTTCGCAGTATCTCGCCGAGAATGACACGCAGCAGCTCCTCATCCCGTCAGCGTCGAGTTGGGGGCATAAAGGCTACTGGGAGGTGTGGCTCGACGACAGCAACTCGTGGATTTATCCACACCTCCACATGGCGGCGAAACGCATGACAGAGGTCGCGCGGATTTATTGGGCGAAGGATCAAATCTCGCCGCTGCTCGAGCGCGCGCTTCGGCAGATGGTCCGCGAACTTCTGCTCGCGCAATCGAGCGACTGGGCCTTCCTGATGAAGACCGGCACCGCCCGCACCTACGCGACGAAGCGCACCAAGGATCACGTCCTCCGCTTCACGCGACTCTACGATCAGGTCCGCGGGGAGGACATCGACGAAGCGTTCCTCGCGAACTGCGAATGGCGCGACAACATCTTCGCGAACCTCGACTGGAGATATTATGCGTGACTGGAAAATCGGACGCCGAGGCGCGCTGTTCGCGTTATTGATTTCGTCATTCGCCATTCATCATTCGTGCATCGGCCAAGTGCAGATCACGTTTCTGCCGCCGCCGAT
>JBBSDS010000443.1:0-3600 GCA_038240495.1 Chthoniobacterales bacterium | reverse complement strand
GGCGCGCAATCCGGCGTCGTGGAGCTGGGAAAAAAATCGCGCGCCGGTCTGCGGGACGGCGTTGAAAAGTGTGTTGCGGCAGCCGACGTCGGCGCGCAGCGGATGCTCCACGCCCACGCGGTCGCGCAGATGCACGCGGTGCGTGTCGCACGGTCGCCCGCAGTCGGTGTGATCTTTCCCTTCCGAGAGGAATGCGGCGAAGACGCAGTGCTCCATGTGAAACATCGGCATGTGCTGATGGAGCGTGAGTTCGAACCACGCCGGTGGCGCCGCAGTGAGCAAGTCGAGCACTTGTTCGAGGTTCAGGTCGTAGCTGATCGTGACTCGCTCAAGCCCGTGCCCGAGGAGAAGCTGCGCGGTCAGCGGATTGGCGACATTGAGTGAGGAATCGCCGACCTTGCGCAACGCGCTCGTTCGGAAATGCGAGAGCGCGCCGAGATTGCGAACGAGGACGCCGTCGGGCGCGGCGTTTTCGATGAGTTTGAAAAAGCCCTGCTCGCCGGCCTTTTGGATGCGCGGTGTGGCGAGAAAAATTTGCGCGCCGGTCGCGGCCGCGCGCACGCGTCCCACGGCATCCTTGTAGCGGCGGATGTCCTCGAAGTCCGCGTAGATCGTCTCCACACCGCAAGCGAGCGCGGCCTCGAGTTGCTCGAAACTGCGCACGAGCACGGTGAGGTTGGCAAGTTGTTCGCCGGCGATTGGCGAGAGTGTCCCGCTTGCCAGCAGCGCGCGCCACGAAGTCGTTTTTTCCGCGCGCCGGATTTCACGCGCCGCATCGAGTTGAAAAACAAGCTCGCGTCGCAGCCGATTCAATTCGCCGATGGGCAGAATGACCTCGCCGTCGATTTCATTGCGCAACTCGCCGAGCGCGTAACCGGTTTCTCCGAAGCGCCCCAAGTGCTCGCGCAGCTTCTCGGTGGTCAGCGGAGCAGTGCGCGCGGTCAGTAAGGAGATGTTCGAGACGACGGTCACGGAGCTCCGGGTGGAGCACGCGGCCCGCGTGCCCGCTCCGGCGGCTCGCCGGAGCGCCGAGGAATCCGGCTCTTGGTTCGTGAGATGTTCGACGTTGAGTTGCTCGGGGGTCGGTTCGCATGATTGCGGCGAGCCGCCGCAATCGGCACGCGAGCCGCGCGCTCCACCCGGACTTTGAGACAACTCGGCGACCACGCGCAACGCTTCACCGGCGCGCCCGGCTACCCTCAAGTCCACTTTGACTCGCTGCCGCGGCTCGATGCGACCGGCGAACGATTGTTGGAGCCGCTTGTTCAGTTCGGGATCGTCCGTTTTCCAAACGCGGTCGCCGGCATGCAGTCGCGAAAAATCAATGTGCCCGTGCTGGAAAAACAAACGCCGGCCTTTGATTCCGAAGATCCGTCCGCCCTGCTCGGCGTTTGTGTCGCCACCGGTGTCGAAGACCACGCCATCGCCCAGCTTCAGCGGCACTTCCGGCGTAATCTCCACGAAATCGCGCCCGACGGATTCGATCCGCCCGGCCAATGGACCGCGCTTTTTTCCGAAGCGTGCCGACACCAGCTCCTGATGATTCACGCCGTGCATCCAGCCGGAATAAAGCCCGCGCGAAAACGTCATCTCGAGTCGGTAACGATCATCCGCAGACGGTTGAAACTCGCGCTCGGCAAGCGCCGCATCGATGGCCTTGCGATACACCTGGCACACCGCCGCGACGTATTCCGGCGACTTCAGCCGCCCTTCGATTTTGAAGCTGCTCACGCCCACTTCGATGAGTTGCGGAATCTCGTTCACCGCCGCGAGGTCTTGCGGCGAAAGCAGATAGCGCCGATCGCCGAGATCGCGCAGTGCGCCATCGACGATCAACTCATACGGCATCCGGCAGGCTTGTGCGCACTCGCCGCGATTGGCGCTCCGCTGGCCCAGCGATTCGCTCGTCAGGCATTGGCCGGAATACGCGACGCACAGCGCGCCGTGAACGAAGACCTCCAGTGGCATTCGTTCCGGCGCGAATTTCTTCAACTCCCGCACCGACAACTCACGCGCGAGCACGGTGCGCACGATGCCCAGCTCGCGTGCAAACTCGACGCCTTCCGGCGAAGTGATCGTCATCTGCGTCGAGGCGTGGATCGGAAGTTCCGGCGTGATCTCCGCGGCGAGCCGCACGAGACCGACGTCCTGCACGATGAGCGCATCGACGCCGGCGCGATTGAGGAGCCGCAGATAGTCGGCGGCATCGTCGAGTTCAGCAGTGAAGACGAGCGTGTTGAACGCGACGTATGCTTTCACCCCGTGCCGGTGACAAAACGTAACGACTTCGGGCAACTCAGCCTCGGAAAAGTTATCCGCACGCAGTCGCGCATTGAATCGCGGAAGTCCGAAATAAACGGCGTCCGCGCCATTCGCCACAGCCGCGCGCACGCAATCCCAGCCGCCCGCGGGGGCAAGCAACTCGGCTGTGGAGAAATCGGGATGCAGAGACATCGGCGATAAGTAACAAGCCACGGAATGCACTTCCGCGATACGCCCATTGTTGCCTATGCCGCCGGGTTACTGGTAGCTGCGGATCTTCTGCAGAAATGCGTCCCACCGCGGTCCGGGCCGACCGTGCTCCAGAAGGATGTGCGGACAATCTTTCTGATAGTCGTGAAAGTGATGCTGCGGCCAGTGGTAGTGCGGAACGATGTGGTCAACCGGGACATTCAGCTCGTGCGTGAGCCACGCCGTGAGGCGCGCCGCACGATCAATCGCCGCGGCCTGCCGGCGCGGGTCGCGAAACTCGCAAATTTCGATGGCGACGCTCGTCTTGTTCCCCGGTCCGTCGTGGTCCGCATGTTCGCCTTGAATGTTAAGCGGGAGCGACTGAATTGCCTGCACGTCATCGACCGTGAAGTGCCACGTGAGATAGCCGGTGCGGTTCCACTGCGAGTGCCCGCGAAACGAGCCGTTGACCATTCCGCGTCCATGCTGCAGCGCCGTGGCGTTGCGATTATCGGTCGAGTGAATCGTGATGTATTGGGCCCGCAGCGGAAACTCGATGTGCCGTCCGTAGCGCCCCGGCGGTACGATCATCGAGTGCAAATTCACCGCCGGCGGCGCCGCGCTTTGGCCGCGTGGTGCGCCGCTGGCAGACTGCGTTTCGCGCTGCGCTGAAGTCGAGCAACCACCCAGCGCCAGCGCGCCAAGCAAAACTGCGAGAGCAAGAAATATTCTCATGGGCCGCGAGGCTAACGCAGCTTCGCCGCGCGTAAAGCGCGGCGTGCGAACGAAGGTCGCTCCTCCTTGTCCTGTCATCCTGAGCTTGCCGAAGAACCTCTAACTATTGAGGGCGGAGTTGGTGCGGAGCACGTTGCACCATCGCTCCGCGCCAGCTCCGCCTTAGCTGACGGTTCGATTTACCGCGCTGAGCACGGCCTTGATCGACGCGAGTTCGATGTTCGTGTCCACGCCCGCACCCCATTTCGTGGAGCCGTCGCCGAGTTGGATTTGAATGTAGGAGATCGCGCTCGCTTCGGTCCCGGAGCTGAGGGCGTGCTGTTTGAAGTTCGCGACCTGAAACGGCGGCACGCCGGCCCGGTGCAATGCGTGGACAAACGCAGCGATGGGGCCATTCCCTTCGCCGGTCAGGCC
>JBBSDS010000442.1:0-3618 GCA_038240495.1 Chthoniobacterales bacterium | reverse complement strand
CAAGAAATGCTACCAGCTTTCAACCCACGCGGATCGTGTGCGGCACATCGCGCCCGCCGATTATCGCGGCGGCTCGCACCTTCGGTTATTGCTCGAACAAATGGTCGAGGAAGTGGCGACGCGGATCGTCGAACGCCGCGCCCGCGACCTTGAAGCCGGGACCGTCCGCGCGCCCAAGCACTCGGACTAGAGCATCTGCCAAAAATTATTTCCACATCTGCGTGTCATCCTGAGCGGAGCGGAGGTGGCAAGGCGGGCGCCGCGCAGTCGAAGGATGACACGCAATCTTAAGCGGAAACTATTTCTGGCAGTTTCTCTAAGAGTCGGTTTCGCGTCAGCCAAACAACACACGCTTTCTGACAAGGAGATCGCAGGCACATCGACTGAACTCGCGGTGCGCGGTTTTTACTGGAAGACTGCGTCGCCCTTCTGCGGTTTTCCTTTGACGATATCCGCGATCACAAACGGATTTCTGCGGACCTCGGTCACGCGCAGTTCACCCGAATCCGAACCCGCCGTGCGGCTCGTAATCGAAGACCCGACGAGCGGGCCGGGAGCCGATCCGGTGTCGATGAGAACAAAACTTTCGTCGGCGTTAACCAGCGTGATCGTCCCGACAAAATGCGGAACTTTCGGAATTCCTGCCAACCGCTTTTCCTCCGCCGCACGACGCTTCTCCATTCGCCTTTGCTCCCGCTTTCGCAAAAACGCGCAACCCGGAAGCAGCAGAACGGTGAGGGCAACGGTGATCGAAAGACGAAGCCTGTGTTTCATGACAATGCGGCCATTCGTCGGAAGCATGCGAAAAGGCGACGGAAGGGACGCGCCAAACGTTGGCGCTTCAGCCCGAAACGAAAGTCGACAAGCCGTCGGACTAGTCGTCGAAGTGCCGTTTACCTGGGTGCGCGATGACCCAGGCTACGGAAAAAATCATGCCTTGGGTGAGCAGGATAAATGAACCCAGCAGCAAGCATATCGGGGAAACAAGGGGGGACATGTTGAAATCTGAATAGCACAAGAGTCGCGATTCGCAATGCTGAGTTTACCAGATTCTCATTTATCATTTCTGCGCTAACTCCTTGCCGCATCCCAAGACCGGACCCGGATGGGCCGGCTTTTTAGATGGTGCGCTGCACCGCGATTTTCTGGCAAAAGAACAACATGGATCAAGGATCGATCACCTGCCCGAATTGCGGAAATCAATTTGAAATCTCCGACGCCCTCACCGGACAAATCCGCGAACAACTCAAGGGCGAGTTGCAGCAAGGAGTTCTTGGTCGCGAGACAGAACTGAAAAAGAAACTCGACGACTTCAAAACCGAGAAAGCGGCGCTCGAAAAAGAGCGGGCGACATTGGAAGAGGAAATCGAGAAGAAGCTGAAGCTGCGGCTTGCGGAGGCGGAGGCCAGAGCTGCGCAGAAAGTGGAAGGGAGGTTTGCCGACCGAATGAAAGATTTGCAGGAAACGCTCAAGGAACGCGAAGGCTCGATCAAAACGTTCCGCGAGAACGAACTCGAATTGCGCCGCAAGCAACGGGAACTGGAGCAGGCGAAGGAAAATGCGGAACTGGAAATTCAGCGGAAGCTCGACGAGGAACGCGCCAAGGTTCGCGCGGAAGTGGAGACGAAGGCCGCCGAGCAACACCGGCTCAAGGATCTCGAAAAAGAAAAACTCATCAACGACCTGAAGTCAGCGCTGGAGGACATGCGGCGCAAGGCCGAGCAAGGTTCAATGGAAACGCAAGGCGAGGTGCTGGAGCTGGATTTCGAGGCGCAGTTGCGGCGCTTCTTCACCCACGATGACATCCAGCCCGTGCCGAAGGGCATGCGCGGCGCGGACCTGATTCACAAAGTCCGCACGGCGCTTGGTGCGGAGTGCGGCATTCTGCTTTGGGAAACGAAAAACACCAAGGCGTGGAGCGGTCAATGGATCCCGAAACTGAAGGACGACATGATCGAAATGCGCGCCGAAATCGCCATCCTCGTCACGGTCGCATCGCCCGAGGGAGTCAGCCGATTCGGGCTCGTGGAAGGCGTGTGGGTTTGCGATCCGCTTTCGGCCATTCCGCTCGCGGCGGCGCTCCGTCAACAACTGCTCGCGCTTGATCGCGAGCGCCAGTCCTCGCTGGGAAAAAACGAGAAAATGGAGATGCTTTATCAGTATCTCGCAGGCACGCAGTTCAAGCAGAAGATCGAAGGCATCGTCGAAGCTTTCACCACGATGCAGGACCAGGTGAATCGCGAACGCCGGGCCATGGAAAAACAATGGAAGGAGCGAGAAAAACAAATCGAGCGCGTGATCAAAAACACCGTCGGTCTTTACGGCGACATGCAGGGCATCATCGGCGGCAAAATCCCGGAAATCCCGGCGCTGGAACTCGACGCAATCACGCTCCGGCAATTACCCGATGATTCCGCCGAGGAATCGCCGGATGAGGGATCCGATGCTCTATCCAACTGAGCTACGGGCGCGTTCACTTACATTAACCAAATGAACGCCTCTCGATGGTGGTAATTATCAGACTTGTAACCCACTTTTGTATCGCCTTACAATTTGAGGCGGTTTTACGAGCGCCTATGCGCTGCCCGCAACAACTCCGCCCACATCGCACCATGAAGTCCCCCATCCTCTCCACCTTCCTCGCCCTCACCGCCCTCTTCACCCTGCTCTCCGCGCCGGGCCGGGCGCAGTCCAGCGCCACACCCGCCGCGCAACCAGCGGCCCCCATCCCGTTTGACCAGCTCGGCGCGGCGGCGCAGAAGCAGTATTCCGGCGACGGCATCTCCATCACGCCCTCGGCGGACGGCGCGCGGCTGCGAGTCGTGTTTCAGAAGCTCGAGGGGCAGGCCACGCGCGAAGGGCTCTGGCTCACCTCCACGGTCGAGAAAGATGCGGGGAAGGGTGAAAAGTTCCGCGTCCTCGCCTCGGCCATCGGTCGCCGCGATGCGGCTTCATCCCTCATCCTTCCCCCCACCGGCAACGTGCAGGCCACGGCGGATGCGGCCACCTTCACCCGGCCCGGCGTCGTGGAAGAATACCGCGTGAGCATGGACGGCGTGCGCCAGGACTTTGTCATCACCGAGCGGCCCGCGGGTGCGGGCGAGCTGAGTGTGGACTTGGAGCTCAGCGGCGCTACGGCGGAGGCGGCGAGCTATGGGGTAAATCTGACCCTCGCGGGCAGCGGGCGGGCCATCGCCTACAGCCGCCTGCGCGTCACCGATGCCACGGGGCGTGAGCTGGCCGCCTCGCTCGAGGCGCCCGCCCCCGACCGCCTCGCCGTGCGCGTGGACGACGCCACCGCCACCTATCCCGTGCGCATCGACCCGACCTTCAGCGATGCCGACTGGGTGAGCCTGAACCCCGGCATTCCGGGGGCAAACAACAACGTGTCCACCGTGGCCGTGGACGGCAGTGGCAATATCTATGTCGGCGGCAGCTTCACCGTCATCGGCACCGTAGCCGCCAGCCACATCGCGAAATGGAACGGCAGCGCCTGGTCGGCTCTCGGTACGGGGATGGACTACCAAGTCAATGCGCTGGCGGTGACCGGCAGCGACCTCTACGCCGGGGGATACTTCGGCACGGCGGGCGGGGTGCCGGCCATCCATATCGCGAAAT
>JBBSDS010000441.1:0-3636 GCA_038240495.1 Chthoniobacterales bacterium | reverse complement strand
TTGATCTTGCTTTCTCGAAAGCCTGGAACGAGCCACCGGATTTTGTCGCCCTCGACCGTCGCTCCTTCGGGGAGCGTCCACGTCCACGTCGTGCCCGCGGGCTGTCCGGCGGTCAGCGCGCGCAGTTCGTAGATGATCAGCGGCTCCTCATTTTCAAACCAGTAGCAGAGCCCCGGCGTGGCGGCGGCGAGCGCAGCGGGCGCTCCATCCCGAGCTTCGACCGCGGTGATCGTGCAGTCGCCCGAGTGGACGATTTCTTCGTATTTGAAGATGCGCGACTCGGCCCCTTTAATCTGCTCTTTCGGCGGACGCCATGTGAGATACATCAGGCCGCCGTCATTCATGCTCGATGCGTATGGACCGGTGCCGGGAGCGGTCTGGAAAACTTCCACGCGGTGCAGACCTTGCGTGAGTTCGACGTAAGCGCCGTTGCCTCCCCAGAGCTTGGACTGCTCCTTGGGATTCAGCTTGGTGCCATCCACGAGGATGTCGCACTGCCCACTGCGGACGAACGGCGCAATCCAATACTTTCCGGCGGTGGCGGCCTCGACATGGGAAAGCAGATAGAAAACAGCGGGACGCGGTCGGCCGGTGTTGTCGCCACCGATGCTGAAAGGCGCTTTCGGAATGCCCGCCAAATTGGCGAAATGGACGACTGGCTCGACGCGACCCAATTTCCCGAGCGCCTGAGCCGCGCCCATATTCTCGCGACCGGGAAACGCGCAGAGGAGTGCGCTCGGCGCGAGACCACTCTCGGGTCGCCAGAGCTGGGCGGGACGGACGGGCTGATTGTAAACGTAAACCGACCGCGCCTTGCCGCCGGGATCGGCGAAGACGATGGAAAAGCCGCTCTCGGCATTCTGCCAAAGAAGAAAGCTGGGGAGCACTTTTCCGTCCTCCGTCATGACGACGGGAGAAGGCGAGATGCCGCGCAGCAAGCCCCCATCCGGCAGTTGGACAAAGTAGCCGGCAGTCGGGTGCGAGGGCTTTCGATCGAGCTCGAGCTTGTAGCGGACGGGGGCCTCGGGAACCTGCCATTCGCCGGCAGCTTGAACACCAGGAATGAGGAGCAACAGCGCGTGAACCCACGCCGCGATACCAATTGCGGCGGAACGTCCTGCGATGGAACGGAACCGGCGCAATCGGCCTCTACTTCTTGCCCTCGCCGGGAGCCTCTTCTTTGATCTTGGTGATCAGCACGGGCGGTTGCGGGGGCTTCTTCGCCTCGGTGCGCGACATCGGCGTGACCGGACAGCAGCAGCAGGCGAGGACGGTCTCGGCAGAAGACGCGACGCGGGGCGGTGCCGGCGGCTTTTTGAGTTCGCGCGGAGGCGCAACGAAACCTTTTTCCCCGGTGCCATCACCGGCGAGCAACGTGCCGGTGCAAAGCGTCGCCGCGAGCGCCGAACTTATGATTTTTTTTGCGGTCGGATTTTTCATGCTCGAAAGAAGTAGGGTCTGGAACGTCTTGCTCGGGGGTGGTGGCGCTGCTATTGCCACCAGTGCGACAGTTTCCTGCAAACGCCCTCCAACGCAAACATATTTCCATGCGCTGTTCTCCCCCCGTTCGATCGAAACTCCCTCGCGCTGCCCGAGCTTTCTCGACTGTCTCGTGCGCGAAAATCTTGGTTCTTCTCGCGTTCACCATCGCAGCCTTCGCGCCGCCGCAAATCGCGGCGCAGAACGGCAAGGACCTCTACGGCGCGGACGTGTATTGGAACGCCACGCCGAACGACGTGAACAATCTGCTGAAAACGATGAAGCAGCAGACGGATGCGAATTTCCAAATGGACGTCCGCACGCTCGGCCAGGTAAGCGACGATCCGGAGAAAAATCCGGTGCTCTTCCGCACGGGGCACTACCACTTTTCCTACACGCCAGCGGAGCGGAAGAAGCTGCGCGCCTACTTGCTCGCGGGCGGGATGATCATCTACAACACCGGTCTCGGCTCGAAGCCGTTTTACGATTCGGTGATCGCCGAGTTGAAGGAAATCTTCCCCGAGCAGCCGGTGCAAAAACTCGCACCGGACCATCCGATCTTTCATTCGCACTACGACGTGGATCGCGTGGAATACACCAAGGGCGTGACCGCGTCGGGATACCGGGGCAACGAGCCGTGGTTTGACGCCGTCGAGGTGAACTGCCGGGTGGTCGCGCTGGTCTCGCGCTGGTGCATGGCGGTGGGCTGGCAGGGCGACGTGAAGGAGGAATGGCAGGCTTACAAACCGGAGTCGGCCGTTCGCATGGGCGTGAACATTCTCTCCTACGCCTCGGCGATGCGCGCGTGGGCCAAGAACGCAGCACAGGCGATGAAGTTCGTTGATAAATTGCAGTCTTACTCGGACACCGTTTCGGTGGCGCAGGTGAAGTACGACGGCATCTGGAAAACGCGGCACGCCGGGCTCTCGGTGATGCTCCAGACTTTCAATGCGCGCACTGGCATTCCGGTAAAATTCGCGCTCAAAGAATTGCGGCTAAACGATCCCGCGATCTTCAACGCGCCGGTGATCTACATGAGCGGGCACGAGGCGTTCGAGTTGTCGGCGGAGGAAAAAGCGGGGCTGAAAAAATACCTCGAAAACGGCGGGTTTCTGTTTGGCGAAGCGTGCTGCGGGCGCAAAGGATTCGACGTCTCCTTCCGCGAAATGATCCGCTCGGTCCTGCCGGACAAACAACTCGCGCGCATCCCGGTCACCGCGCCGCTTTTCAAAGAACCAAACAACATCGCCGCCGTCGGCGTGACACCCGCACTGATGCAGGAAACCGGTCAGGCGCGCACCGAACCCGTGCTCCTCGGCATCGAGATCAAGGGCAACTACGGCGTGATCTACAGCCCGCTCGGTCTGGCCGGCGGATGGGAGATGAGCCAGTCGCCGTATGCGCGCGGGGTCAACGATGTCAGCGCCATTCAGATCGGGCAGAACGTGATGATGTATTCGGTGACTCATTGAGTCGGTTCGATGCTCACAAAAGCTTCATTCAAACGCAGAGACGCAGAGGCGCAGAGAGACTGGCGCGACGGCACAACTCCGCATCGCTTTCAACGTGCAGCCCTGACAATTTTCCTCCTCTCCGCGCCTCTGCGTCTCTGCGTTTTATTCTTCGTATTGCTCGCACTCGCGAGCGGCGCGGCGGCGGCGACTTCCAATGGCAACGACTTCGCGCTGGCCTACATCGAAGCGAAGACGCCCGCGGCGAAAAAGGCCGTGCTCGATGAGGCCGTCGGGCGTCCCCACTTTTTTCGCTATTTGCAAATCATGGAAATGCAGCCGGTGACCGAGGAAGGACACGCGGGATTCCGCATCACAGCGTTCGAGCCCGCGTCTTACATGGACGTGAAATTTACCGTCGTCATGTCCGTCTCGCTTTCCGTCTTGCAGTCCGATCCGGTGTCGAAAGTGGGCGATGCCATCGCCGTCACGGGCAAGCTCGCGGGTATCGAGCCGCAGAAAAACACCATCGTGCTCGGCGAAACCATCGTGCGGAACAAAGACCGGCTCAGCCCGAAGATGGGCAAGGAACTGCTCGGCGAGGTGAAGCCCGGCGCGACTTTCTACAGCTACACCGAAGGGCCGCGGCCGATTAACCTCGAATTCCGCGATCGCGACCTGCTCGCGCGCCGCGATGAGATCATGG
>JBBSDS010000440.1:0-3639 GCA_038240495.1 Chthoniobacterales bacterium | reverse complement strand
CTTGCCGACGCGCTCGCGGATGTCACCGGCGTGCCGGACACATTTGCCGGAATGCCGCCCGGCAGCCGCGCGATGCAGGCGTGGACTTACAAAATCGAGTCGCCGACGATGGACGCCTTCAGCCGCCCGAATTCGAGCAGCGATTGCCCATGCGAGCGCGACGGGCGACCGAGCATCGTCCAGGCGCTGCACCTCATGAACTCACGCCTCTTGCAAGAAAAGCTCGCGAGCAAAAACGCCGCCGCACGCATTCAACGCCTTGCCGAAAGCCAGCACACACCGGAGGAAATTGTGACAGACATTTATCTGACCTGCTTCACCCGCCAGCCGACCGACGAGGAAATGAAAATCGCCGCCGGAGTTTTCACCACCGACGGCGCCACCCGTCGTTCCGCGACTGAGGACGTGATGTGGTCGCTGCTCAATTCTGCCGAGTTCGTCTTTAACCACTGACCGATCCCATGAAGCCCCTTGTGCTCAGGAACCGGTGCGGGATGTTCGAGATAACTCGCATCCATTTTCCATGAATGCCCATCCTCCCACGGCACGAATGCTCGCGCTGATTGCAATGCGTGCCATCACATGCCGGTGCTGCTCTGGAGCCACAGCGAGGCCAAGCGACGCGGCTTCGTGATCGACCAGGCGCGGTTTTACGAATTCATCGCGTGGGCTGGTGAACACGCTACGAACACAAAACCGGGCAACGAGATGACCGCCTTCATGAAGCTGGCCATGCCGGACAAGCCCGCGCCGAAACTGACGAAGCTGATCCTCGACGCGCAGCAGGCAGACGGCTCGTGGAAGCCCGCAGGTCAATTTGCCACCATGCAGAAACGCGACGCGCAGGAGGCGACGGGCAATTCCGCGTGGCTCTTCCTTCTCGCGCTCGCGACGCAGGAAACGGATCAACCGGCTGCGGACGCTGCGCGGACGAAGGCCGCGGCGTTGCTCGACAAGAACGAACCGGCGAAGTCCGTGGAGACGCTCGTCTTTCGCCTGCTCTACGCGCGGCGCTTTGGCAAAGCGGATGAGGTGGACGCCCTGCGCGCGGAAAGCTTGAAGCACCAGCATTCCGACGGAGGTTGGTCGTTTATGATCGGTGAGGAGAAGAGCGATCCGCTGGCGACTGGCGAAGCGCTCTACATCTTCCAGCAATCGCCCGACACGTCATCCAAGGACGCCATCGCGCGTGCGGAGAGTTGGCTGCTGAGCAATCAGGGCGAAAGTGGAGGTTGGTCGATTGACATTACGCGCATCAGCAAGATCGACCGCAACGGACCCGCGAAGAGTAAGTCGTTCAAAGCCGCGACTGGCATCTACACCTACTGGGGAAGCTCGTGGGCGACGATTGGTTTGCTGCAAGGCGTGCCAGTTCCCGGAGCCGTAAGCCGTCGCCGGTGAATTCGCGGGATCCTTCGACTGCGTTCCGTCCCGCCTTCGCCCATGACGAAACTCCGCTCAGGATGACACGCTATCTTCCGCGGGAATTGTTTCTGGCAGAAGCGCTAACTAAGAGGCAGGCCGTAAAGCCGCACGGGCGCGACTTCGATGGACCGTGTGCCATCGCCCACCCAGATCGCGCCGTCCTGGACGGTAACCTGTAGCTCCATCGTCCTCTGCGCCAGCGCGGCGAGCGCATGGCTTTGGTCCGCCGGGATCTGCCAGACCGTCAGGTTGCGCGCGCGGGTCAGATTTGTCGCGAGGCCTTTCCACCAAATAGGGGTGCTGGTGCTGAAGCTGTAAACGCTGACTCGACCGACGCGCGACGCCGCTCGCAACAGTCGTTTGTCGTCGGGTTGGCCGACTTCGATCCAATGATCGATGTGGCCGGTAAGGTCTTTCTGCCACAGGCCGGGCGCGTCGGCTTCCCACATGTCCTTGGCGAATTCGAGAGCGCCGTGATCTTTGTCGGTGGGCACGTTTAGGGCGAAGGCGAGCAGCCGGATAAGCATGCGTTCGTCGGTCTCCGAAGGGTGCCGGGCGATGGTCATCGGGTAGTCGCCATAGACGCCGCGATCAATGTCGGAGAGCTGGATCGTGGCTTTGTAGATCGTGGCTTTGATGGCCATGGTGCGGCCTACTTCACAATCTCTCCGAGCACGAGGATCGCGCCGGGATAGATCGCGGTGCCGTCGAAGCGCTCAGGCTTGTCGATTGTGTTCTTATTCTTGGCGAGGATCGCCGCCTTGTCGGGTTGATCGAGATGAATCTCGATCTTCACCGTATGGACGGTGTCGGGTAGATCGGTGCCGATGACGAGCGTGGCGAGGCGGTGATAAGTGCAGTAGGCATCGAAGCGCGGGACGATTTTTGGCGGCTGATCGTCGAGGGTGACGATGGCTTGTCCGCAGTCCGGGCCGACGAGGTCGTAGATGGCGGCGCGGGTGCCCTTGAACTTGAAGCTGAGCGTTTCGCCGGGCTTGGTCGCCTTGTGCAGTGTGGTCATGCGCTCGGCCCAGCGCTTGCCAAAAGCATCGCTGTGCGGATCGAGCAACGTGAATCCGGCGGAAAGCGTAACGGTGTCCTTCGTGAGGGGGACGAGTTGCGCGTTTTCGTAGTTCGTGGCGATGAACGGTTCTTTCAAAATGTGCGGCGCGGGTGTCGCCGATGCCGCTTTGATCGGCGCGAGCGAACGGACGATGGCTTGCAGGTAAAGCTCGTGGCCGGTCTCCGGATGCGGATGCACGCTGTCCGGGGCGAAGACGAATTTATCGCCGAGCGCGGCCTTCTCCTCCTCGGTCTTCGGCAGCGGAGCTATCCAGACGAGCTTGCCTTCCTTCGCGAGCTTCGCGACTTCCATGCCCATGTGAATGGACGGAATGCCGTAGTGGTCGGCGATCTTTTCCATGGCGCTGGCGGAGCGCGGAAACTGGCCTTCGAGCATCGGCGCGATGGCCGCTTCGGTGAGCGTATACACAAAGCAGATGTCGCAGTCCGGCAGCGCCCGCCAGGTCTGGCGCACGATGCCTTCCATGCAGCGGAAGATTTGTTCCGGTGAGGCTCCGCCGTCATTCGTGGCGAACTCGACGAACATGAGATCGGGCTTCTTATCGAGCACGTCCTGCTTCACGCGGAAGACGCCGAGGTCCGAGCCCGTGCCGCCGATGGCAGCGTTGATCTCGGTGAACTTCGCGTTCGGCCAGGTCTTCTGAAAATACGCCAGCGTCTTCGGTCTCCAGCCGGCTTGCGCAGTGATGCTCCCGCCGAAGTAGGCGATCTTGATCTCGGCGCCGGGAGTGTTCGCTTTCTTGAAAAAGTTTGGCAATCCGCCGCGCGCGTGGACTTCCTCCGCGGGGGTGAGAGGAAGGTCGGGGGATTGCGCAAAGGCGACAAAGCTTGGCGCGAGGAAACTGAGGAGGATGAGGAAGCGGGAGAGCATCGGACGAGAGTACGGCGCGGGGTAAAAAAGCCAGCAACCGATTTTTGCGGTCCCAACTGCAGACGCTCGCAGCCGGGTCGGGGATCAGTTTGAAAAAGGGGAGTCATCCTGAGCGGAGCGGAGGCGGAAAGGCGGGCGTAGCGCAGTCGAAGGATCCCGCGCATTCCCGGATCGTGTCGCACAAGATCGCCGGGATCCTTCGACTCCGTTCCGTGCCACCTTCGCCCGCTCGGAACTCCGCTCAGGATGACGCGCGATTT
>JBBSDS010000439.1:0-3640 GCA_038240495.1 Chthoniobacterales bacterium | reverse complement strand
TTCCTACCGCAAGGCTTTGGCGAATCGGACTATTTTTAATCGCTGCCTCGGCCGCGGGAGTGCTTGTCGTGGGATTGGCTCCCGAGGACTTATATCGGACGCCCCACTTCATCGGCGCTGTCGAGAACTTCATCTGTTGCAACTTGGGCATGGCGACGTTGGGAGTCGCGATGTTGCGCTCGAGTTCAACGACACGCACGGTTGGGTTGATCACGTTCGGCTCCGGAGCAATTGGCCTCCTCGGCTTTGGCTGCCTGGCTGTCGGCGTCGACCTTGGCCTTGGGGCCGGCGGCATGGAGCGCGTGGTCGCCTATCCGTTTCCAGTATGGCTTGCGGGAATTGGAATGCTTATTCTAGCTCGAGGGAGGGCGGTCAAATATTCGACGAGCACTTCCAGCTCGTGAGCTTGGATGCGTACAGCGAGGCCGTCCGCTGCCGTAAAGCATCGAAGAGCGCGTGCGGGCGCGCCTAGCGAAAGTAGCCGATCGCGGTGGACGCGCTGGCGCGCGCCAGAAAACTATGAAGCAATCCTCGTCGCGATTCTGAGCATCAGGGGGGTGAGTTCGTTGGTCGCATCAGCGCTCGGCCAAGTCGGCTATGGGGAAGTCCGAGAAGGGTAGCGGCACAGAACGAGGGAACAATTTCGGTCGATTGGTAATTTAACTGGCGTAGAGGCCGCAAATGATCAAATCGCTAGTTGTGACCCTCCCGCACAATTTAGGGAAAACGGAAGCGATACGTCGGCTCACAAGTGGGTTGGCCAGCGCTGCAATCCAGTTCGGTCCATTTTTGAAAATCGATGAGGAGACCTGGCGGGGCGACCAGTTATCGTTCCGCGTGATGGCGCTGCGCCAACAGGTCGCCGGGACAATAGAGGTCGGCGAGGAAAACGTGCGACTGGAAGTAGTGCTACCCTGGATTTTGGCTACCCTTGCTTTTCGCGCCAAGTCGCTGATTCAGCAACAAGGGACGCTTTTGCTGGAGAAAAAATGAGAGCGCGGCGCTTCCGTCGTGGGCAAGTTGGACGATCCAAGGGGAGCGCGTTCCTCGAATTCGGCGAATCGGATTTCGGTGCACCCCTCCATCCGGCCCGATTGGGTGAGAGCCATGCGAGCCGCACTGGACGAACGATGGCGTCCCCGGAGTTTCAGTCCGCACGCGCATCGCCGCGGCCATGACGGATCGTTTGAAATTGGACCCGACGCTCGGTCTTCCTCCCCAGTTGGCAATCTGTCGAATCTGCACACGCCCAAAATACGTGGCTTCTCCTTTCAACCATTGTCGCCAAAAATGAAAGGTCGCCAATGAAGATCGAATTCGATGAGGGAGCGGATTTCAAAGGCTCGACTATGCTTTCCTATGCGAAAGTCGACGGACGACGTGTCGAGTGCAGAGCCGGCATGGAGGTGGTCACGGAGCTCGATGACCGCGCAGAGGAGTCCGGCGGAAAAAAAGGAAAGGAGGCGATCGCGAGAAGCCTTCGGTCATACTTCGCGCGCAAGATCGAAAACGGATCGTATGATGACGAAGACCGAAATAGCGTGACTTTGCTCGTTCACGAGTTGGTGAGCTTTGCGCAAAGAGAGTGATCCGGCGCGCCTTAGGGATGCGTGAGAACTTTCCAGGGGTTTCTTCGCTAGGACGATGAATACGTCGCAGCAGCCCGCGAAATTCTTAAACACTGAGATTGCGCGGAACTGGGAGGGCGGACCACGCCTCGACGCGCACGACGCAACTCTACGACCGGCGCAGCGACGAAGTGAGCCTCAATGAGATTGAGCGGGGTGATTTAACTAGGCAACGGAGCACCTCATACCTTAATGCCGGCCGCAATGGCCCCACCTCCCAAAGGTCACTGGCCTGACCCACCGCGCTGGATCCAGTGCCGATCGCCCACGCAAAGGATCCGGGAACCGATATTCTACCTTAGCAATTCCGGTAAATAACAGATGCGAATCGTGTCTTATCGCGAACTCACGCCCGGTCGTTTCGCCAACCGGATCGAAAAAATTCGCACGGCGCTTGTGCGAGGAGATTTCGCCGCGGCGGGCCTCAAGAAATTGTCGCCGACGCCCTATTGGCGCGCCAAGCTTAACGACGAGGCGCGGCTCTTGATGCATTTCACGTCGCATCAGGGCGAAACAGTGTGCCTGTTTCTGGAAGTGATTCCCAATCACGCCTACGAAAAATCGCGCTTTCTGCGGGGCGCCGTGGTCGACCGGGCGAAAATCGAAAGCGGTCCGGACAATGTAACGCCGCAGCCGGAGCCGGCCGTGCGCGGCGGGCTGGAGCTGCGGTGGCTGCCTGCGCAGGCCGTCGAATTCGAACTCCTCGACAAGCCGATCGTCTTCGACGAGGCCCAGGAAGCGGTGCGTCGCCACAAGCCTCCCCTGGTTATCGTCGGCTCGGCCGGGTCGGGCAAGACAGCCGTAACGCTCGCCAAGATGCGCGAGGCGACCGGAGCGGTGCTCTATGTGACGCTCTCGGCCTATCTCGCGCAGACAGCGCGTCGGCTTTACAGCGCTCACGGTTACGAGAACCCGGAGCAGGACGTCGAATTCATGAGTTTCCGTGAATTCGTCGATTCGATCGCTGTTCCCGAGGGCGTCGAACTCAGCTTCGCGGCTTTTCGCGCCTGGCTCGAACGCCGGCGCGGCGGCCTCAAAGGCGAATTACGCCAGGCCGACGCGCACGCCTTGTTCGAAGAATTCCGCGGCGTCCTCGGCGCGCCTTCGACCGGGCCGCTGACGGCCGCCGACTATCAGGCGCAGGGCATCCGGCAGTCCCTGTTCGCCGTCGGCGAAGCGCGCGCTGCGGTTCACGAGCTCTTCGTAAAATACGTCGCTTGGCTGCAGCACGACAAGTTATTCGATCTGAATCTCGTCTCCCACGACTGGCGCGCCAAGACGGAAGCGCGCTACGATTTCGTAGTCGTCGACGAAGTGCAGGACTTCACCAACGCCCAGCTTGCGCTGGTCTTCGAATCGCTGAAGGCGAAGGATCGATTCCTACTCTGCGGCGACACCCACCAGATCGTGCATCCGAACTTCTTCTCCTGGGCCTCGGTGCGCGCCCTGTTCCGGCTGACTCCGCGGGACGAGACCGCCGAGGTGGCGGCCGCCCGCGACATCTCGGTGTTGCAGGCGAATTTCCGAAATACCCGGGCCGTCACCGGGATCGCCAACCGCCTGCTGAAGATCAAGCAAGCGCGTTTCGGTTCGGTCGACCGCGAGAGCAATTTCCTCGTCAAATGCGCCTCTCCCGCGGCGGGCGAAGTCCGCTTGCTCAAGGCCGAGGAAAAGGCGCTGAGGGCGCTGGACGCGTCGTCGCGCGCATCGGTCCGCTCAGCGGTGATCGTACTGCGTGACGAGGACAAGCTCGTCGCCCGCGAGCATTTCCGGACGCCGCTGATCTTCTCCGTCCACGAGGCGAAAGGTCTCGAATATCCGAACGTCATCCTGTTCAATGCGATCTCCGCCAACCGCGCGGTCTATGCGGAATTGTGCCGAGACGTCGCGGCGGCCGACCTCGAGGGGGACGAACTCGATTACCGCCGGGCGAAGGACAAGGCCGACAAGTCGCTCGAATTAAACAAATTCTATGTTAACGCGCTCTATGTCGCGATGACACGCGCGATGGA
>JBBSDS010000438.1:0-3647 GCA_038240495.1 Chthoniobacterales bacterium | reverse complement strand
GCAGCGTCTCCATGGTCGCGGCAGGTGAGCGGCTGTTCCAGGCCCGCGGCTGCGCGGGCTGCCACACGCCGAACGCAACCATCCGCGCCCCCTTGCTCAATGGAATCTACCGCCGTCCGGTTGCTCTGTCCGACAGCACCATCGTCATCGCCGACGAGCAATACCTGCACGACTCCATCCTGCTTCCGAACAAACAGATTACCGCCGGCTACGAAGCGAAAATGCCGACTTTCCAAGGCCAGCTCAGCGAAGAGGAAGTCATGCAATTGATCGCCTACATCAAATCGCTATGAACCGGAGAAATTTGACCACCGAGGCACGAAGGACACGGAGGGGGAGATATTTTTCCATTCCTCCTCCGTGCTCTCCGTGCCTCCGTGGTTCATTTCCGAGAAGTCGCGCCGCAAGGAAATCGTCATGAATTACCTGTCCAACCACTCGATAAAGTCATGGCTGCTGACCACGGATCACAAGCGGATCGGCATCCTCTACATGGTGTCGATCACCCTCTTCTTCCTCATCGGCGGCGCGGCGGCGGCGCTGATGAGAATTGAGTTACTGACTCCGCAAGGCGATCTCGTCACCTCCACGACTTACAACAAGCTCTTCACCATTCATGGCGTGGTGATGGTTTGGTTCTTCCTCATCCCGTCCATTCCGACGGTGCTCGGAAATTTCCTCGTGCCTATGATGATCGGCGCGCGCGACGTGGCGTTCCCGCGGCTGAATCTCGCGAGCTGGTATTTGTTCATGGCCGGCGGCGCGTTCGCGCTTTTCGCGATCGTCACCGGCGGCGTCGATACCGGCTGGACGTTTTACACGCCCTATAGCTCGACTTATGCAAATGGCCATGTCATCGCGATGGCGGCGGGCATTTTCATCGCGGGCTTCGGCTCCATCGCGACCGGGCTGAATTTCATCGTCACGATCCACAAAATGCGCGCGCCGGGACTGACGTGGTTCCGGCTGCCGCTGTTCATTTGGACGATCTACACGACGAGCCTCATCCTCGTGCTCGCCACGCCCGTGCTCGCGATCACGCTGACGCTGATGGTGCTCGAACGCACGTTCGGCGTCGGCATTTTCAACCCTGCGATGGGCGGCGATCCGCTGCTTTTCCAGCACCTGTTCTGGTTCTACTCGCACCCGGCGGTTTACATTATGATTTTGCCTGGAATGGGTGTCGTGAGCGAGCTGATCCCGTGCTTCACGCGCAGGCCATTGTTCGGATATCGCTTCGTAGCCTATGCGACCGTGGCGATCGCCGTCTTCGGATTCCTTGTCTGGGGGCACCACATGTTTGTTTCGAGCCAGTCAATTTACGCCGGCATGATTTTTTCGATCTTGAGCTTCGCGGTTTCAGTTCCCTCAGCGATCAAGGTCTTCAACTGGACGGTCAATCTTTACAAAGGCTCGATCAGGTTTCAGACGCCGATGCTATACGCGCTCGGCTTCATCGGGCTATTCACAATTGGCGGGCTCACGGGTTTGTTTCTCGCGGCGCTGGCGGTCGATGTGCATCTGCACGACACTTACTTTGTCATCGCGCATTTTCATTACATCATGGTCGGCGGAATGGTGATGGCTTACCTCGGCGGTCTGCACTTCTGGTGGCCGAAGATCAGCGGCAAACTCTATCCTGAATTTCTAGCGAAACTCTCCGCGCTTTTTGTTTTCGGCGGCTTCAACCTGACCTTCTTTCCTCAGTTTCTCCTTGGCTATCTCGGAATGCCGCGCCGCTATCACGCATACGCGCCGGAGTTTCAGGCGTTGAACGTCCTATCCACGGCGGGCGCTTCCATCCTCGCGATCGGCTACTTCCTGCCGCTTGCCTACCTTCTCTGGTCGCTGCGTTACGGACGCGACGCCGGGCCGAATCCGTGGCAGGCGACCGGTCTGGAATGGACCACGGCATCGCCGCCACCAATGCATAATTTCGCGACTCCGCCGACCGTGAACGAAGAAGCCTACGCCTACGATCCCGTGGCCGATAACGAAGCAACGCGCCGCGAAACCACCCATGCAAGCTGACCCCGCAGTCGCCCATCAATTTGAAGACGCCGCCCAGCAGCGCGACGCGGCGACACTGGGCATGTGGATTTTCCTCGCGACGGAAGTCCTCTTTTTCGGCGCGATGTTTCTCGGCTACACCGTCTATCGCATTCGCTACCCCGAGACGTTCCTCGCCGCGAGTAATCACACGCTCATCCTCTTCGGGTCGATCAATACCGGAATTCTGCTGGTGAGCAGCTTCTGCATGGTGCTGGCGGTGCGCGCGGCGGAACTTCGGCGGTCGCTCGCGACGGGTGGTTTCCTTGCCCTCACCGCGGTGCTCGGCATTGCCTTCCTCATTCTCAAAGGCTTCGAGTATCGCCAGGAGATTCATGAAGGTTTGCTGCCCGGTGCAGGCTTTCACTTTGAAGGCGCAGATCCCCGCCACGCGGAAATGTTTTTCTATCTCTACTTCCTGATGACGGGCGTGCATGCGCTTCACGTGACCATCGGCGTGTGCTTGCTCGGTTGGTTTAGCCTGCGCGCGCTATTCACCTCCCGCATCGAACGCCTCGCCACCTCAGTCGACTTGCTCGGCCTATACTGGCACTTCGTCGATCTCGTCTGGATCTTCCTGTTTCCACTCATCTATCTGATCGGCCGCTCGACATGAACTCCGTGAAGCACTACGCCTATGTCACGGCCGGACTGCTCGGCTTGCTGCTCCTCACCATCGGTGCGGCCTACATTCACTTTGGCCCTTTCAATACCGCCATCGCCATGCTCATCTCGTTGGCGAAGGCTTCGCTAATCGTCCTATTCTTCATGCACCTGCGCACGGCAAAACCACTGCTGCGCGTCTTCGCCTGCGCAGGCTTCTTCTGGCTCGCGCTGCTCTTCGCCCTCACGCTGTCCGACTACCTCACGCGCTAGCTTCCTTCCGAACACGTCGGGACATTCGCCTTCGCCCCTTCCTCGGAGCGGAGGAAAATCGCTGGTCGTTTTGTCGGGCACAAATTCAACGCGGGTTCATCAAGTCGAAATTTGGAGCGAGAAATCTCTTCCTTCCCAGTCCCCGCTTTGCGGCCAGAAGAAGGTGAAATCGAGAGTCGCGCCGGCGAGCAGCTCGGCACTCGGGAGATCGACGAAATGAACCCCGAGATCGCTGTCGCGTGTGTCGGCGTCCGTGGCCGATTGCCAACTATCGCTGCTCCAGTGGACCTTCGCGGGCACGAGCGTTTCGATGCGCAGCGTTTTCCCGCGCGGTAGTTTTTTGATTTGGTGATCAAAGCGCCAGACGATCAGCGGCGAATCGATCTTGTCTTTGAGATAGCGCTGCACGGGCTGCGGCGGCGTGTCGAAAACCGCGTTGTCCGCGAGCGATCGCACGAGCTTCAGATACTCCGAATGCGCCCAGACCAGCGGCATCCCGGAACCGGAGGGGTGGCCGTTGAAAAGCCCGCGCTCGGGAATATCGGCGGCGTCCCACACCTGTTCGGGCAGCATGCCGCCGGGACTCGTTTGCGCGCCCATCACGGCGAGAAGGTGTTCGGCTTCCGCGCGATGGCCGGCCGCGAGTTCGTAGTGGGCGCGCTCACCGCCGAGCAGCGGCCAGCCCCGACCGATGCCGGCGCCCGTGAAAGGACCGCCGTCCT
>JBBSDS010000437.1:0-3658 GCA_038240495.1 Chthoniobacterales bacterium | reverse complement strand
GCTCGATCGCGTCGATCGACGCTTCCGTGTCGCTCTGCGCGTAAGCTCGCGCCAGCCCGAACCAGATGTCCGGGTCTTCGGGAAATTTTTTCACCGCACTGCTAAAAGTCTTCGACGCGAGCGCGAAATCGCTTTTGTCGAGCGCCAGTCCGCCGCTGACGAGATAAGTCTCGCGGAACTCCGGCTGGGCCTTGCGCACGGGATCGAGAAAAAGCTCGAGCACCTGCTTCGGGTCCGTGCCGACGAGCAGTGCCGTGCGAGCCAGCGCCACGCGGTCCACGGGTGTACGATAAGCCCACGCGCGGGTGCCGCCGAGGCGGTCGAGTTCCAGGAGTTGTTGTTTCGCGGCGTCGGTCGCGCCGGCATTCCGCAGAGCGGTGTAAGCCGCGAGGTTCACGCGGAGCGAGAGAGGAAAGCTTTTGAGCGCGCGGGTAATGACGTCGCGCGCTTCCGCGTAGCGCCCGACCTGCCCGAGGGCATCGGTCCAGACGAGCGGCCATTCCGGGTCACCTTGATTTTCGCGCGTGCCCTTTTCCGCAGCCGCGATGGTGGCCTGATAATCGCCGTGCAGAAACGACTGCTGCGCCTCTTCGAGTGTCGCGGCGTCGGAGGACGTCGACGGGAAAAGCAGGATCGCCAGGCACCCGAATACGACCAACGCCAGGCGCCGACGGATGGCCGCGGAAGGCGTGAGGCCGTGACGCACGGTCGAGATCATTGGCTGGCATCCTCATGCCGCCATCCGCACTGGCAAGAGGAATTTAGTAGAGGTGTAGAGGCGGCTATGTCGCGCTTTGGCGACGTGCCGCCTGGGGCCAGGAAAGGCGGCACGTCCTGCGGACAGAGCTGCCTCTACAACGCTCGTTCTCAAACTGAGCCCCGACCAGGAATTTGGGCCGGGGCTACGGCGCCGGGCGTTGCGTTTCCCGCAACCGATCGAGGATAGTGATCTTCTGCCAGATTTTCCGCGACAGGCCGGACGCGAGATTTTCCACTTCATCGACGGCGCGCAGGACCGTCTCGTCTTGCAAGTGCTGGACGTAAAGCGCGGCGACTTTGCTCAGCACCGCGAGCATTTCGCTGCAATAGTCGAGGTAGCGCTCGAGCTGGAACGGCGTCAGTTCGGAGCGTTCCGGCGAGGCGTTGGTCGGTTCGTATTCGCTGGCAAACATCTCGGGATCTTTCGTCAGTTGGTGCATGTCGATGATGTGCGCGAGCGAACGCAACTCGTGCAGCGCCTTGAGCGCGCGGCCGCGTTTCATCCGCGTCTCGATCGTGACGAGGAAATAGATCGCCGCCGTGAGCAGGATCGCTTCATTCACCCCGGCGTCGATCCCTTGCGCGAGTTCGGCAATGCTCGAAGCCACATCGTGGATTCGTTTGACGCCGATGTAGAAAGTGACGAACGGGACACAGGCGAGAAGCACGCCGAGGAAGATGGCGCCGGTGCGCAGCCAGAGGTTTGGGCGGGTCAGCCAGCCCGCGCGTTCGCGGGCTTCGGAGGTGATGAGCACGAGTTCCGCGCTCACCCGGCTAAGTCCGGAATCCGGAAAGCGCTGGGCGACGCGCGCGTCCAATGCCTGCGCGGTCTCGAGGATTTTACCGGCATCGAGGGAGCGGAGAGAAGCGCGTGGCTGGGCGTTCGTGTTCTGCAAGGTGAGGGTAGTTACCCGATTCCCGAATGCTGTGGCGAGCGCCGGCTGCGAAAGCGATCATTGATCTGGCGGACACGACGAAACAAAGTGCGGGGCGTTTGCTCGCGTATGCAAAGTTCATCCCCCCGATGCGGTCGTTTTCTTTCACTCCTGTTGAGTCTCGCGCTCGGCGCTTCAGCGACCGCGGTGGAGACGCCGCCGCCCGGTGAAGCGCCACCGGACCTCGCGGATTTCAAGACCGTGGAAACCGCGCAGACCGTCCAGGGGAAACCGCCGGTCGCCGGTGCGCTCGGGTTGAGCGGCTACCTTGGCGTGGAAGTGACGCCGAACGCCGCTGGAAAGCTCGTGATCACCAGCCTGGCGGATCGTTCGCCCGCGCTCACTGCGGGCTTGTGCAAGGGTGACCAACTGCGCGCGATCGACGGAAAATCGGTCGCGAGTGCGGACGAACTGCGCGAGCTCCTGCTCGTCCGCGCGCCTGAGGAAGTCGTCGAAGTGGAAATCGAGCGGGAGGGGCAGCCCGCGAAATTTCCGGTCACGCTCGGTGCGGGCAGCCGGCCGCGAAAACTCGCCGAGCGCCGCGCCGTCCTTGGCTTGTCGATGGCCACCACCGAAAGCGAGGAGGGGATCGTCGTTCAGCAAATTCTCCGCGGCTCCCCGGCGGAAGCGGCTGGTCTTCGGCCCGGCGATCTTTTGCTGAAGATCAACGACGCGAATCTCGGCATTGCCATGTCGGTCAACGACGCTCTGGCCGACAAGGAGCCGGGCGACACTGTGTCCGTGGTCTTCCGCCGCAAAGGCGTCGAGTCGCAGGTCCGGGCAAAATTGCGCGCCAGCGAGGCCGGCACCCTGGGCTCGAATCTTCCGCCGCCACTTCCAATTTGGAAAAATGGCGTGTACCGGCTCGCGATTATCCCCGTGGAATTTCCTGACGTGAAGCATAACGACGCCATTCATCTAACCGAGTGGGAGGAGATGTTTTTCAGCACCGGCACTTATGCGGACAGGAACAACGCCACCGGTCAGCCCGTGTATGGGAGCATGCAGGATTACTACCGCGAAGTTTCGTGCGGCGCGTTTCGGATCGAGGGTCGCGCTTTCTCCTGGGTGCAGGCGGGACGGAAGCGGCCCGAATATCCGGCGCTGCCCGTCAACCCGAAACAGGCGTTGCTGACCGAAGTGCTCGACCATCTTCTGGAGCGCGAGGGCGACGACTGCCTCAGCGAGTTCGATGGATTCATGTTCATCTACGCGGGCGAGCGTTTCCCCACCACGAACCGTGGGAGTATCTTTTGGTCGCATCGCAGTTCGGTGGTTTTCCGTGGCAAATCGCGGCCTTATTTCATCTGCCCGGAAGGGGGCCAGCGCATGGGAAATATCAGCGTCTTTTGTCACGAGTTCGGCCACATGCTCGGGCTGCCCGATCTTTACGCGCGCCCGGAAAATCCCGGCTCCGAGGGGCTCGGGGCGTGGTGCATCATGTCGCAGCAGACCGGCGGCGGTCAGCCGCAGCATTTCTGTGCGTGGTCGAAGGAACAACTCGGCTGGTTGAAGCCCGCGGTCATTGATCCCACGATCAAGCAAAAGCTCATCCTTTCACCCGTCGAGGGCACGACCAATCAGTGCTTCAAAATTCTCATCCGCCCGGACGGTAGCGAATATTTGCTCCTCGAAAACCGGCGTCGGCAGCGCTTCGACCAGCGCCTGCCCGCGGAAGGACTGCTCATCTGGCACGTCGTGGGAAAGCGCCCGATCCTCGAGGAATCGCATGGCGTGGAAGGCCCGGCAGGTCCGCTGGTTTTCTTAAAAACCGTGCCTTACCCGAGCGATGCTAACGACGCTTACACACCGTACACGACCCCTTCGAGCCGCTCCCAACTCGGCGGCGGCCTGCCCGTCCACATTACCAATATCCGCAAACTGCCGGACGGGCGGATCACGTTTTTCGTCGGCTACGTTTACGAGTAGCGCAGGAGCCAGAGCGAAGAGGCACGCGGGTAGTG
>JBBSDS010000436.1:0-3660 GCA_038240495.1 Chthoniobacterales bacterium | reverse complement strand
CGATCAGCTTGCCGGAATACGTCGCCATGCGGCCCATGATCGCCGTCATCGCACTGAGGGCACCCTGCTCCGCTTCGTTGTAGGGCTGATTTTTCTGAATCGCTTCGACGAGCGGATAGTGTTCGAGCTGATGACCGTCGTCAGCCGTCTTCAGCCGCGCTTCCCAGGCGTTCGGACCCAGGATGCGAAACTGCCGGTTCTGCAAGCCGAGATCAGCGCTCCCCTTCGTGCCGGTGACATGCTCGCTCACCGATCCGAAAGCACCGCGCTGTCCCTGCCGGCATTGGCTGTAGAGCCGCGAACCATCAGCATATTCAAACTCGACGAAGTGGTGATCGAAAATCTGCCCGTGGATCTTTTGATTGCGCACCTGCCGTCCTCCCATGCCCTGCGCGCGGATTGGGTGCGTGCCCTTGATCCAATTGATCACGTCGATGTTGTGGATGTGCTGCTCGACGATGTGATCGCCGGACAGCCATGTGAAGAAATACCAATTGCGAATCTGGTATTGCATCTCCGTCTCGCCAGGCAGGCGCTCGAGACCCTCGCGCGCGTTGCCGAGCCAGTAGCAGCGCATCGCGGTGATGTCGCCGATCGCGCCGTCCTGCAATCGCTGCACCGCCTCGATGTAGGCGGGCTGATGATGCCGCTGCAATCCGACGCCCACCTTCAGCCCCTTTTTCTTTGCCTCTTCCGCAGCCGCGAGCACGCGCCGCACGCCCGGCGCATCGACCGCGACCGGCTTTTCGAGAAACGCGTGCTTCCCCTGCCGCACCGCTTCTTCAAAATGAATCGACCGAAAACCCGGCGGTGTCGCACAGATGGCGACATCGCATTGCGTGATCGCCGATTTGTAAGCGTCGAAGCCGACAAACTGATTCGCCATCGAGACATCGACCTGTTCCGGATGCTGCGCCTTGAGGCCTTGCAGGCTCTTGCCGAGCTGCGCTTCAGACACGTCCGCCATCGCCACGAGCTTCACCCCTTTCATCACGTTGAGCGACTGATTCGCTGCGCCCGTGCCGCGTCCACCGCAGCCAATCAGCGCGAGCTTGAGCGTGTCATCGCCAGCCGCGTGGGCGAAACGTTCCACCGAAAGCGCCGAGAGCGCGAGACCGCCAGCCGCAGCTCTCGAAGCAGTGTGAAGAAAGTCTCGGCGCGAGAGTTCGCCGACGGAAGTGTTCGCGGAGGAGATTCGTTTCATGGGTCGGAATAGTCTGGTTTACATGTTTGTTCGCGGCAGGGAGGGGAAATCGCCTATCGCCAATCTCACAGCGGAGGCTTCTCTTTATTGGACAAAAAACTCCGGGAACACAAACCCGCTCCGATGAAATCAGGCATCTCGCTCCGCCGACGTGCTCGCTCTCATCACGGCGAAGAAACAATAACGAGATGTGCCATCCGGCGGGGCGGTCATTTTTTGCGCGGTTTGCCGATGGCTGCGGGCGCACCGCTGCGCGCGTCCAGCAGGCTTAGCTCGACCGCGCCTTTGTCCACAGGAAGGAAGACGCGCAGTTGCACGACGCTGCCGGTTGAGGGGACACTCACCTTCACGTCGCGCCATTCATCGCCCGCCGGAAAATCAAACTTCGTGACCCGCTCCGGACTGAACTCCGCCTGCTCCGCCAGTCGCCAATGGATTTGCCCCGGCCCACCTGCCGGCGCCCGTACACGCAAACTCACTTCGCACACACCGGTGAATTTGTATTTCGCCGTGCCAAGAAAGGGCGCGCGCCCGGTGCCTTCGAGCCGCACGCCCTCGCCCGTCGTCACGGCTTTGCACTGGCGCAGTTTCCAGCCGGCGATCGGGCCGGTGCCGTCGTCGGGACCGAGTTGCGTGGGAGCCGGCGCGGCAGGACGTGCGTGGTAAGCGGGATTCGGCTTCGGGACGATCGCGCCGGTTTCGGTGAGGAAAGCGTCTATGAGCGCGTCGAGTTCCTTCACTTTGTCGGGCATCGCGTCGGCGAGGTTCTTCGTTTCGCTGAGGTCGTCACGCAGGTTGTAGAGTTCGCGGAGGCTCGGGAAATTCGGTCCGGTCTCGAAGAGGTGGAGAAGCTTCCAGTCGCCCGCGCGCACCGTGACGCCACCGGGTTTCGACGGCCCGCCATGCGGGAAGAAGGTGAAGTAAGCCGCGCGCTCGAGCTTGCCGGTGCCCCGCAGCACCATCGCGTAGCTCACGCCATCCATCTTCTGCTGCGCGGGCCGCGGTACACCGACCATGTCGAGCACCGTCGCGTAGAGATCGACCGCGCCCACGACGGTCGCATTCGTCGTCCCCGCGCCGACGACTCCCGGACCCGACCACATCAAGGGGACACGCACGCCGCCTTCATAGATCGTGCCTTTGCCGTCTCGCAGCGGCGCGTTGTTCGTCGGCGGCTGACTATCGGCCCACTTGTGCCAGTCAGCCAGGCGCGACGCCTTTAGCTCAGCCATCGCGCCTCGAATCTCCGGATCGTCCTGCGTGTTGCTGTGCGTGTTGCCGCCGTTGTCGGAGTTGAAAATGACGATCGTATTTTCCGTGAGTCCGAGCCGGTCGAGCGTCTCGAGGATGCGGCCGAAGCTTTCGTCGATACTCTTGAGCATCGACGCCATGATCGGGTTCGCCTGCTCGCCGCGCGGGTCTTTCTTCGCGGCGAATTGCTTCGTGTATTCCACCTTGTGTCCCCACGGCCCATGCACGCCATGGTGCCAGAGATTGAGGAAAAATGGGCGGTCCTTGCTCTCGGTGATGAACTTGACCGCTTCGTCGGTGAATCGGTCGGTAATGTATTCGCCGGCCGGACCGTCGGCGTAGGACTGGAATTTCTTGAAACCGTATGGCGAGAAGTAACTCGGCGGACCGGGATCGGGATGCGCGTGGACGGCGACATCGAACCCCTGTTTGTCCGGCCAGTGCGGCTCTGTCAGCCCGAGATGCCACTTGCCGATATGCGCCGTGCGCCAGCCCGCATCGCGCAACGCCTCGGCCAGCGTGTACTCGGATGGCTCCATGTAGTTCTTGCTCTCGGGCAAAATAACGGGCCGATTCGCCACGGCTTTTTCCGGCAGAAAATTGTAGCCCGGCGGCTGCGGCGGGAGGTGTCCGGTCGCGCTTGTGATGCCATGCCGCGCTGAATATTTTCCCGTCAGCAGACTCGCGCGTCGGCGAACAAAGCGGCGTCGCGTAGGCATCGCTGAAACGGAGCGCACGCTTCGCGAAACGGTCAATGTTTGACGTCTCGTAATACTTCGAGCCATAGGCGCCGCAGTCCATCCAGCCCATGTCGTCCACGAGGAAGAAGATGACGTTCGATTTTCGCTCGGCAGCCGTCAGCGCAGTGCAGACGAAGAAGAGCGCGACGAATAATTTCATGGGGTGGAGAATTGGACGGGGGTCGTGACCATCGCACCGCGTTCGTCGGTCAGAGAAATGAACCATGTGTTTGCCTCGGCGGGTGGGCGCGGTGCGGTGATCGTGTTGCCGTCGATCGTCGCGGCAGCGCTCTGCCACTCGCGCTTCGAGCGGAGGCCAGTGTCGGTCGTGAAGTGAAGCGTCGCTTCTTTCAGCGGCACGGCGCTCGTGAATTCCACCCGCACACGCTCGCCGTCGATCGTCGGATTTCCGGGCGAAGCCAACGATTTCCCGCCGCGACATTTCGAGTCGATAAACAGCCCGAT
>JBBSDS010000435.1:0-3674 GCA_038240495.1 Chthoniobacterales bacterium | reverse complement strand
GCTCGACGATCTCGGCGCGCAGGGTGAACCGCCGGTCAACCCAGCGCTCCTCGATTGGCTCGCGTGCGAATTTATGGATCACGGGTGGGACGTGAAACACATGGTGCGGCTGATCGCGACGAGCGCCACGTACCGCCAGACTTCGGAGGCGTCGAAAGGACTTCAGCAGCGCGATCCCGACAACCGCGAGCTGGCGCGGCAATCGCGCTTCCGGCTCGACGCTGAGATCGTCCGCGACAATGCGCTCGCCGTCTCGGGGCTGCTCGTGCGGAAGGTCGGCGGGCCGAGCGTGAAGCCGTATCAGCCGGCGGGATACTGGGAGAATCTCAATTTCCCGGTGCGCGAGTGGGAGAATGACACGAATGAAAATCAATGGCGGCGCGGCTTGTACACCTGGTGGCAGCGCTCCTACTTGCAGCCCAGCATGGTGGCGTTCGATGCGCCGAGTCGCGAGGAATGCGCCGCCGAGCGCGTGCGCTCGAATATTCCGCAGCAGGCGCTCGTGCTGCTAAACGACCCGACCTACGTCGAAGCCGCCCGCGTCTTTGCGGCGCGGATTTTGAAAGAGGGTGGACTCGATGCGGCGCAGCGCGTCGCGTGGGCCTACCGTCAGGTCCTCGGCCGCGCGCCGCGCGCGGATGAGTTGCAGGTGGCGATGACGCTTTTTGGCAAACACCTCGCGCTTTACACCACCGACCCCGCTGCCGCGGAGCAGCTCGTGAAAACCGGCATTGCTTCCCCGGCGGCGGAGGTGAACACGAGCGAACTCGCCGCGTGGACCAGCGTCGCGCGCGTCATTCTGAATCTGCATGAAACCATCACGCGTTCTTGAAATGAGGCGGGGATTTCTTCTCCGGGTGGAGCACGCGGTTCGCGTGCCGTTCGAGCCGGCCCGGCTCGAACATATTGCTGACGCTCCGCGAGCGCAGGCGCGCATTTCAAGAAGTGTTCGGCGAGCCGCCGACCACGGCACGCGAGCCGCGTGCTCCACCCGGAGAAATTCGCCAAACCACTTTTCAGTAATTCCATGAACGATCTCCAATCCCAGCTCCAGCAATACCGCGCGCAGCAGCTCACCCGGCGCGCCTTTCTGGGACGAGCTTCGCACGGCCTCGGCGCGCTCGCTCTTGGTTCGCTGATCAACCCCGCGCTGATGCCAGCCGCGGCAGCGGACAAATGGTCGGGCCTGATCAACCCGCCGCATTTTCCGCCGAAGGCGAAGCGCGTCATTTACCTCTGCATGGCTGGCGGGCCATCGCATCTCGAGACCTTGGATTTCAAGCCGAAGCTCCGCGAACTCGATGGCAAGCCGATGCCCGAGTCGGTGACCAAGGGCAAACAAATCGCGCAGTTGCAGGGCAAGGAACTCAAATGCTACGGCCCGCAATTCGACTTCCAGAAATTCGGCGCGGGCGGCACGGAAATCTGCGAGCTGTTTCCGCAGCTCGGTTCCGTGGCCGAAGACATCTGCGTCATTCGCTCGATGACGACGGAGGCGATCAATCACGACCCGGCGCACATGTTCATGAACACCGGCACGATCATCGCCGGCCGGCCCGCCATGGGTGCGTGGGTGACCTACGGCCTGGGCAGCGACGCGGACGACCTGCCCGGATTCATCGTTCTCCAATCGAAAGGCAAAGGCGGACAGAATCAGCCCATCGCTGCGCGACAATGGCACTCAGGTTTTTTGCCGAGCCGCTTCCAGGGCGTGTATCTACGCGGCACGGGCGACCCTGTGCTCTATCTGACGAATCCCGCGGGCGTGAGCCGGGACGCGCAGCGGGAGGTCATCGACGCGGTCAATACAATCAACCGCGCGACCGGCGAACTCGTCGATGATCCCGAGATCAACACGCGGATCGCGCAATACGAGATGGCGTTTCAAATGCAGGCCAGCGTGCCGCAACTCACCGACGTGAGCGGCGAACCGCAACACACGCTCGATCTTTACGGCTGCAAACCCGGCGACGGTTCCTTTGCCTCAAACTGCCTGCTCGCGCGCCGGCTCGCCGAGCGCGGCGTCCGCTTCATCCAGCTCTATCACAAGGATTGGGATCACCACGGCGGGCTGAAGGAAGGCATCCAGTACAAGGCTGAGGAAGTGGATCGCGCCAGCGCGGCGCTGATCACGGATCTGAAGGAACGCGGCATGCTCGAAGACACCTTGATCGTGTGGGGCGGCGAGTTTGGGCGCACGCCGATGAGTCAGGGCGGAAGCGGGCGCGATCACCACATCGCCGGCTTTTCGATTTGGATGGCGGGTGCCGGAATCAAAGGCGGAATCACGCACGGCGCGACCGACGACTTCGGCTATAGCGCGGTCGAAGACGTTGTCGAAGTCCACGACCTGCACGCGACGATGCTCTATCTGCTCGGCATCGATCACAAACGCCTGACCTATCGTTTTCAAGGTCGCGATTTCCGGCTGACGGATGTGCGCGGAGAGGTCGTGAAAAAAATCCTCGCATAGTCGAGGTCGGTTTCTTCCCGGCATTGGCCTGCCGGGTCGATGGACAAAGGCTTGCGGGCTTTCTTTTCATTTTCATTTTGGGTTGAAGTCCGGGGCGTTCCCTTCATTCTGACCGCCGTGAAGTCTGGCCATCCTCCCCAGAGACAGCACCTCATCGCCACAGCCATCGCTGCTGCGATTACCATCCTCGCGGCGATCGCAGCGGTGATCTATTGCGATCGAGTCGAGGGACGTTTCGTCCATGCTCTGGCCGCGGATTTGTCGGAGACCAAATTGCAGGGAGTGGTGCTGCAAAAACAGGCGTTCGCGCAACCGGACTTGCTCGTTCTTTATGGGAGTTCGGAATTGGCCAAGGAAATGCCGAACAATGCGACGCAGTTTTTCCAGGACTATCCGACTGGCTTCCGCGTCTTCCCGGTGGGCAAGCCTGGAACGACCTCGCTCGGCATCGTGCAAAAGGTTGCCGCGGTCGGCCATGGCGTGAGCGGGCGCAAGGTGGCATTCTCGATTTCGCCCGGCTGGTTTTTCAGCGAGACGTTTGATCCGAAATGGTACGAAGGAAATTTCTCGCAACTTCAAGCTTATCAAACCGCCTTCTCGCGCGATCTCAGCAGAGACCTGAAACGTGACATCGCCCGGCGGATGCTGGCCTATCCGAAGACGGTCGAAAACGAGTGGCTGCTCGAGTTTGCGCTGGAAAGGCTGGCCAGCGATTCGGTGCTGGATCAACTGGCGTATGGCGCGGTGTGGCCGCTGGGATGGCTGGAAAACAGCGTCGGACGAGTTCAGGATCATTTCGAAGCGGTCATGCATATTCTCGCGGAAGAGGCCAAGTTGCAGGTGCCGGCGCGGCGCGGATTGCACGCGCTCAATTGGAACGATTTCACGAAGCGGGCGGCGACGTTTGCCGTCAACAGTACTTCGCTCCAGGCGAAGAAGAACGAGGTCGCGAAGAAAAAAGCCACCTATGTAAAAGGGCGCAATCCAATCGCATCCCAGACACAGACTTTTCTCGCGAGAGTCGCGCACGCGCGGGAGTGGACCGATCTCGATCTGCTCCTGCGCACCTTCCACGAACTCGGCGCCGAGCCGCTCCTGCTCAGCATGCCGGTCGAAGATATCCGGCTCGAAGTCTATGGAGTTTCCGCCGACGCGCGGACTGCTTACCTGCGAAAGTTGGATGAACTCGCGGGCCGATACG
>JBBSDS010000434.1:0-3693 GCA_038240495.1 Chthoniobacterales bacterium | reverse complement strand
CGTGCGCATTCGTTCGTGGAATCCCGTTCGCGGAGAACAGGTCGAGGCCGTGTTCGATTACTTCACGCAAATGCCGGATGACGCTTTCGATCCGGAGAAAGTAAAGACCAGCCTGCACAGCAAGCACGGAGCTGCGAACAAGCTCTACGCTTTGCTCAAAGACCCAGGCAAGCGCCCGCTTACGCCGGAGGATCTGTCTGCGACGGTCGGCCAGCATCTGCCTGAGATCGCGTCGATCGGCACGACTTCGGAAGGCATCGTCTGGGTGCTCAGCAAGCACTCATGGAACCACACCTCCGATGGCCGCAAGCTCACCGACTGGGGCAATATCACCGACAACCTCGGGCAAAAATATCTTCTGCTTCCCAACCGTTGCGATTTCAACGACGAGACGACGCTCGAATCCTTTGTCCCCGTGGGTTACCGCACTGACTATCGCGCGCCGCAGAGTTACACCCTGACTTGCTCCGACGAAAATGAATACCGGCCGCAAGGCCAGCCGGTGACCATTGTCGGCAGCGTGGAAGTGAAGGAGTGGAAAGAGAACACGCCGATGCCCGAATTGTTCGCCGACTCGTCTCCGCACGCCGATTCGATTGCCGTTCTTTACGTGCTGCGGCATCTCTCTGATCACGTCGATTGGGACCGCTTTGACAAACTTATTGCCACCATTCCTGGAGCGCCAGGCGTGGGTAACCTGGCGCTCTATCGCGACATGATGCTCTCGAAGAAACTCGATCGTGTCCGGCAGCGTGAAGAAGCCGCCGCTCTCCGCGCGCGAATCTTTCCATTGGTGATCGCGATGACGAAGAAGACCGCGTGGGGCGAGGAGGGCGAGATCATAGCCGCCTATGTCGGAGACTTATTGCGGCAGGGTAAGCGTGAGGAGGCGCGCAAAGCGGCGAACTCAAGTGTGGCTACGCTCTCGGCAGCGGGACACGAATACCATATCAGCAGAATCCTCTACGTCCTCCACGAAGCTGGGATGAACGAGGCCGAGGCCCGTCAATTCTTCGACGCGGATGTCTTCAGCATCCCGCGCGTGAAGGAGGATCTTCAAAGGAGTAACTTCTTCCTGGATAGACGGCCGGATGAACGGATGAACGGGCAGTGGGCGACGTGGCGTGAGTTCGTCGCCAAGATCGCGAAGCGTTACGAAGGCCAGCCAATGTCTGCGGAGTTTGAACTCATCGACGAACAGCCCGTGTTGACTGGCGAGCAAACCTTCACGCCACTTCCTCTGCCAGATCATGCCGGTTATCGTGTGACCTTGTTGCCAGCGAATTCCGACGCGCGGTCGTTGATGTATCAGACAGCCTCCGCGCTCAGGCTCGACGCCTCACAAGTCGTCGCACCGAAAGAAGCGGCGGGTAAGCTGCGCTCTCTCGTCTGCGTTTATCGCGACAACGCCGAGTGGTCGAAGATCTGGCCCGCTTACCTTCAACGCTGCGGGATTGAAACGGTGACAAAGACCGCGCCGCGCAAGGTGCTCGTCGCGCGCTACGACGGTCGCAAGCTGCCATCGCCAGCGGAAGTCGCACCGATCGAAGGCGAGTCCCGTGGCTGGAAACTCGTCCGCGGTCAAAGTGGTAGCGCCCTCGAATCGAATCACGTCTTCAAGCAGTATGAGGAGGGTATCAACTTCAGCGTCGGTGAACTCGCTGCGAATCGCGTCTTGATCCTCGACGAAACCGGACTCTCCGAAACGCCGCGCGAGAATCAAACCTACCCCGACGCCTACCTGTCCGAGCAGACATCCTTCTGGTCCGGCCCCGGCGCGGACAAAGCCACCCGCGACTGGTTCCGGGATAACTTCGGAATCACCTTCCACGAAGAGGAACGTCCGCTGAAAGTGCTGGAGCTGCGCGCCGCGCAGTGAAGTAGCGCGGCCAGCGGTTGCCCAATCACGTTCCCGCTTCATCGGCGGTAACAAGCTTTGGTCTTTGCTTATCTACTCGGTAAGCTCCGACCGTGACGTCCTCCCTCGACAACAACGCCTCCGATAAAATGCCGCCCGCGCATTTTCTCACCACTCGCTGGTCGGTGGTGATGGCCGCGCGCGATCGGGTGTCGCCCGAGTCGGCGGAGGCGCTGGAGACGCTGTGCGCCGGCTACTGGTATCCGCTCTATGCCTTCGTGCGGCGGCTGGGAAATTCTCCCGAGGACGCGCAGGATCTCACCCAGGAATTTTTCGCGCGGCTTTTGCAAAAGGACTGGCTCGACGCGGTGGAGCGGGAGCGCGGGCGGTTCCGCACGTTTCTCATCATGGCGGTGAAACGCTTTCTCGCGAACGAGTGGGACCGGTCGCGCGCGGCGCGGCGTGGCGGTGGGCAGAAGGTCGTACCGCTCGATGCGGAGGGCGCGGAGGAGCGCTATCTCGCCGATCCGGCGCCGACCTTGCCGGCCGACCATCTCTACGAAAAGCGATGGGCGCTGACGCTGCTCGATCAAGCACTGGCGCGGCTTCGCGCGGAATATGAGGCCGATGGGCGCGGCGCGGATTTTTCGCGGCTCAAGGAATTCCTCACTGCCGAACGCGGCGCGATTCCTTATGCAGAAATCGCGCGTGCCCTCGGCGCGAGCGAGGGCGCGGCGCGGGTCGCGGTGCATCGGCTGCGCAAACGGTTCCGGGAAGTGTTTCGCACGACCGTCGCCGACACCGTTTCGAGCGCCGAGGACGTGGACGCAGAAGTGCGCTACGTGGTGGAAGTGCTGGGTCGCGTGTAACAACGCGAAACGGAAGCTTATTGGAAACAGCGATGAACGATTCCTCGCCCCTTCCCGCCAAGTGTCCGCGCTGCGGCGCCGTGCTCGCGACCGATGCGCCCGAAGGCCTGTGCCCGCGCTGCCTTGCGGCTCTCCCGCTCGGCGAAGAGACGGCATTCACTGACGACGTCGCCGTGACCGCGCAGCCGCCGCTTTCGCCCGACCAACTCGCACCGCACTTTCCGCAGCTTGAGATCATCGAGTGTCTCGGCCGCGGTGGGATGGGCGTCGTTTACAAAGCGCGGCAGAAATCGCTGAACCGTTTTGTCGCGCTGAAGCTGCTCGCGCCCGAGCGTGTGACCGATGCGAAGTTCGCCGGCCGCTTCGCCTGCGAGGCGCAGGCGCTCGCCGCGCTGAACCATCCGCACATCGTCACGATCTATGACTTCGGTGAGGCGGGCGGCTTTTACTTCCTGCTCATGGAGTTCGTCGATGGCGTGAATTTGCGGCGGGCGATGAAGGCGGGCCGCTTCACGCCGGAGCAGGCGCTCGCCGTGGTGCCGCCGGTGTGCGAGGCGCTGCAATTCGCGCATGAGCACGGCATCGTGCATCGCGACATCAAGCCGGAGAATCTGCTGCTCGACAAAGACGGCCGTGTGAAAATCGCCGACTTCGGCATCGCGAAAATGCTCGGCGATGATTCGAGCATCGGGCTTGCGGAGTCTCAGCCCGCGGGCACGCCGCAATACATGGCGCCGGAACAGAAGGAGCATCAGCGCACCGACCACCGCGCGGACATCTACTCACTCGGCGTGGTGCTTTACGAAATGCTCACCGGCGAACTCCCCACCGCCAAGCTGCAACCGCCGTCGCGCAAAGTTCACATCGATGTGCGGCTCGACGAGATCGTCCTGCGCGCTTTGGAAAAATCACCCGAGCTGCGCTACCAGACCGCGGGCGAAATGCGGACGCAGGTGGAAATGGTCG
>JBBSDS010000433.1:0-3695 GCA_038240495.1 Chthoniobacterales bacterium | reverse complement strand
TTGCGAGCGCGTCTCGCTCGGCCTGCGTCGGCGCGGTGCGGTGCGGATGGTCGCCATCTCCGGCACGACTCGCATCGACGGCAAAAGCCCGAGCCATCAGCCTTTCGAGGCGGCGATGCGCGAAGCCATTGCCACCGGGCATCCCATGGATTTTACGCCCGCCAGCGCGCGGAGCGATGAGACCGTCGCGCACGAACTGCTCCAGCAACAGACCGGCGCCGCGCGCCTGCTCACGCTGCCGCTGCCGCGTGGCCGCGGTGCGGTGCTCATGGAGTGGAGCACGGCACCCGATCCGTCGGCGGCGCCACTTGCGGAAGCCGCGGCGCCTTTCGTCCCAGTCCTCTTCGAGCTGCTCGAGCGTGCCCGTCCGCAGCCCGCGCTTCGAGCTGCGCAGCGGCTCTGGCAAAGGGCCAGCGCCAATCGGCGGCGCGCCGTTATCGTCGGTGCGAGTGCGCTCGCGCTGCTTCTCGTGTGGCCGTTTCACTATCGGATCGGTGCGGATTGCCGCATCGCGCCGACCGTCAAGCGCATCGTCGCCGCGCCGTTCGAGAGCCAGCTCCGCAAGAGCTTCGTCCGGCCCGGTGACACAGTGCGCGAGGGCGAGCCGCTCGGCGAACTCGACAACCGCGAACTCAAGCTCAAGGAGTCCGAATTGACCGCCGCCCGCGAGCGTGCGCTCAAACAGCGCGACCGCGCGATGAGTGGCAGCGACAAGAGCGAGGGCGCGGATTTTGCCGCGGCGCAGGTCGCCAGTTTTGAAGCGCAAAGTGTCGGGCAGGAACTCGAACTCGTCCGGCGCAAACTCGCCATGCTCGATGTCAAGGCGCCGCTCGCGGGCGTGGTCGTCTCGGGTGATTTGCGCCGCGCCGAAGGCCAGCCAATGCCTCGCGGACAGGTGCTCTGGGAGGTCGCGCCGCTCGATGCGATGATCGTGGAGATCGACGTGCCGGATCGCGAAGTCGGCCGCGTTCGCACCGGCCAGCCGGTCCATGTTCGGCTGGAAGCCTTTGGTGGCGGGCGTTGGGAGAGCACGGTCAGCCGTGTGCATCCGCAGAGCGAGCAGCGCGAAGGGCGCAATGTTTTCATCGGCGAAGCGGACATCGCCGCCGGCCACACCAACGAACTGCGTCCCGGCATGCGCGGTCGCGTATCCATCGAATCCGATCGCGAGCCGCTTGTCTGGATTCTCGGACACCGTTTCTGGGATTGGCTCGTGACTACGCTCTTCTGGTGAAAACGCCGTCTGCGGAAAACCTCTCGGTGCGCGAAGCCGAAGCGTTGCGTCCGCGGCTGCGCGACGGCCTGCGCTTCTCCATTCAGGAGCAGCGCGGCCGCCGCGTGTGCGTGATCGAAGACCGCGCGGCCTCGCGTTTTCATCGCGTCGGACTCGCGGAATATCGCTTCATCCGCGCACTCGATGGGAGGCGTCCGGTGGCCGGCATCCTAACCCAGCTCGCGCGGGATGGTGGCGACGCTTTTACCGAAAACGAAGCGCTGCAAATGCTGCGCTGGCTCAAGGATCAGCACCTCCTCGCGATCGAGGGCGCGCGCGCCGGCACGAATGATCGCGAGCATGGCGAACGTGCGTGGCAGACGGCGGCGACGTGGCTGAACCCTTTGGTTTTCAAGCTCCCGCTGGCGCGAGCGGACCGTTTTTTTGCGCGCGCCGAGGCCGTGCTTAGACCAGTGCTGGGCTGGGGCGGATTTCTGCTCTGGCTCGCCGTCGTGCTCGCCGGTGGGGCGCATGTCGGCATGGATTGGCGGCGGTTCACGGCTGATGCCGACGGTCTCTTGGCGCGAGACAACTGGCTCTGGCTCTTTGTCGTTTGGGCCGGATTGAAAGTGGCGCACGAACTTTCTCACGGGATTTTTTGCAAGCATTTCGGCGCCGCAGTTCGCGAGGTCGGCGTGATTTTCATTCTGTTTGTGCCGATGGGCTATGTGGATGCGACTGCCAGCCTCGGCTTCGCCTCGCGCGGGCGGCGCATCCAGGTCGCGGCGGCGGGGCTCTACATGGAGTTCTTTCTCGCGGCGGTTGCGGCCATTGTCTGGGCGCGCAGCGCGCCCGGAATGGTTCACACGCTCGCGCACAATGCCGTCGTCACCGGCACGGTGCTGACGCTTTTTTTCAACGCCAATCCGCTGATGCGCTTCGACGGTTACTACATCCTCAGCGATCTCCTGGACCTGCCGAACCTCGCGACCCGCGGCCGCTCCTGGATGCAGCGCGCCCTCGCGTGGTTGCTCCTTGGCGGGCGCGCGGACCGGCGGTTGCGGCCGGATTCGCGCGAGGCGTGGATCGTGGCGCTTTACGGTGTCGCCGCGTGGGGCTGGCAGCTCGTCACGCTTGCGGGGATGCTGATGGGCGCGAGTGTCGCCTTGCGCGGCGGTGGTCTGCTCCTGGCGGCGATTGCCGGTGCGGTGTGGGTGGCGGTGCCGGTCTCCCGGTTCGGTAGCTCGATGATCCAGTCCATCCGCAAGGGCACGGGCCGCTGGAGCGGACTCGCGATTCGGCTGGCCGGGGTGACGACGGTGCTGGCTGCGGCGCTCTGGCTGCCCCTGCGTTTCTCGGTTTCCAGCGCCGGAGTCGTCGAGCTGGCAGACACCGAAGTGTTGCGCGCGGAGTGCCCCGGCTTTGTCGAAAAAGAATTCGTCCATGATGGCGAGGTCGTGGCGGCGGGCCAATTGCTCGTGGCATTGAGCAATGAAGAAGCCGCTTCGGAGCTGGCCCGCAGCCGGATTGCTGTCGAGCAACAGGAGCTGCGTGCCCGTCTCGCCTACACGCGCGACGACGTGGCGGCATTCCAGGCCGAGCAGGCGAAGACCAATTCGCTCCGCAAGGAAGTCGTCGAGCGGGAACGCTATCTCGAGACGCTGCAAATCCGCGCGCCGTTTGCGGGCTGCGTCACGAATCGTCGTCTCGGCCAGCTTCACGGCGCTTTTTTCCAGCCCGGAGAAGAAGTGCTCCGTCTCGGACGCGCGGACGGCAGCGATGTGAAAATCGCGGTGAGCGAACAGGACGAACCGCATTTCCGCACCGCGCTCAATCAACCGCTGGGAGTGCGCATCGGTGGTCGCGGCACGGCGCTGACCGGCCAGCTCGTGCGCGTCGAAGCCCGAGCCACGCGGGACTTGATCCACCCCGCATTGACCGCGCTCGCCGGCGGGCCGCTGGCCTTGCGCCGTGCTGAGGAGAGCACGGCCAAAGAGAGCAAGGACGCGCCCGCCATGGAGCTCGCCGATCCGCATTTCACCGCCATCGTCCGCCTTGAGAGCGGGCCGGCATTGGTGCCCGGCGAAATGGCGCGGGTGCGGTTTCGCAGCGCGCGTGCCGTCACGTTGTGGAGCGAGGCGGAAGGTGTCGTCGCCCGCTGGCTGAAGCGCTACACGGCCCGCGATAGCTGACGCGGAAATCGCCGCGCCACGCGGGCTGCAAAATCTCGGTCCTCAGCGAAAAATAGTTCCGGTGGGCCCGCAACCGAATGGCCTCGATTCGCGAATCAGAAAGAACCGTGTTGCCAGCAAGCACGAGTATGGGCACTAATCACGCAAGCACGCTTCAACCCGCTTTAAACTGTATGGCCAGTCTTCGCCTCACGTTCCCCGACAAGGATCAACCCACCGTCATCGCGCTCACGGGCGCCCGGTTCACGATTGGGCGCCTGCCGCTCAATACCATCCAGATCATCGATCGC
>JBBSDS010000432.1:0-3746 GCA_038240495.1 Chthoniobacterales bacterium | reverse complement strand
GTGCTCGGTGCCGCCGACGTAGAGATCGACGCCACCGGGCTGCCCGCTTTGCATCCAGTATTTTTCCGCATCGGCACCGACGAAGCGCGCGGCGTTCGCGTTGTCAATGTAGCGCAGGTAGTACCAGCACGAGCCGGCCCACTGCGGCATAGTGTTCAGTTCGCGCGTGGCGGTGTCGCTGTAACACAACCAATCGGTGGCCTTGCTCAGCGGCGGCTCGGGTGTGCCGGTGGGTTTGAAATCGGAAAGTTCCGGCGGGACGACGGGCAATTCGCTCTCGGCGACGGCGCGGTGTTTTCCATTTTCCCACACGATGGGAAAAGGCTCGCCCCAGTAACGCTGCCGCGAAAAGAGCCAGTCGCGGAGTTTGAAATTGATCGTCTTTTTGCCGAGGCCCTGCGCTTCGAGGCGCGCGGTGATTTCAGCCTTCGCGGCCGCGGTGGGCAGGCCGTCGAGCGGGCCGCTGTGGATCGCGTAGCCTTCGCCGACGAAGCATTCGAGCGGCTCCGCGTCGCACACGCCGCCACCGCCGAGTCCGAGGCGTGGCTCGGGCGAGACAACTTCGCGAATCGGCAGCGCGAATTTTTTCGCGAACTCCCAATCGCGCCCGTCGTGCGCAGGCACGGCCATGATCGCGCCGGTGCCGTAGCCGGTGAGCACGTAGTCGGCGATCCAGATTGGGATGCGCTCACCGCTCACGGGGTTGATCGCGAATGCGCCGGTGAAGACGCCGGTCTTGTCCTTCGCGAGTTCTGCGCGTTCGAGGTCGGATTTGCGCGCGGCCTTTTCCCGATACTCCTCGACGGCGGGTGCTTGATCCTCGGTGACGATCTTGTTCACGGCGAAATGCTCCGGCGCAAGGACCATGTAGGTCGCTCCGTAGAGCGTGTCAGGGCGCGTGGTGAAGACGGTAATCAAGGTGCCGCTTGCGGCTTCCTTGAAATGAACTTCCGCACCCTCGCTGCGTCCGATCCAATTTCGCTGGTGAATCTTGATGCTCTCGGGCCAGTCGAGGCCGTCGAGATCATCAATGAGCCGCTGCGCGTAGGCGGTGATGCGCAGCATCCACTGGCGCATCGGGCGACGCTCGACGGGATGGTCGCCGACCTCGCTTTTTCCATCAATGACCTCCTCGTTCGCGAGCACGGTGCCGAGTTCGGGACACCAGTTTACAGGCGCGGAGGAAATGTAGGCGAGGCGTTTCAATTCAACGATTCTCGCGATTTCCTTTTCGTTTTCTTCGACTGAAAGCACTGGCCAGCCCTTCGTGGACATGATGTGATGGCATGACCACAGGTAGCCGTGCTTTTTCCACTGCTCCTTGTGCTTCGGCTCCTTGGAGAGAGCGTCCTCTAGGAGCGCGATCGGTCGCGCGGTCTTAGTTTCCTCGTCGAAGTAGCTGTTGTAAATCTGCAGAAAAATCCACTGCGTCCATTTGAAATAGCCAGGGTCGGTAGTGTTCACCTCGCGCTGCCAGTCGTAGGCGAAGCCGATGCGCTGGAGTTGCTTTTTGAAATGCGCGACGTTCGTCGCCGTCGTCACCGCCGGATGTTGTCCGGTCTTGATCGCGTATTGCTCCGCGGGCAATCCGAACGCGTCCCAACCCATCGGGTGCAGCACATTGAAGCCGCTCATTTTTTTGAACCGCCCGATGATGTCCGTCGCCGTATAACCCTCGGGATGGCCGACGTGCAGGCCCGCGCCGCTCGGGTAGGGAAACATATCGAGCACGTAGTATTTGGGCTTTGCGGGATCGAAGCCGGGCTCGCCGGGATTCGGTGCGTGAAAAGTTTGCGCCGTCTCCCAGTGGGTCTGCCACTTGGGCTCGATCTGGTTGAAGGGATACGGTTTGCGGCGTTCGGTGCTCATCGAGAAAAGGGGACAGAATGAATCAGGAAAGCAGGAGAGCAGGAAAGGGCAAAAGCCGAAGTAGTGGTTCAATTCGGAGAAGGCGCCTTCATCTCGATCGGTTTCGCGCGCGGAGGCGGAGCGGAACGCAGCCCAACAACCCCGGCGTTCACAAGAAATACAGCACTGGATCGAACCGCCGAGGTCCTTCGACTCCGCTCGGGATGACGGAGCTTTTCGATTCACATTGAGCGACGACCAAAGCGATCATCGTGATCGCGCACGTTGTGATCGGCGGCCACGACGCGCACCGGCGCGGAACGAACAATCCTTCCTGCCTTCCCGCTTTCCTGATTCCATCTCGATCCCATGCCAAGCCTGCTCATCGCCACGAAGAACGCTCATAAGACAGCGGAGATTCGCGCCATTCTCGGTGCGGGTTGGCAGGTGACGGATTTGAATGCGCACCGTGCGGCGGTGTCGCCGGAGGAGACGGGCAAGACCTTCGCGGAAAACGCGGCGATCAAGGCGATCGCGGCCTCGCACATTTTCCCCGGGTTGGTTCTGTCGGACGACTCCGGCCTCGAAGTCGATGCGCTCAACGGCGCTCCCGGCGTGCGCTCTGCCCGTTATGCTGGCGACGATGCGACCGATGCCGCCAACCGCGCGAAGCTGCTGCGGGAACTCGAAGCGACCGGCGCCCGCGGTAAAGAACGGGCCGCGCGCTTTCGCTGCGTGATGGTGCTGGCGAAAGACGGGCAGGTGCTCGGAACCTTCGACGGCACGGTCGAAGGTGTGATCATCAACGAAGAAAAAGGCGATGGTGGTTTCGGCTACGATTCCCTTTTTGTCCCGGCGGATCATTGCGAGACGTTCGCGCAGCTTTCCGAAGAGGTGAAAAATCGGGAGAGCCACCGCGCCCGCGCGCTCGCCACGGCGCACGAATTTCTCAAGCGCACGGCAGGCATGTAGCCGCCCCGCCTTCGCTACGACTTCGAGGGCGGAACGCTCAGCGAAGCAGCCTTGGTTCCGCCGCTTTTCAGCGTCTCGTAGTCGGCACGACGTTTCTCTGCTTCCGCCTTGGCCGTTTCCAATTCCCTGGCGGCGGCCACGACAGCCTGCTCCGCCTGGGTCTTCTGCACTTGCGAGTTTTTGACAATCTCCGGCATGTCCTTCTGCAGTTTGGTCACCAGTTGGGCAGCAGCTTCGATATCTTTTCTGAACTGCGCGAGAGCCTTGGCGGCAGCGACAGCATTGGCTGCAACCGCTTTCGCTTCGCGGCGTGCCTTGTCGAGTGTCTCGCTGGTTTTGGTTGCCTCCGCTTGCGCAGCCTTGACCGCCGGCACCCCAAGATTTTTTTCGGAAGCCGCGGTGAGCGCCGCTTGTGCTTGAGTGATCTCGACTCGCTTGGCCGTCATCTTGGTATTGGCTTCCACGTATTCCGGTGTGCCCGCAGTGAACGGCGCCCGGGCCTCGCGGAGTTTCACGAGTTCCGCATTCCGTTCTTCGAGTTTCTTGGTCAGGTCAGGAACATTTCCGACCGTCGGCGCAGCGTCGATCGCCGCCTTAACCGCAGCCTCCTTCTCCGGGACCGCAGCCTCGGCAGCGGTAAGCGCCTGTTTGGCTGCATCCACGGCCTCCTGTGCTTTCGCGAGCAGTGCTTCCTTCTCTTGCGTTTTTGCGGGCGCTTCGGTGACGGATTTTTCCGCGCCCGAGAGATCGTTGCGCGCCTTTTCCACCACCAGCGGCGCGTCTTTGACGGCTTGCACAAACTGATCGTACTGCGCTTGCTTTTCGGCCAGCGTGCGACGGGCATTGTGCGCGCTTTGCAAAACCTGACCGACCTTCCACCGCTCGATTTCAACCTTGGACGTCGCAATTTGGGTGGTGGTTTGTTC
>JBBSDS010000431.1:0-3780 GCA_038240495.1 Chthoniobacterales bacterium | reverse complement strand
TTTTCTTCGGCATGCACCGCCCGGGGCTTGCTTTCGCGGAAATTGTCGCGCTCTGGCTGGTGCTGGCGGTGACTCTGATTTCGTTCTGGCGCGTGAGGAAGGCCGCCGGCGGTTTGCTGGTGCCGTAGCTTGCGTGGGTTACGTTCGCGGCAGCCCTAAACTTCAGCATCTGGCGGCTAAACCAATGAGGCGTCCCCCATCACCCACTGTCTCGCCACCAATCGGAACTTCTCCATGATGCGACATCAGTCTAAACAAGAAGCCCGTGAAAGAAGCTGCTCCACCGAAGCCCACGGAGATCGTGTCCGGGTTTACGCTGACCGCGCTCTGGCGACGTAGGACGACGGTCATCGCGGGGCTGTCGCAGTCGGCGATACGCTCGCGATCGATCCGCATGACATCTGCCCAATGGACGGCGCGGTCATCGAGGGACACGGCACGACGGATGAAACCTCTCTCGTCTTCGCCAGCTCGCTACCGGTGCAAAATAGATTTGCACGGGTGCCGTTGAAATCGTCCGGGGGCCGGTCTTGCCCGAGTGATGCCACCCCGGTTTTGCCCCCTTGTAGCACACTCATGAAGATACTCGGCTTATTGCCGGCTGGCGGTAGCCTGCTGGGCGAAGGTTCAAGCAATTCCTGCCCAAAGATTTCATCGTCGCTTGGGGTAATGAGAGGAGACAAAACCCCAAAACTGGGAGATCTGCTTCCACCTGACATTCACCACCATGCCCGTTTTTCGTTCGGCGTTCGCATTTTACACGCGCAGCGTGCACGCAGCCCTCGTGCTGCTCGCACTCGCCTTGCCCATGCGAGGGGCCGAGCCAAAGGCAATCAATTTCGTCAACGATGTCGCCCCGATCCTGACCAAGGCGGGGTGCAACGCCGGCGCCTGCCACGCGAAGGCGGGGATGGGGCAGCGGGGGTTTCGGTTGTCGCTGCTCGGCTTTGAGCCGGAGGAGGATTACGAGCACATCGTGAAAGAAGGGAAAGGCCGGCGGGTGTTCCCAGGAGCGCCGGAGCAGAGCCTGCTCGTGCTGAAAGCGGCGAACATCGTCCCTCATGGGGGCGGCAATAAGCTCGATCCGAAATCGGAGGGTTACAAAACGCTGGTCCGCTGGATCGGCGAAGGCATGAAGTATGGAAAGGAGACGGACTCGAAACTGGTGTCGATCGAGGTGCAGCCGAAGCGCGGCTCGATGAAGCCGAAGACGGAGCAGCAACTCAAGGTCCTGGCCCATTATTCCGACGGTTCAACGCGCGATGTGACGCGCATCGCGCTCTATGAGCCGAACGACAAAAACATGGCCGAGACGGGCGAAGAGGGGCTGGTGAAGATTCGCGATTTGCCGGGCAACGTCGCGGTGATGGTGCGGTATCAAGGGCTGGTGTCGGTCTTCAGCGCGTCGATTCCGCTCGGGGCGCCCGTGAAGGATCTGCCGCCGGCGAAAAATTTCATCGACGAACTGGTCTTCGCAAATCTCAAAGCGATTGGCGTGCCGCCTTCGCCGGTCTGCGACGACGCGACCTTCCTGCGGCGCGTGTCGCTCGATATCGCCGGACGTCTGCCGAAGGTCGAGGAGACGCAGGCGTTCCTCGCCAGCACCGATCCGGGCAAGCGCGATCAACTCATCGAGACGCTCCTGGCCAGCGGCGACTACGCCGATTATTTCGCCAGCAAATGGACGCCGCTGCTGCACAACAAACGCGACGCCGCCAATGACATCACCGCGAACTTCGCTTTCCACTCGTGGGTTCGCGATGCGATGCAAGCCAACACGCGTTACGACGAAATGGCGCGCCAGCTTCTCGCCGCGACGGGCACGATTGCGACCAATCCGGCGGTCGCGTGGTATAAGCGCGTCAAGCAGCCGACGCAGCAGCTCGAGGATGTGGCGCAGCTTTTCCTCGGCGTGCGCATGCAGTGCGCGCAGTGCCATCATCACCCATTCGAGCGCTGGAGCCAAAAAGACTACTACAGCTTCTCCGCCTTCTTCAGCCAAGTAGGGCGCAAGCCGACCACGACGGCGGGCGAGGACGTGATTTTCCACAAGCGCGGCATCGCGCAGGCGGAGAACAAAAAGACGCTCCTGCCGGTCAAGCCCGCCGTCCTGGGCGGACCGGCGCTCGACATTCTGCCGGATGAAGATCCGCGCCTGCGCCTCGCCGATTGGCTGAGCGACAAGTCGAATCCGTTCTTCGCCAAGTCGCTCGCGAATCGTTATTGGAAGCACTTCTTCCGGCGCGGGCTGATCGAGCCGGAGGACGATATCCGCGAGTCGAATCCGCCGACCAATCCTGAGCTGCTCGACGCGCTGGCGAAGTATTTCATCGAGAGTGGTTACGACTTAAAAGCGATAATCCGCGCGATCACGCGCTCGACGACTTATCAGCTCAGCGAGCAGCCGAACAAAGACAACGGCATTGATCGGCAGAACTTTTCCCACTTCTATCCGAAGCCTCTGACCGCGGAGGTGCTGCTCGATGCGATTGATCAGTTCACCGGTGCGCAGACCGATTTCGCCGACCTGCCGCCGGGCACGCGCGCCATTGCGCTGCCGGACAACAGCTACAACCGCAGCTCCGGTTTCTTGAAGGTGTTTGGTCGCCCGGAAGGCGCAAGTGTTTGCGAATGCGAGCGCGTGCAGTCATCGAGTCTCGCGCAGAGCCTCCACCTGATGAATGCCGCGGATGTGAAAGCGAAGCTCGCGACGAACAACGGTCGCGCGGATAAGCTCGCGAAGCTCGAAGCCCCGGACGCGGAAAAGCTGAACCAGCTTTATCTCGCCGCCTTTTGTCGTGAGCCACGCGCGGACGAACGGCAAGTGGCCGCGAGCTATCTTGCCAAGTCGCGCTTCGACGCCGCGGGCAATCCGCTCGAGCCCGCCAAAGCCAAACGCCAAGCCTACGAGGACCTGCTCTGGGCCCTCATGAACACCAAGGAATTCCGCTACAATCATTGACCTCATGCTCGCCCCGTCTCTTACGCGCATCCTCGTCGGTGCCGTTTCGTTGTGCCTCGTCTCTTCATCCTTCGGGCAACTCGTCTGCCTGCCTGCGCCGCGCTTGCTCACAGTCACGCCGATGGGTGGAAAAGTGGGCGCGGAGGTCGAGGTCGCCATCACCGGCGAGAATATGGAAGACGTGAGCGAGCTCCTCTTCTCCTCCTCGAAAATCACCGCGACGTCCAAGCTGGCGGCCGACGGCAAAGCTGAGAAAAATAAGTTCGTGGTGAAGATCGCGCCCGATGCGCCGCTCGGCGTGCATGACGCCCACGCGATGACCCGCCTCGGGATTTCCTCCGCGCGCGCCTTCTCCGTGGGAGCGCTGCCGGAAATCACGCGGACGAAAGCTAACAACTCGCTGGAGGCGGCTCTCGAACTGAAACCCAACTCCGTTTGCAACGCGGTGATGACAAAACGCGCGGTCGATTTCTACTCGTTTGAAGCCACCAAGGGAAAACGAGTCGTCGTTGATTGCGCCGCGGCGGGTATTGATTCAAAACTGGCGCCCGTGCTCATCGTGGCGGACGCACAGGGGCATGACCTTTCCGTGAATCGCACGGGCGGGATCGTGGATTTCACGGCACCGGCGGATGGCCGGTATTTCATCAAGATCCACGGCCTCACTTTCCAAGGCGGGCCCGAGCATTTCTATCGTCTCGCCTTGCTCGAAGCGCCGGCCAGCGGTCCCGCACCGCGGCAGGCTTCGACGCACAGCGTGAGTTCGGTTTCGTGGAATCCTAAAGCCGGCATGAACCTGCCACAAATTGCGGAGATCG
>JBBSDS010000430.1:0-3793 GCA_038240495.1 Chthoniobacterales bacterium | reverse complement strand
CGCAGGCGGTGCGGGGTGACGTTCTTGTCGATGCCCGCCCGCTGGGCGGCGTCTTTGATCAACCTCTGAACGTACCGCGGGGTGTACTTGTCCGAGCGGTTGCTCTCGAACACATAGCCGTTGCGCCGGCCACCAAGGTGCGTGCGCAGTTCCTGCGCCAGAGCCGGCAGGATGGGAACGTAGCCATCGCTTCCGCCCTTGGCTTTGCCGATGTACACCTGCGGCGGATCGAGCGCCAGGTGCAGGTCTTCAACCCGGAGTTGAACGAACTCGCTCACGCGAGCGCCGGTATAGAACAGCATCTTGACCATAAACCCATACTGGCTGGAATGACCATAGGCACTTTCGATCAGGCGCTCGACCTCGACGCGGTCTAGCCGTTCCACGGTTCGACGGCGCTCTCGTGGGGCCTCGACGTCGAGCTCCCGGCGGGTCTGTTCAACCACATGCTTGGTCTGGTCGTAGGTCAGGTGATGCTTCCGCCAAAGCTTGGCCGTTTGCCTGGCGACCTCGCGCAGAGAGTTCGCTTTGTCATTCTGACCGCGAACTTTATGGCGCCGGGAGGGGAGTTGGTGGCGTGGCATGCCTCAGAATACGCCGAATAGTTCGCAGTATGTTCATTCCGCGAACAACCGCCCCGAGCACCCATCCTTATATACATGAAGAAGGAGTGGCACCCGGACGAATTGGCTCGGCATTGGTTGCTGTCGCCGCATGAGCACGATCTGCTCGGCGAGAGCGGAGCCGCGCGGCTCAACTTCGCCATTCTATTGAAGGCCTTTCAACTCGACGGCCGTTTCCCCGAACGACGAGGCGACATCGCCGAGAGCGTCGTCGCTTTCGTCTCCAGGCAGCTCGGTGTGCTGCCCAAAAGCTATTTCGAAGAAGACTGGAGCGACCGAACGCAGCGACTCCAACGTGCGCAGGTGCGGGAGCATTGTGGATTTCACGCGTTCCAGGGTGAGGACGAGGCCGCGTTTGTCGAATGGTTGAGCGAACGGGTCGTATCCCCGAATTCGGAGGCGGAAGCCTTGAAACTCGCTGCCTATGGACACTTGCTCGCTCGCAAGTTGGAGCCACCCGGACCAGACCGGTTGCGTCGTCTGCTGGAGACGGCAGTTGCCCGCCGCAAACAACGGCTGGTCAGCGACACCGCCGCGCGCCTTTCGTTACCGACCCGCACGGCGCTGGACGCCCTCGTGAAAACCGGCGCGCCCGAGAGCGATACCGATCAACTGCCGCTGTTTCCGGTCCGTTCTGAACTGGCCGCCGTCAAGGATGGCCCAGGCGCGGTGAAAGTGGAGACTGTATTGGACGAGATCAACAAACTGAAAAAACTGCGCTCTCTCGAACTGCCGGACAACTTGTTCCACGACGTGCCCGGTAAACTCGTCGCTCATTACCGGCAACGTGCCGCAACCGAGCCGCCGCGCGAGTTGCGACGGCATCCGCCCGAGATGCGTTATGCCCTACTTGCCGCGCTCTGTTGGCAACGCCAGCGCGAGATCACCGACACCCTGGTGGAACTGCTGATGCACATCGCCCATCGAGTGGGCGCGCGGGCCGAGAAGAAGGTGGACGGCGAGTTGCTGGAGTACGCCAAGAAAGTTTTGGGCAAGACGAAATTGCTGTACAAGATCGCCAAGGCGGCTACTGGACATCCGGACGGCGCGGTTAAGGAAGTGATCTTCCCCGCCGTCAGCGAGGGAACTCTCCAAGATCTGATTGAGGAAGTAGAGTCCGATGAGGGACACGAACATCGGGTAAAACTGGTGGCGCGCGCCTCCTATGGTCACCATTACCGGCGCATCGTGCCTACGCTGCTGGAGGTGCTGTCGTTCCAGTGCAACAACGACCGGCATCGCCCCGTGATGGACGCCTTGGCTCTGCTCGACAAGTACAGGGACCACAGAGCCGCAGTCTTTCCAGAGGACGAGAAGGTGCCGCTGAACGGCGTCGTCCGGAACGACTGGCAAGCACTGGTGGTCGACGACAAGCACGGTGGCGGCATAAATCGCATCACCTACGAATGGTGTGTGCTGACGGCGTTGCGCGAGAAAGTGCGATGCAAGGAATTGTGGGTGAGAGGCGCGGATCGCTTCCGCAATCCAGACGAGGATCTGCCGGAGGACTTTGATGCGCGCCGTGAGGAGTATTACGCAGCGATCGGGCAACCCCGCGACGCCAATTCGTTCATCGAGACACTACGTGGCAAAGTAGACGGGGCACTGACGGCACTCGACGTCAGCTTGCCCAATAACTCCAAGGTCGTCATCGCCGCCACCAAGCGGGGGAAAGCCCGCATCTCCCTGACGCCCTTGGACGAGCAGCCGGAGCCGCCCAACATCGTCAAGCTGACCGCCTCGTTGGTGGAGCGCTGGCCCATGACCAACCTCCTGGACATTCTCAAAGAGACCGAACTCCGCGTGCGTTTCACGGACGTGTTCCGGACGGTCGGTTCGCGCGAGGCGCTCCCTTCGGACGTACTTCAGCGGCGGCTTTTGCTTTGCCTACACGGTCTGGGCACCAACGCCGGATTGAAGCGGATGTGCAGCGGCGGCGGGGATGACAGCTACGCCGATCTGCAATACGTGCGGCGGCGCTACGTCACCAAGGAGCATCTACGGTCCGCGATTGCCCAGGTGTGCAACGCCACGTTCCGCGTTCGCAATGCCGGTATATGGGGCGAAGCCACCACGGCGTGCGCCTCGGACTCGAAGAAGTTCGGAGCATGGGATCAGAACCTGATGACCGAGTGGCACGTGCGCTACGGAGGGCCGGGCGTGATGATCTACTGGCATGTGGAAAAGAACTCCCTCTGCGTGTACTCGCAGCTCAAGGTGTGTTCCTCTTCCGAGGTCGCGGCCATGATCGAGGGCGTGCTGCGCCACGATACCGAGATGGACGTGGAGAGGCAATACGTCGATTCTCACGGCCAGAGCGAAGTGGGGTTTGCGTTCTGCCATCTGCTGGGATTCGTACTGCTGCCGCGACTGAAGAACCTCAAGAAGCAGAAGCTCCACCGGCCACAGGGGGAAGAACCCGGCAAATACGCCAATTTCCAGGCAATCCTCACCAGGCCGATCAACTGGGAACTCATCGAGCAACAGTACGACGAGTTGATCAAATTCGCCACGGCGCTACGGCTCGGGACCGCCGACGCCGAATCGATCCTGCGGCGCTTCACCAAGAGCAATGCCCAGCACCCGACCTACAAGGCGCTGTGCGAACTGGGCAAGGCCCTGAAGACGGTGTTTCTGTGCGACTACCTGCGGCTGGAACCCCTGAGGCGCGAGATCCACGAAGGCCTGCAGGTGATTGAGAACTGGAACAGCGCGAACGACTTCATCCTCTATGGCAAGGGCGGAGAGTTCGCCAGCAATCGACTCGAGGACCAGGAGATTCTGATGCTGTCGCTCCACCTGCTTCAAGTGAGTTTGGTCTACGTGAACACGCTCATGATTCAACAGGTGCTTACCGAACCGATGTGGAGTGGCCGGCTGACGGCGGTGGATCTGCGTGCCCTGTCGCCCCTTAAGTGGCAGCACGTGAATCCGTACGGCACCTTTACTCTTAACATGGGAGAACGGTTGCCGCTCGCTCAATGATCGGGTGGTCCCGGCGCGGCTTTGCCGAAATTTCGGCCTTCGCTAGGTTAAGGCCTAATCGGTGCGCCTAGTCAATATGCAATTCTCTCGACCTCATCGAGCGCCACGGAATCGTTGCGCCGGTCGTAGAGTCCCGTTGTCCTCGCCGATTCATGTCCGGCCATTTGCTGCGCCACTTCCAGCTT
>JBBSDS010000429.1:0-3800 GCA_038240495.1 Chthoniobacterales bacterium | reverse complement strand
TGGATCTGTTGGGGGTTGGAGCGGCGGTCTGCGAGTGCCGACTTAAAGCTGCCCGGCACGTTCACGGCGGTCATCGACCGCCGCTACAGATGATCTCTCGCCCAATTGATCCAACGACAATCGTCACAATCCCTTTGCGTGATATACGGCCGGGCTGTTATCCCTACGGAGTTATGTCAGCTCTCCAGCGCATCTTCGGACGAGATACCAAATTTTACGAGTTGCTCGAAGCCGGCGCGAACGCTGCGCAACAGAGCGCGTCGATCCTTCTGGCGTTATTGCCGACGCTCGCCGGCAGGCCGACCGGCGACGTGCTTTCCGAACTCGCTCAAGCGCGGCGCAAACACAAACGCGTCAGCCAGCAAACGACCGAAGAGTTGTGCAAAAACTTCGTCACTCCGCTTGAGCGCGAAGACATCGAGGCGCTCTCGACGGCGCTCTACAAGATTTCGAAAAACGTCGAGAAGATCGGTGAGCGGCTGCTGATCAGCCCCGCGGGTTCCGATCTCAACCTGGTCTCGCGGCAGGTCACGATGCTCGAACAGGCTTCGGGAGTGGTGGTGAAGATGGTCAATCAGCTCCGCACGAAAAGCCACGGCGAGGAAATCCGCGATGCCTACGAGCGGTTGCAGACGATCGAAGGCGACGCCGACAAGCTCATGAACGAACTCCTTCGGGAGCTCTATCACGGCTCCATCGACGCCCTGGGTGTGGTCTTCTGGAAGGATCTCTATGAGCTGCTGGAGAAGGGGATCGATCGATGCCGGGATGCCGGCTACGTCGTCTTCCACGTTGCGTTGAAGTATTCGTAAGGGAGTTCCTGATTTCGTTTCTGATCCCGGATTTCGCGTTTCGGATTCTTCCCAATGCTACTCTTCCTCATCGTCCTTTTGGCGGCGCTGGCCTTTGAATACATCAATGGTTTTCACGATACCGCCAACGCCATCGCGACTGTCGTCTCCACAAAAGTCCTGTCGCCGCGCCAGGCCATCCTGCTCGCGACGGTAGCGAATCTGATCGGGGCATTTGCGGGGGAAGCGGTGGCGAAAACGATTGGGCAGGGGCAGGTGGATAAGGGCGTGGTGACAATGACGACCATCCTTGCGGCGCTGCTCGGCGCGATCATTTGGAATCTGCTCACGTGGTGGCTCGGGCTGCCGTCGAGTTCCAGTCACGCGTTGATCGGCGGGCTGTGCGGTGCGGCGCTGGCGACCAGCGGAGGAAACTGGGGCGTTCTGATTTGGGATCGGATCACGCCGAAAGGTGCGGACGGTCTTTGGCCCAAAGTCATCAAGCCGATGATCACCTCGCCGGTCCTCGGCTTCATCATCGGATTCGTGCTCATGGCAGTGATCACGGCGTGTGTGCTCAACTGGAGACCGCGCGTCGTGAATGGCGTCTTTGGAAAATTGCAGATCGCGAGCGCGGCGTGGATGGGCCTGAGCCACGGGACAAACGACGCGCAGAAGACGATGGGCATCATCGCGCTGGCGTTGTTCACGGGCACGAGCTCGGGCGCTTTTGCGCATCTGCCGCCGTGGTTGGATTTCCTCCAAACGCCGGAGTTCAAGGTCGGCTTTTGGGTGAAGGTCGTGTGCGCTCTCACGATGGCCGCCGGCACGGCCGCGGGAGGCTGGCGCATCATTCGCACCATGGGCCACAAGATGGTCCGGCTGCAGCCGGTGCATGGCTTCGCCGCGGAGACGACGGCTGGCGCGATCATTTTCACTGCATCGCATTTCGGCATTCCGCTTTCCACCACACATGTCATTGCCACCTCGATCATGGGGGTCGGTGCGATGAAGCGCTTCAGCGCCGTGAAATGGGGCCTCGTCCATCGCATCCTTTGGGCCTGGGTGCTGACGATTCCCATCACTGGCCTGCTTGGCTACCTCATCGCGCGCGGTTTCCAATTTAGCGGCGTCCATCGGTGACGGATGCGAGGCGCGCCGCTCCACCGTCTCGGCGAGGTTAGAGCGGTTGCGAAAAGACCATTCCGTAATTTGGCAAAATTCCGTAATTCCGTTTTCGATTTTTAGACGGAATTACGGAATTCGACCCCAAATGACGGAATGCAGAGACGGAAACTGTTTTTGGAAAATGCTCTAACTCTCGCGGACGAACTTTGCGGCGAAGGCTCCGTCCACTCCATCGACAAATGGCAGCGTGCGGCGCGACTCGACGAAGCGCAGGCCCGGAATGGCGGCGAGCGCCCGTTCGACGACGTTTTCATTTTCCTCCGCCTCTAGACTGCATGTGCTGTAAACGAGAGAGCCACCGGGTTTGAGGAGCGTGGCGGTGCGCTTGAGGAGCGCGAGCTGCTGCGCGGGCATGCGGATGAAATCTTCGTCGGTGAGCCGCCAGCGGACATCCACCCGACGGCGGATCACGCCCGTATTGCTGCACGGCGCATCGACGAGGATTCGGTCGAAGCTGGCGGGCGCGAGCGGCGGACCGGCTTGCATGCAGTCGTGCTGGATGGCGTTGGCAACAGTCACGCCGAGGCGGCGCAGATTTTCCCGCAACCGGGCCACGCGGGAATCATAGAGGTCGCGGGCGACGATGCGGCCCTTGTCGCGCATGAGTTGAGCGAGGTAAGTCGTTTTTCCGCCCGGCGCGGCGCAGGCATCGAGGACGGTCTCGCCCGGCTGCGGTGCGAGGAGGTCGCAGGCCATGAGCGTGCTCGGATCCTGGACGTAACATAACCCGAGCGCGATCCACGCGTGCGGCAGGTGTCGGACCTTGAGGGCGAGAGGATGCGCCGGGCTGGGTACGGCAGCGGGTGAACTGCGCAGCAATTCGCCGACCGTGATGCGAAGGGTGTTGGCGCGGACGTGGACTTCCGCCGGTTGATTGTTCCAGGCACAAAGTTGACTGGCCGCTTCGACGCCGAATGCGTGCCCCCAACGCGTGGTCAGGAATTCCGGGTGAGAAGTTTGCACCGTGGTGCTTGCGGAATTGAGGGCGGCATCGAGAGCGCCTTTTTCGCGGAGCGCCCGGCGGAGGACGGCGTTGACGAGGCCGCGCGCGCGACCGGCGAGAGCGACGCTTTCATTGACGGCGGCGTGGGGCGCTGTCCGCATGTGAAAGATCTGGTAGAGGCCGATGCGCAGGACGGTGCGGGTCGCCGGATCGATGCTGCCTTCCCGGAGACGCGCGATGAGAAAATCCAGCCGGCTGATATTCCGCAAAATGCCAAAGAAGGTCTCCATGAAAAACGCGCGGTCGAGCGGAGGCATCGGCTCCTTTTCGAGCGCGGTGTGGAGGATCTCGTCGGAAAAGCTTTTGCCCTTTTCCCATTCGAGCAGCGCGCGCAGACAGGATTGGCGCGGATTGAAAGGCATGCGCGGAAAGCTACGCGCTGATCTCGGAAACCAAAAGGCTGGAGCGAGGCACTCGCCAAAAACGGCAACGCCCTCCGCGACGGGAGGGCGCTTCCGCAAATGAACCGAAGGTCAAGTGAAAGGAGCAACTGCCAAGAATCATTTCCCCATCTTGTGTGTCATCCTGAGCGCAGTCGAAGGGTCCCGCTCATTCACGGGCGATATCGCAAAGAATCGCCGGATTTCTTCGACTCCGTTTCGTCCCACCTTCGCCCCTGACGAAACTCCGCTCAGGATGACACGCAATCTTCCGCGGAAATTATTTCTGGCAGATGCTCTAGAGCAGTTTACATAAAACTGTAGCCGTTTTTGGGGAGTAGGTTAAAGTAGTGAGGTGAAAACACTCTCCTTGGATCTGCGTGAACGGATACTGGACTCGTATGACGGCGGGGAAGGCACGCGTGAAGAGGTGGCCCG
>JBBSDS010000428.1:0-3813 GCA_038240495.1 Chthoniobacterales bacterium | reverse complement strand
GTTGTCGTGGTAGCGGATATTTTCGCCGACGAAAATAAACCGCATGTTTTCTGGAACCAAACCCTCGGCCTGCGCGCGGGCGAGCTGTTCGCGATTTTCGCCGTGCGTGAGGATCCACACGTCGTGCGATTGAGCGAGGGCGCGGCAGGCGCGCCAACCGTAAAAGGTCTCGGAGCCGCCGAATGGACTGCAGGCGATGGAGGAGAGGAGAAGCTTCATAGTGCGCGTTGCTCAGGCGAGAGACGTGGGCCTTTACGCGAATGCCGCCAGGCGTGGCTGGTAATAGACGAGACGGGAACCTTCCTGCTCGAAGCCGAACGGTACGGCGACCAGTGGCGCGAGCGCTTTGCGGATGGCATCGTGCCGATCCGGCGGAGCGAAGATGAGCAGAAAGCCACCGCCGCCCGCGCCGAGGAGTTTGCCGCCGAGCGCACCCTGCGCGCGGGCTTTGGCGTAGGATTGGTCGATGAGTTCGTTGCTGATGCAGGCGGCGAGGCCGCGTTTCATCTGCCAGCCTTCGTGCAGCAGCGCGCCAAACTCCGCGAGTTCGCGCCGCGCCGAGCAGAGGATGTCCACCGCCTCGGCGACCTGCGCGCGCATCGCGGACAGCGTTGCCGCGTTCACCTGCACCTTGCTGGATTGCTCCTCGAGAACCTGCTCGGCGAGCCGCGTGATGCCGGTGAAGAAGAGCAGCAGATGCGACTGGAGTTGAGCGCGGCGATCGACCGAAAGCGGCACCGGCTCGGCGCGGAAGACGAAGTCTTTTCCAAACGTAATCCGGCGGAAACCACCCAAAGCCGCTGCGACCTGATCCTGACTGCCCACTCGTTCGCAAATCAGTTTCTGCTCCACATGAATCGCTTCACGCGCGAGATTTTCCTGCGAGATTAGTTTTCCCTGATAAGCCGAGAGCGCGTGGAGCAGGCCCACGGTGAAAGCCGAGGACGAACCGAGTCCGGTCCGGGCCGGAAGATCGGTGGTGACGGAGACTTCGACACCTTCCTCGATCCCCAGGTCGCGCAGACAATGCCGGACGCTGGGGTGCTGGATTTCATCGACTGTCCGAACCAGTTCGGTCTTCGAGTAGGCCACGCGAATCTTGTGTTCGAAGAGCGGGTTCAGCCGCGTGACCGTGACATAGACGTATTGGTCAATCGACGTGCTGATGACCTCGCCGCCGTGCTCCTCGTAGTGCGCAGGGTAGTCGGTCCCGCCGCCAAAGAAGCTGACGCGAAGCGGGGTCTTCGAGATGATCATGCGGGGGGATGAAAAGCGGAGAGAAAAGCGCGCACCGTATCGACTGTCGGGGGGACCGGCAGGCTTTTTTTGAGCTTTTCAAGGTTCGCATCGACGATGCGCGGAACGGCATCAGGCGGCAGCGAGGAAACATCCAGCGGTTTCCCGGCGAGGGCGGCGATCTCTCGCGGGCTGATCAAGCCGTCGCCGCAGAGGTTGAAGATTTCCCCGCGAATTCCGCGGGTGATTAGCTCCCAAACAGCCTGCGCCACAAATGCGGTCGCGAGGAACTGGTACCGGGAGTCCGGGTGAATGCGCAGCGGCTGGTCGTGGACGATGTCGTAAACCGGATTCTTGCGCAGGCCAGGGCCGACCATGCCGGCCAGCCGCACGATGAGCCAATGCGGGGCATGACGGCGGACGAGTTGCTCGGCGAGTAGTTTGTGAAAGCCGTAGTTGGACAAACGGGCGGTCTCGATTTCAGTATTCTCCCGGGTGCTTTCCGGACGGGTGAGATCGCTATAGACATCGACGCTCGAAATGTGGACGTGCAAATCGGCCGGGAAGTCGGCCAGGGTGCGGACACGGTGCGCCACGGACGCGTGGAATTCCTCGAGCGGTCGCTCCTCCGCCCAGAACTTTTTGGAATTGCACGCCGCGTCGATGAGGACGTCGGATTTAATGCCCTTGCACGCGTCGTAGCTCTGGCGCGTGACGGGCGCACAGTCCACGCCTTGGGTTTGAAGGAAGCGCACCAAGGCGGAGCCGACGAAGCCGTTTGCTCCGATGACGGTTACGCGCATTTCACGCGACCAGTTTGGCGGTGTCTTTGTGGGCGCGATACCACTCGATGGTTCGCTCCAGCCCCTGCCGCAATGGAGTACGGCACTCGTAGCCGAGAATCTCGCGCATGCGGGTCACGTCGAAGCCTTTGTCCATCTGGCCGCCCGGCTTGGTCGCATCCCATGCAATCTTCCCCGAGTAACCGGAAAGTTCCGCGACCAGCGAGACCAACTCGCGGATGGTCACCCGCGTCCCGGAGGAAATGTTGATGATCTCCGGCGCGTTGTATTGCTCCGCCGCCAGCACGACCGCGCGGCACACATCGTCGATGTAAACGAAATCGCGTTTGGGTGCCCCGGTGCCCCACGCCTCGATTTCGGCGTGGCCTTCGATTTCCGCTTCGTGATATTTGCGGATCAGCGCCGGGATGACGTGGGAGGCCTTGAGGTCGAAATTGTCGTGCGGTCCGTAGATGTTGCCGGGGACGAGGACGATGGCGTTGAAGCCGTATTGCCGACGGTAAGATTGGGCGAGTTCGACAGACATCGCCTTGGCCAGCGAATAGGGCGCGCTTTCCGGCTGCGGGTATCCGTGCCACAGCTCGGTTTCCTTGATCGGGCTCGGGGCTTTCGCCGGATAGCTGCATCCGCCGATGAGGGTGATGTATTTTTGCACGCCCGCGCTCCACGCCTCGTGCATCACGGTCCCGCCGATGAGGAGATTGCGGTAGCAAAAATCGGCCGGCCGATCGCGGTTGGCGAGGATTCCGCCCACGTAGGCGCCGAGATGAAAGACGATGTCCGGCTTCAGGTCCGCGAACATCGCGCGCACTTGATCCTGTTCGAGCAGATCGTAGTCGCTCCGCACGGGAGTGAGCAGCGTGGCGTCGATCTCTTCAAGCAGGGGGACAAGATTCTTCCCCACGAACCCCGAGGATCCAGTCACAAGGATGCGTTTGCCGCGCAGCGAAATGGGAGAAGGCATGGTCGGAATAGTCAGCGGGGTGGTGGGTGCTGCCAACGGAAAACTGGCGGTCGCTCAGGCAAACAAAGAGCGGTTGTCGCGGATGAACCCATCCGCTTGCGCGAGGCTCTCCGGCAAGCCGATATCGAGGAAGTCACCGTGGGCTTGATGCACCTGCACATGTGCGCCAGCGCGGAGCAATTCGGGAAACACGTCGGTCTCCCAACTCAGCGGAATTTTTTTGGGGAAACTTTCCAGCAGGCGATGGCGGACGAGATAGACACCGGCGTTTATCCAACTCGAGCCCGGGCGCTTCTCAAGAAACTCACGCAAGCGCCCGTCCGCACCGACGTCGAGCGAACCGTAACGCGCGGCGTCGTCCATCCAAAGTGCCAGCACGCCGGCATCAACTTCCGGACGGTCGAGCAGGGCAAAAAATGGAGCGAGTTCAGTCAGCGCGAGGGAGTCGCCGTTCAGGATCATCCAAGCTTCCGGCGGCTCCGGCATCGCCTGCGCCGCGTGAAGAAAACCGCCCGCCGTGCCAAGCGGCGACGGCTCCGGCGCGCACCGCACCGCGACGCCATCCACCACGGTGCGAGCAAAGTGTTCTTCGACGACCGATGCTTTGTAACCGGTGGAGAGCACGACCTGCCGGACGCCTTGGCGGGCGAGGAAACGCACCACCCACTCCACAAAAGGCCGCCCCGCCACGGGCGCCATCGGCTTGGGCAAATCGGGCAGCACACTCCGCAGCCGCGTGCCGAGCCCGCCGGCAAGGATAACGGCGGACGGCCGGCTCATGTCGCGGGAAACAGCATCTGCTCGATTGCT
>JBBSDS010000427.1:0-3849 GCA_038240495.1 Chthoniobacterales bacterium | reverse complement strand
GTGAGCCGCTGGAGCAGCGGCAGATAAAAGGGACGCATCGGAATGTTGCTCCAATCCGCATCGATCGGCACTGCGCATTGAATAACGTGGCCGTCGCCGAACTGCTTCTCCACGAGGAATGGATCGCCGCTGGTCAATCGCGCGAGCACCGTGGGCGCTGACGCGATGCCGGTCGTTGGCTCCTTGAGCTTGAACCACATCTTGATCGCGGCATCCCCAACCGTGCCGTTGCGCGGGTCATTGAAAATATCGAGCGCCGGATGCTCGAAGCGCTGCGCCACGATGCCGACCGATGGCGCACCTTCTTTCAAATCGCCGCCAAGCGAGCCAAAGGGCAGCGGGAGCAACCCCTTGCCGTCCTTGAGGAGCGCGGCATTGCACCAGTTCGGATCGATGCGATTGCCGGGAAAAATCATCAAGCCGCCGCCGTTCTTCACGAACGTTTCGAGCGCCTTGATCTGCCCGTCGTCAAGTTTTCGGACGTTGGCGAGGACGACGACCGCGGAACTCGTGATCATCGCGCCGTCGAGATTCTCCGCGCGCACCGTCTTCGTCGCGATGAGGTCGGCGAGCGCGACGCGGCCCGCGCTGTTGTAGGGCTGAAGCGCGATCTCAGCGAAGTCCGTCTCGCCTTTCAGTGGCTCGATGCTCGGGTCGCCATTGACGAGCAGGACCGGCACTTTGTCCCGCACGGGAATGCTCGCGAGGAAACTGTTGTCCGCCGTGAGCGCATCGGCGTCGGCGACGACTTCGATGACGTGCGAGCCAGGCGAATCGAAGATGTGCGAGAAAAGCACCTGACCTTTTTCCTGCGGCCCGAGACGAATCTGTGACATCGACCGTTCCTTGCCATCGGCTTTGAAATAGACGCGCAAATCCTGATAAGGCGCGTCGCCGAAATTCCGGAGGTTCGCGCGAATCTGAATCTTCTGGCCGACACCGACCATGAGCCGCGAGAAGTCGAGCGACTCGATGGCGACGTTATCTTTTACTTCGCTCCCCACATCGAAAAACGTGACCTCCGGTGGGACTGGCATTTTCGTTAGTCGCTCAAGCATCTGGCTGACTTGTGCGTCTTCGGTCGCTTCAAAGCTGATGCGTTGAAAATCCGTCATCACGATGAGATTGCGACGCGCCTCGTGCATCTGCCCGAAAACGCCCGCCACGAAATCGAGCGCCGCCGGAACGGTCGCGGCGCCAAAGCCCGCATCGACTTGCTTCAGCGCCTGGGTCAGCCGCGCGAGATCGTAGGTCGGTTCGTCGAGCAGAGCAGCGCCGCCCTCGCCCATGAGCACCACCTGCGCATCGGACCCACGCTTGAGTTCGTTGATCATGCGAGCGGCTTCATCGCGGGCGATGGAAAAGTTCGACACGCCCGCGCGGCTCGCGGCCATCGAGTAGCTGTTGTCGAGCAGGATGACGGTCGAGGTGCGGGATTCGCCGAGCAGCTTCTGCGCGCCTTTCCAGACGGGCCGCGCCATGCAGAGCGCGAGGATCGCCGGGATCGCCGCGCGAATGATCAGCAGAATGATTTGCTCGATCTTGATCCGGCGATGGTTGGTGCGAATGACCGCTTCGAGCAAGTGCATCGCGCCCCACTTCACGATCTGAAAACGGCTCTTGTGGAAGAGATGAATGATGATCGGGATCGCGAGCGCAGCGACGCCGCCGAGCAGTGCGAGGTTGAGGAAGTTCATGGGTCTGAACGCTTCCTCGGGAGTCTTTTTGGAAAACGCTCAACGTCCAACTTCCAACGTTCAACGTTCAAGGGAGAAGCTGTCGCACCTTGGGATGGAGCATCTTCGCGCACGCGTCCTTCGCTTTGGCCGCGTTCGGCTGTGCGTATGCTAGACCAAAAAATCTTGATCAACTCGATTGTCTCATCAATTAGCGGATCGAGCTTTGCAGGCGGTTTGATGAGCGGCACGCGCTTGATTAAGCGTAACCAGCGGCGGGACTCCCGAAGTTCCTTGTGGCAAATTCCGAGCTTATGGATGAAGTCGGGGCGAGACTCGGCGCCCTGTGCTTCTCCATGATTCGGGAGGGGCGACGTTCCCGAACGGAGCAACTGCCCCGCGACATGATTACCCGCGCGGGTGTTAGGCAAGCTATCCACCAGCCGGATAATTCTCGCCGCGTATTCCAGCAGCCGCTCCTCAAGATCAAAGACCGGCTCCGCATCCGTCGCCTCGTTGAACGTTGGACGTTGAGCGTTGGACGTTAAACGTTTTCCCATTTTCATCCCCGCGCCCTCCGTCGGCTGACGTAGGCCGCCAAGGCGTCCGCGTAGGGTTGATCGGTCGTGAATGGGACGAGGTCGATCTTGTGCCGGCGGCAACCGCTCAGGAGTTCCGCGCGGAAGTTTTCGAGGTTCTCGAGATAGGCGTCGCGCAACAGGAGCGGGTCGAGGAGATGCTTTACTCCGGCCGTTTCCAGCGACTCGAATTGCGTCCAGCTTTTGAAGGGAAATTCCAGTTCGTCGCGATCCCAGATTTGGAAAATCAAAATCTCGTGATGTGCGTGGCGGAAGTGTGCGAGCGCTTTGAGCAGCGATGGCACATCGCCGAAGCAATCGGAAATGATGACGAGCAGGCCACGTCGATGCAGTTTCGGGACAAGATCGTGAAAAACGTCGCCGAGTTCCGTTTCACCGCCGGGCTCGCTGCGTTGAAGCTCGTCGATGAGCACGCGGAGATGGCTCACGCGCGAACGAGGCGGAATGTATTTCCGAATCTTCGTATCGAACGTGACCATGCCGACGCTGTCCTGCTGGCCGATCATCAAGTAGGCGAGTGAGGCGGCGAGCCGGGTCGCGTAATGATACTTCGTCAGGCCGTTGCGGCCATAGTTCATCGAGCCGCTGAGATCGAGCAGCAGCGTGGCGCGGAGGTTGGTCTCCTCCTCGTATTCGCGGATATAAAAGCGATCCGAGCGGCCGAATGCACGCCAGTCGATATGCCGGATTTCATCGCCGGGGACATACTGCCGGTGCTGCTTGAACTCGACGCTGAAACCCTTGTGCGGCGAGCGGTGCATGCCCGAGCAAAAGCCTTCCACCACCTGCTTGGCGACGATCTGGAGGTTGCTGATCTTTTGGAGATCGGCGGGGGTGAGGAAATCGCTAACGTGGGCCATTAGCGGCGCGATTGGGGAGCACGTTCAACGTCCAACGTCCAACGTTCAACGTTCAAGGAAGCGGCGGAGTAGCGGCGGCTTCTCATCGTTGAAGGTTGGACGTTAAAAGTTGAACGTTGAGCGTTTTCCAAGATCACAGCGCCCGCTTCGCTTCCCCGCGCGGCACCGCCTTGATGATCTTCGTGATGATGTCGTCCACCTTGATGCCTTCCGCCTCGGCATTGAAGGTCGGAACGATGCGATGTCGCAACACCGGCAGCGCGAGTGCTTCGATGTCGTCGTCGGTGACGTGGAAACGTCCGCGCAAGACCGCGCGAACTTTAGCCGCGAGCACGATATTCTGACAGGCGCGCGGACCAGCACCCCACTCGACGAGTTCTTTGATCCAAGCCGGCGCTTCCGGATTGTTCGGACGGGTGAAGCGCACGATATCGAGCACGAAGTCCATGACGTGGTCCGGCACTGGCACTTTGCGCACGACTTTTTGCAACTGCTGGATTCGTTGTCCGTCAATCACCGGTTGGAGATCGGCCTCGAACGTTCCGGTGGTCCGCGAAACAATCTGTCGTTCGTGCTCGCGGTCTGGATAATCGACTTTCACGAGGAAGATGAACCGATCCTTCTGCGCTTCGGGCAACGGGTAGGTGCCTTCCTGCTCGATCGGGTTTTGTGTCGCGAGCACGAAGAACGGCTCTTCCAGTTTCATCGTGTGAC
>JBBSDS010000426.1:0-3861 GCA_038240495.1 Chthoniobacterales bacterium | reverse complement strand
GTGGAGTAGCCGATGATGAGGTTTGAGAAAACCAGCATCACGAAGAAGAAACCGAAGATGAGATAGAGCAGGCGCTGCGCGAGCAGCGTGCCGACGATGGGAAAGCGGTAGAGAAAATTCAGCCCCGTAAAAAACAGCCAGTAGCCGATGGCGAGATAGCCGAGCACGAACGTCACGAGCACGGCGAACAGCGCGGGGGAGTCTCGTTTTGCGCCGCGGAATCGCGCGAGGAACGACCGCCAATGCACCCAGAGCAGCAGCCGGAAAAGCCGCAGCGTCGAAAGCGGAGGACGGTGAGCCTCTTCGCTCATCGGCCCGGCGCCAGCTCGAAGAGATACCCTTTCAAATACTCCGTTTCCGGCAGCGTGGTGATGATCGGGTGGTCGGCGCCTTGCGAATACGTCGCCAGTTGCCGAAGCGTTTTCCGCGCGTCCACGGTCGCTTCGTTGACCATGCCAAAGAACGCCTCGTGGCTGACGTGATGCGAGCAGCAAAAGGTCGCGAGCAGCCCGTCGGGATTGAGCAGCTTGAGCGCGCGAATGTGGATTTCTTTGTAGCCCCGGAGCGCGTCGCCGAGCGTGCCTTTGGATTTTGTGAAGGATGGCGGATCGAGGATGATCAAGTCGTAGCGGGCTTCCTGGCGTTCGAGATCTTTCAGCAGGTCGAAGACATTCTGGACGTAGGCTTCGATCGCGAGGCCGTTGCGCCTGGCATTGCCGCGGATGAGTTTCACGCATTCCTCGCTGATCTCCACCGCTTGCACCTGCGCCGCTCCGGCTTTCGCGCAGGCGAGCGCAAAAGCTCCCTGGTTGGCGAAACAATCCAGCACCTTCCGTCCGCGAGCATGCGCTGCAACGGCGGCGTAGTTGGGCAATTGGTCGAGATAAAATCCGGTCTTTTGGCCGCGGAGAAGATCGACCTCGAAAGTCAGTCCCTGGAGCGAAATTTCGAAAGCGTCCGGCGGTTCCCCCGCGAGCATCCCGGTTTGCAGTTCGAGCCCTTCCGCCTTCCGAATCGGAGCGTCGTTCCGCTCGACGATCGACACGGGTTTCAACAGCGCCTGAAGCGCCTCGACGATGAGCGCTTTCCGCTGATCCATGGCCAGCGTCAGCGTTTGCACCACGAGGTGGTCTCCGTAACGATCCACGATCACTCCGGGCAGCCCGTCGCTTTCACTCCAAACCAGCCGGCAGAGCCGCGGATCGAGCCCGCGCCGCGCGCGGTAATCGACCGCCTGCTTCAACCGCCGCTGAAAAAAATCGAGATCGAGCGTCTGCCGCTGGCGCGAAATCCGGCGGGCAATGATCTGCGATTTGCTGTTGTAAATCGCCGTGCCGAGCAATTGATCCCGCCCATCCTTGAGCGACACCACATCGCCATCCTGCGGGTTGCCAAACGCCTTCAAAACCTCGCTGGAATAGACCCAATCGTGGCCGTGAAGAATTCGCGAACGAGGTTTGATGACGAGGCCAGCCATAGACCGGCAGACGTTAGGAGCCGGGGAGGGGAAGTCAACGGTCGCGGGGGCCGGCGGGCGCGGCGCGAAACGACTACACGGATAAACCGAAACTCCACGCGCAACATCGTCCTCGTCCTCGTCCTTTGTCCTCGTCCTCGAATGTCGGAAAACGAGGACGAGGACGAGAACGAGGACGAGGACGAAGGCCTGCGATGTCGTGCGCGCCTCGTGACTTCCGCAATTTATCCGCAAATCGTTTGAACGAACCGTTTGCTCCCCTGTCGTATTCGCCACGTCCATGCGCTCCGTGCTGCCGGTTATCCTCAGCTTCGCGCTGCTCCCGCTGTCGGGAGCTTTTGGTGCCGATGCTGAGAAGGGAGCCGCGGCTTTGGGGTTGCTGAAGGCGATCGACGAGGGCTTTGTCCAGGTTTACGAAAAAGTGGCCCCTGCGGTTGTGGTCATCGATGTGCGCAAGCGGCAGGAGGAAGACGATCGCGACTTGCCAAAGGGCTTTGAATTTCTGCTCGAAGAGGGACGCCCCCCGCAAAAGGAAACGTCGAAGGACAAGGAAGGTTCGGGTCAAGCGTGGCGTCTGCCCGGGCCGTCCAGTCGCAGCGAAGGCTCTGGGTTTATCGTTCGGAAAGACGGCTACGTGCTTACGAATAATCACGTCGTGGCGGACGCGGAAACGTTGGAAGTCCGGCTCAAGGACGGACGCAGCTTTCCGGCGAAATTGATCGGCAAGGACGACAAGACCGACATCGCTGTGTTGAAGATCGACGCGAAAGATTTACCGACCGTCGAATTTGGGAGCAGCGACGCCTTGCGGGTCGGCCAGCTCGTGTGTGCGATTGGTGCGCCGTTCAGTCAGGATTACAGCTTCACCGTGGGCTGGGTGAGCGGGAAAGGCCGCACCAACCTGCTCGGCCCGACATCGGCGACCATCCTTTACGAGGATTACATCCAGACCGACGCGTTCATCAATCCCGGCAACAGCGGCGGACCGCTTTTCGACGTCGAGGGCAAGGTCATCGGGATGAATACACTCATCAATGGCATCGGCCGCGGCCTCGCTTTCGCGATTCCTTCCAGCATGCTCGAAGATGTCGGGCGGCAACTGATCGCGACGGGCAAAGTGCAGCGTCCGTGGCTCGGCATTCGGATTGAGACTCTGAGCGAAAAGGCCAGCCTGCGCTCCCATGTGAGCGGGATCGATCAGGGTGTGATCGTGGATACGATCGAAGCCAACGCACCAGCCTACAAGAGCGACCTGCGCCCGGCGGACGTGATCACCGAAGTGGATGGCGTGAAAGTCGCCAGCGCCCACGACTTGCAAAAACAGATCCTCAAAAAGAAAATCGGCGAACCGGTCCAGCTGACCATCTGGCGCGCCGGCAGCACTTTGCATATCCCTGTCGCGACCGGCGAATTGCCCACCGAAATCACCAAAGTCGCCAACCTTTCACCGCAAAAGGGCGCGGACGCTAAGCTGGAATCCTTCGGATTAAAACTCCGCGACGTTGAGCCGGCTGGAGCGCGAGTGGTGGCCACGATTCCGGAGAGCCCGGCAGCGCGCGCGGAGATTTTTCCTGACGACGTCATTACCGAAGTCGAGGCGGTTTCGGTGAAGGATTCCGCTGGCTGCATTTCGGCGATCACCACTGGCCTGGTGACGAAAGGCAGCAAGGGCGTGGTGCTGAATATCGACCGCAAAGGCAAACGGATCTTCGCCGTGTTGAATCCCCTGAAATAGCGAGCGACATTACTTTCCTTGGTTGGGGCGGCCGGTGCCTTGAGTAAGGCACCGGCCGTTTTTTTGCCGTCGGGCCGAGATCACTCCGGAAAGCCGATTGTTACAGCGATTGCGGTCGATTTTCTTATTTTCCATCCTTTCCCGGCAGAAAGCGCGTGAGCCGGGAGGCGAGCGCGTCAACACTGAAGCTCGAGGTGCTTCTCGCCCGCCAGCCGACATCTACTATTCCCATCCTCCGCCTCGGTTCTCGCGGGAGCACTACTAATTTGCGATTTCAGTTCCGGCTCGTCGTCCTTCCAGGCAAATGAAATTGCCAGGTTACGCTGCCATCGAGCGGGAGTAGCCAGAAATCGTCGGTGCTCACCAGTTTTTTGGCAATCCATTCGGGCACGCCGATGAGCCGCGTGCTCACCGTCCTTTTCTCTGAGCTGGCATTGAGTTCCCAGCGCAGGCCGGGCAGCACGACGGAGTCGCGAGATTCGATCGGGCGTCCGGCGTCGAGCCGAGCGCGCGTATCTCGAATGAGTTCCGTTTGCTCGCGAAGGAGCAACGTCGCGTGGGTCCGCATGATCGCCCGGATCGGATTCATTTCCAGAACGGATGGATTTGCCTCGGAAATCGCTTCGTGAAGGCTTGCGCCGAGATCGGG
>JBBSDS010000425.1:0-3863 GCA_038240495.1 Chthoniobacterales bacterium | reverse complement strand
GGCTGTTGAGAGCGATGTTGGCGAGCAAAGGGGAAATGACGCCCCCTTGCGGCGTGCCCATCGAAATTTCACCGTGCAAGATCAAAATCCATCACGAAATCACGAAAGGACGAAATCACGAAAAACGACCAGAACCGCAATCATTCTTTGTCTTTTTCGTGATTTCGTCCTTTCGTGTTTTCGTGATGGATTTGGTCTGTGAAAAAAACGCCAAGCGCGTGGGCGGACGCGCTCGCCCTTGCCGGCGGAGTTCGATGACCCGCACGACGGCCATATGACAGTTTCGCCCCGGCCTGAAGCCGTAGGAGTCGTCGTGAAAGATCCGCTCGAAGAGCGGACAGAGGAGTTGACGAATCACCTCCTGAGCAACGCGGTCGCGCACAGCGGGGATGCCCAAAGGTCTGGTTTTGCCATCGCCGTTGGGGATGTGGACACGCTTTAGAGGGAGGGATTGGTATGTCCCGTCCTTCAGGCATCGCATGAGAGCCAGTCCCGGCGCGCCGGGACTGATCTTGTCGATCCCGGCAGCCCCCCGGTTCCGTTTAACGTTCCGGAAGGCGGTCCGCATCAGTTCCGGGGTAATCTGCCCCGTCAATGAGTGAGCTTTGATCTTCTTGGCCAAGGTAAGGTACCTTTCCGCTGAACTCCAAGGAACGAAAGACGAACGATCCGAAAACGTCGGGCCCGTGGAGAATGTTTCTTAGCCTCAGCCACCCGATCCGAGTGAGGCTCGGATCGGCCAGATGTCAGCGTGGGTTGCCGGGCTAGCTGTCCTCATGGTCTCGCCGCGACGGAACGTTTTGCCACGGAATCTCTTGTTTGACGACAATTACTTTTCCCCACCAGCGACAATTAGAATTCCCCGTTTGCATCCCAGTTTAACACTGCTTTCTCAGGTGGTTCCCGCGTTTTTCTTCTGGGCGATCGCGAGCTTGCTCTTGTTCCTCGAATGCGTCCCGATTACCGTGTCGCCGCCGGGTGAAACGGAGTTGGGCTCTGCGGGGACGCAACCCAACAAGGGATAACTCGGCCGACGGTGCGCCGATGGCGCTTGCGGCCCCTGTCCACAGTGGTGGTCAGGGGCCTTTTTCCGTCCATCGGACACCGGAGCCATGCCTTAAAAAATCCAACCTTGACCCTGGCAGCGGCTTCACCATTCACCAGCGGCTCTTCGCCATGCTCGCTACGGCGATTCGTCGTTGCGTTTCTCCTTGCCTTTCTTCGCCTGCTCCGCCCGGTAGCTCGGCAGGTTCAGTTCCACGATGACGCTGTGATGCACTAATCGGTCGATCGCCGCGGCTGTCGTCATCGGATCTCGAAAAATCTGTTCCCATTTCGAGAATGGCAGGTTGCTCGTCAGCAGCACGCTGCCGCGCTCGTAGCGCTCGGCCAGGAACGTGAAGAGCACCTCCATCTCTTCACGGTTTTGTTGCACGTAGCCCAGGTCGTCCACCAGCACGATCTCGTAGCCCGCCAGTTTCTTCAGGACCCGTGGCAAGCGCAAGTCTTGTTTGGCTTGCAGCAGTTCTTGCACCAACAAACTGCATCGGCTGAAGTACGCTCGCCGACCTTGCCGCACCAGTTCCTGCGCGATGGCGCACAGCAGATGCGTCTTCCCCGAACCCACCGCGCCGAACATCAGCACGTTCTCGCGCCGCTCCACGAAGTCACCCGTCAGCAACGCGCGCACCTGCTGCACCACCTTCGCCGGCAGACGTTTCAGGTCGAACGTCGCCAGGTTCTTCTCCAGCGGCAAACGCGAATCTTTCAGCAAGCGTTCCACGCGTTTCTGCCCCCTTTCCTCGCACTCCCGGCTCACCAGTTCCAGCAGGTAATGCTCGTAACTCAGCGACTCTTGCCGGGCCTGGTCCGCCAGCGCCGGGAACGCTTCCCGCATCGTCGGCAGATGCAGTTCCTTCAGGCAACTCACCAGTCGCGGCTTCACGTCCTTCGCTTCGGCCGTCTTCATGCCACACCTCCTTGCTTTCGAATAAATCATCGTATGTCGATAGGTCGATGGGTTCGACATGAACTTCCATCGCCCGCGCCGGCGCCATTCCTTGCCGCACCAGCGCTTCCACCGCCGCCAGGCTCACGCCGTCGCCCGCTTCGAGCAAACGCCGTAGCGCCTCGTCCACTTCCACCTCGCTCTGCCGGGCCGCCAAGTGCAGTATCCCCAGGTATTCTCGGACCGATCGCCCCGACGCCGTCGCCGCCAATTGATCGTAGGCCATGCGAAAACGGCTCGTCGGAAACAGGTCGGCCCGATAGCGATAACTGGCGAACGCGCCCGGCTTGCGGATCAACCAGCCGATCACGTGCCGGTAGTTGATGCGGTGCTTGTAACGGCCGCGCAAACGCGGCAACACTTCCTCCTTTCGTTGGTCGTACCACACCTCGATCGTGTCGGCGTAGACCCGCGCTTCCACCCACTCGCCGATCAAGCGCGCCGGCACCGAGTAAAGGTTCCTCTCCACCGCGATCGTGCTTCCCGACTGCACCCGTACGCGCCGTCGTCGAAACGATTCCAACCGCCGTTGGGGGAGCCCGCGCAGTTGCTTTGTCTCTTCCTCGAAACGCTCCTTTCTGTTGGCGTTGCGGTTGGCACACAGGTCGTGCAAGAACGCCACGTATGCTTCTCGACTCGGAAAATCCCGACGGCCACGCAACAACAATGCTTGTTCCACCACGCGCTTGAAGCGGTGATGGCTCTGCTCGACATCGCCGTTCTCGTGGCCCTTCCCCGCATTGATTGCCTGCGGCCTCACCCCGTAGTGCGCCATCACCGCCTCATAACGACGCGTGAAGAAAAGCGACCCCGAGGCCTGAACCGCCAGGCTCATTCGATCCGTGCGATGCTCGGCCGGCACTCCGCCCAGCGTCCACACCGCGTTCTGGAAGCCGTCGCTGAAGCTCTCGAAACTCTCCGAGAAGCAGAGCGTCACGTGCTCCCAGTTCGAGTAAGTCAGCACGAAGTGATACACCAGGTGCGCGAACGGCTCGCCGTTGATCGTCACGCCCAGCTCCGTCATGTGCGTGAAGTCCGAGGCGCCCAGCCGGCCCGGCACGTGCTGTTGCGCGAAGAAAACCTCCTTGTCCGGCCCGCGCGTGGCCCGCCACTGTTTGACCCGCCGCTGCAACGTGCGCAGTTGGCCCACCGCGAACCGATCCGGATGACGGCGTTGCAGTTCCTCAAAGAGCGTCTTGGCTTCCCAACCCGGCCCTTGCTCGAGCAGCGCCTCGACCTCCGTCCAAACCTCGGCGAAGGGATCCGCGCGCGTCTGCCAGGTCCGCGCCGGCGTCTGCTCCGCCAGCCGTGATGGCCGATCACCGCCGTCCCGATACTTCCGTGCCGTTTTGCGATCCATGCCCGCCTTCGCCGCTGCCAACGTCAGCGACGCCTCCTTGCCAAGCCAGAACTTCAGCGTTCGGACCTGTTGATCCATCACCATCGCGGACTCCCTTCCAGGCGAGGAATCCCGACAGTCTAAAACCAATTTCAGTCAACGGGGAAGAGCAGGCAACCTGGGAAATTCAGGTCGTCATTGGGGAAATGTAATTGTCGTCGCTGGGGAAATGTAGTTGTCGTTCATCAGCCGCTCAACCAACATCGGCACTCGAGCGACGATGCGATGCCCAACGGCGCGAACCGGCATATGTGGCGCGTAGAACCGGATCGCGGCTTCAGGCTCGACATAGTACGCCATCGCCCGATTGCCCACCAAAGTGTCCCACCCGCCATCTGGGGGTCGGTGAGCTGGGTGTCGAGGAAGCCGTAGTAAACCACTGCCCCGCGGTGTTTGTCCTGCCGTCGGTAGATCAGAGATAGTGTTCAACCGGACTGGTTGCTCCCAGCGCCAGAT
>JBBSDS010000424.1:0-3890 GCA_038240495.1 Chthoniobacterales bacterium | reverse complement strand
GCCGAGCTTGCCGAGCGTTTTGTAGAAGCTGCGCCGCTTATCGACGCCGACCGCGCTGAGCAAAAACCGCGTGCTTTCTGGAAGTCCGCCACTGAGCGTCTCGGCGAGTGTCTCCAGAGCCTCGGTCACCGCCTGTGCGCGCCCGGTTTGATCGTCGGCGAGGAAGCTGGCGCTCTTCAACCAGACGAGCTTTTCCCCGCCAAAAAACGGAAAGGTCAGCAACGCCTCGATCGTCTGGCGAATCCTCGTCGCGGCCTCGTCCGCGTTGGTTACAGCGCCGTCGATCACGTCGCAGGCGAAATCGCCACCGCCCGCCGGCGTCAATTCATCGGCCCGTTCCCGGGCGACGCGCTTGACCTCCGATTCGTCAGATCCGAGCACCACGCAGACCTGCGTCGTGCCTTTCGTCTTGGTCGCCGCCATCACCGGCAAAGGAGTGCCCACCGGTCCGTGAACCGGCGGCGGATGGAGCGTTTAGTCGGAGTGAGCCGTGCCATTTTCCTGAATGGCATAACTCTTAAACTCCCGCTCCAGCGCATCCAAGTTGATAAATCGCGCTCCGAAGCCTTTCGTCAGCGCCGTCTCGATGCGATTGCCTTTCGACACCGCTTCGAGGAAAAGGCCGAACCCGCGTTTGTCGGCCGCAGTGAGAAAGCGCACCAGCCGCTCGGATTCGCTGTAAAATACTCCGACCTGCACCACATCCACCGGGTAGGTCATCATCGACGTGAGTTGACCCACGGGCTGGAAAAGATTCGCCGGCACCGGTCGCGAACGCGGTCGGGCATTGTAACCGCGAGCGCGGTTGAAGGCGGCATAAAAGCGCGACGACGCATATTCGGCGTACCCTTCGTTCAGCCAAAGCGGCACGCCCGCGCCGTAAAAGCGCTCGATCACCAGATGGGTCACTTCATGGCCCAGCGTGCTCCCTTTGAATTTCATTTCCGGATTTCGCTGCACGAAAAGGGAGCCCCCGGAATGGATCCCGCCCGTCCACGGATCGAGCGCGCCCTTGCGTTGAAATTCCGCCCAATCCGCATCGGCCTCGAAAATGAAAACATGACATTTCCGCTCCCACTGCGTCGTGTCCTTCTCGAGCTCTTTCGCGACGACCCGATAGTAGAATTCCGCCTCCACCGAGACCGGCGCGACGATGAAACTGTGGAAGTAGTGGTAGATGAAATTTGCGGATTCGGCGTACTTCCATTCGCTGGCGCGGATGGTGAGCGCCGCCTGGCCGAGCGGCGTAACGCTCCGATCCGAAAGCTGCGCCAGCGGCACTTCGCGAAGCCCGCTGGCGGGTTCCGAATCGGTGGCGAACGCGAGTTCGGCGGAAAACGCAAAGGCGAGAATGAGATGAAAAACGCGCATTGCTCTCCTAATCGAAACACGCTCCGTGCCAGTTCATGCGTGCTTTCGGAAACGGGGGCAAAATGCCCAGGCGCGGCTCACTTCTTCTTCTTCTTTTTCTTTTTGCTCTTCTTGCCCTTCGAGTCGCCGGATGAGGAATCGGCTGGTCGATAAGACGCGGCGGAATACTGCGGCGCCGGAGGCGCGGGCACGCCGACCGTCACCCGGATTCTGGGCGTAAATTCTCCAAATGAATCCGCACCTTCGCGCAGCAGCCGCCACTGAAAATCGTAGGTGCCCGCAGTACTCGGAGCGACGATCGTGAACCGGAAAATGACCTCGCCTCCTGACGCGACCGGCGCCGCGAGGAACACGCGATCGAGCCCCCACGTCCGGTTGTCCTCCGGCGATTCCGAAGCAAGCCGGACCTGAGCCGCTTCGCTCCAGGTGGTCGTGCCGATATTTTGAAAAGTGATCGTGACTTCCACCCTATCTCCGGGGTTCAGAGTGCCCGGCACCGACTGCGAAATAAAGTGCGCGCCGTCCAACTGTTCCGCGCCGTTTTTGGCCGCCATCGGAGGAGCGGTGATGACCACCCAGTACACCTTGTAGGTGCTTCTCGCGTCGTGGACGACGCCGACGCCGCACGAGGTTTGATTCACGTAAAAATCATCAAGCGCGAGCAGATGCGTCTTGTGCGGTGCCGACTGCATCCAAGCCTGCCAGGCCTCAGCCGCAGTCCCATAACCGGCGCTGATCGATTCGATATTGTTCGCGGTACGCGATGTACTCCACGAGGCGGGCAGGGTATAGCCGGCTTGCTTGACGAGAAAGTTGGGGCCGTTTCCATCGGGGTTGATGTGATCGAAATAATTGCGCGCGGCCATGTCGACTGCGCGTTCACGAGCGACTCGGGTCAGGATCGGATCTAGTTGAATGCCCGCACGGCGCTGCCCGGGGCTGTTCATCATCAAGTCAACGATTTCGGCTTCTTCCGAGGTGAGCGAGACGAGGGCCGAGGCGCGCGGCGCAAGATTGGCGAAGAGAACCAACGCGGCGATAAACCGGAGGAGCCAGCGGAGCGAAATAGGTTGTATGGAAAACATAGGTCTTACAACTCCATAGCTATTACCGCGCCTCTGACCGCCGGTATTTTTAAAAAATGGACGCCAATGGCGACTCTACCCGATCCTTCGACTCTGCGCCCATCGCGGCGCTCCGCTCAGGATGACTGGGCCTTACCGAGATTTTTCAACCGGCTGCTAAGCCCGCGCCTTCGTCCGCTTGCCCGGCTTTGCGCCGTACTTTACCGGCTTCCGTTTCGGCTCGATCTTGGAAATGCCCGTGCCGTCTTTGAGTTCGGCGATTTGATCCCGGAGCAGCGCGGCTTTTTCGTATTCGAGATTGCCCGCTGCCGTCATCATCTCCTGCTCCAATTCGCGGAGCAGGTCCGTGAGATTCAGGTCCGCGCCGCTTTCTCGAACCATCGAAGCCTCGACTTCGCGGCCTCGCAAAATGGTGTGCAAACTTTCCTGCACTGCCCGCTGCACGCTGCGCGGCGTGATACCGTGCTTCTCATTGTAGTTAATTTGTTTGGCGCGGCGGTATTCGGTGATCGCGAGCAACGCCTGCATGCTCTTCGTCACGATGTCCGCGAAAAGTACGACGTGTCCGTTCACATGCCGCGCCGCGCGGCCCGCCGTCTGGATGAGTGAAGTCTGCGACCGCAGATAGCCTTCTTTGTCCGCATCAAGGATGCAGACGAGCGAGACCTCCGGCAGGTCGAGCCCTTCACGGAGCAGATTGATTCCGACGAGTACGTCAAACTCCGCCGCCCGCAGCGCGCGCAGAATTTCCACCCGCTCGATCGTGTCGATGTCGCTGTGCAGGTAGCGCACTTTCAAGCCGACATCTTTGAGGTAGTCGGAAAGATCCTCCGCCGTCCGCTTGGTCAGCGTCGTGATGAGCACGCGCTCATTCTTTTCGATGCGCTGCCGACAAAGCTCCAGCGTGTCGTCGATTTGCGCCTTGAGAGGACGAATGGTGATTTGCGGATCGAGCAAGCCCGTCGGACGGATGATCTGTTCGACGACGAGCGGTGCGCCCGGCGTCTGCACGTCGAATTGCTCGATCGGCGCGTCGGTGCGTGAAAGTTTTGGCGCCGTCGGCAGAGGCACGCCGGCGAGCGCGAAGGGCTCGGATTCCTCTTCGCCGATGCGCTCGCGCTTGTGCGGAAAATAGGCGTCGTTTCCCACGACCGAATTCTTGATCTCAAACTCCGCCGGCGTCGCGCTGATGTAGAGCCGCTGATTGGTCATCTCCATGAACTCCGGGAAACGCAGCGGCCGGTTATCGAGCGCGCTCGGCAGGCGGAAGCCGTAATTGACGAGCACCGTCTTGCGCGACTTGTCGCCCTCGTACATCCCGCCGATTTGCGGGATCGACGCGTGCGATTCATCGACGATGAGAAGGAAATCGCGCGGAAAGAAATCGAGCAACGTGAAAGGTCGCGAACCCTGCGGACGACCGCTGAGATGCCG
>JBBSDS010000423.1:0-3916 GCA_038240495.1 Chthoniobacterales bacterium | reverse complement strand
GGCGATGGCGTGAATGCGGGGCTCACGCTTTTCGCGGTGCGCCGCGCCTTCTCCGGACCGGGTGAGTTTCAACTTGCGGCGCGGGTGGAAGCGCGCGGACCGGCGCCGATTTCCGGCAGCCTCGAGGTGTATCGCGAGGGCCGGATCATGGATGTGCAGACGCTCACGCTCACCCCGGGGCAGCCGTGGGAGCACACCTGGGATGGACGCGCCGAGCAGACCACGCGCTTCGAGGCAAAGCTTGCAGGTTTCCCGCCGGACCGGCTGGTGCGCGACGACCGCGCGGTGGCTGTGCTGCCCGAGCAGTCGGCGGTAAAAGTGGAATTGGTCGCACCCGCGAACGGCTTCCTCGACGCCGCCCTGCGCTCGCTCAATTCCGTGACGTGGAAACGCACCTGGCCGGCCGAGCGGCTCGCCCTCCCGCGGCCGGCACCGTTGCCCGGCACCCTTTACATTTTCTATCGCAGCCTGCCGCCGCCGGACTTTGCGGCCGAGGCTTGCCTGCTCATCGATCCAGCGGCGGGCGGATTCTGGGGCGAATTGCGCGGGGCCATCGAGCGCCCGATGGTCAGCGAATTTCAACGCGAGTCCCCGCTGTTGCGGCACACGGGAATCGAAAAAATCAGCCTGCAAGCAGCGCGTGAATTTGCGCCGGCGCCAGGCGCGGAAGTCCTCGCGGAGAGTTTCGGCAAGCCGCTGATTTTTGGGCAGTGGCGCGGCGGGCGTCGCTGGCTGGTGCTGCCGTTCGATCTCGAATCGTCTGACTTCGTTCTGCGCACGGCCTTTCCCATCCTGCTCGGCAATGTCGTCGAATCGCTGCGCCAGGAGGCCGCAGCCGCCGCGGTCGAGGCATTGCCCGGCCCGGTCGAGAGCGCGCTCGCGCGCACCGTTCCCGATGATGCGCCCGTGAATGCCAGCGCTCCCGGCGCGGTCGCCATCGCCTGGTGGAGCTGATTTCCGCCGTGGTGGTGGGCGGTGATTTTCGGAGCGTGCTGGTTGCTCGGAGAATGGTGGTCATTTTCCAGGAGGATCACTGAATGAAAGTTTTTCGGGTAACCGGAGATGAGGCGACGCGCCATCAGTCATGGAGCTTGAACTGACTCATCCAGGTCTGCTCTGGACGCTCCTCGGGCTCGGGCTCATCGCGTGGTGGCACCGGCGCACGCTCGCGCCATTTTCACCTCGCCGCCGCCGACTCAGCCTAGCACTGCGCTGCACAGTCTTCGTGCTCACGGTCCTCGCGCTCACCGACCCGCGCTGGGTGCAGCAGCGGCGCGAGACGCACGTCATCTGGCTCGTGGACTTGAGCCGCAGCGTCGGCAGCGCCGCGCTTGAGGCCGCGCGAAATCTCGTCGCGCAGCCCACGGGCGTGAAGTCGCAAAGCTGGATCGCCTTCGCCGGAAAGTCCGCGCTGACCAAGGACGAAAAGAGCCTCGGCGAGATTGTGCCGGGCACGCTGCAGGATGACCGGACCGACCTCGCAGGCGCGCTCAAATTCGCGGAGGCCTCATTCCCGCCCGGCTTCGCGAAGACCGTGATTTTAATCAGCGACGGCGTGGAGACGAGTGGTGCAGTCGAGGCGCAGTTGGCCGGACTTTCCGGCGCCGGCGTCCGTGTGCATGCCTTGCTCGCCCGACCGTCCGACCGTCCGGAAGTGCTCGTGCGGAGCGTGAGCGCGCCGCGGCAGGTGAAAGAAGACGAGCCGTTCCGCGTGCAGGCGGAGATCGCTGCGAACCGCGAGATGGATGCGGAGGTCGAGATTTTCAAAAGCGGCGCGCGTGTCGCCTTCAAGACGGAAAAACTAAAGCCGGGCGTGAACCGCTTTGAGTTCACGCAATCCGTCAAAGGCGAAGAGCGGCTCTCGGAGTTCACGGTGCAAGTCCGCGCCAAAGACGACACCCTCGCCGACAACAACGCCGCGTCCGCGTTTGTGCAGAGCGAGGGCAAATCGAAGGCGCTCCTGCTGGCCGACAAACCGGGGCAGGCGCGCTACCTCGCGCTCGCGCTGCGGCAGGAGGGAATCCTGCTCGACGTGCGACCGGCCACCGGCGCGCCCACGGAACTCGGCGAGCTGCAAAACTACGATCTCGTGATCATCGACAACGTGCCGGCCACCGACCTCGCGCCCGCGCAGATGCAGCTCTTCGCGAGCTACGTGCGCGATTTCGGCGGCGGGTTGCTCATGCTCGGCGGCGATCAGGCCTTTGGCCTCGGCGGCTACTACCAGACGCCGATCGAGGAAGTCCTGCCGGTGCGCTGCGATTTTGAAAAGGAGCAGGAAACTCCGTCGCTGGGACTGGTGCTCGTGATCGACCGCAGTGGCAGCATGTCGGGCGACAAAATGGAGATGGCCAAGGACGCGGCGAAGGCCGCGGTCGAGTTGCTCTCGGCGCGGGATTACGTCGGCGTCGTCGCGTTCGATCACGAAGCTTTTTGGGCATCAGAAATGGCGCTGGCGACGGACAAGAGCGGCGTGCAACAGCGCATCGCCGCGATCCAGGCCGGCGGCGGGACGAACATCGCGCCCGGCATGGAACTGGGCTTTTCCAAGCTCAGCGCGACCCCCGCGAAACTGAAACACATGATCCTGCTGACCGACGGCGTCTCGACGCCGGGGCCGTTCTTCGAGCTGACTTCGCAGATGGCGCAGGAGCGCATCACGGTGAGTGGCGTCGCGGTCGGCAGCGACGCGGACACGAAGCTCGTCGAACAGATCGCCGGCTGGGGCAACGGGCGCTATTACTTCACCGATAATCCGCAGAGCATCCCGCAGATTTTTGCACGCGAGACGATGACTGCATCGAAGTCCGCGATCCAGGAAACGCCGTTCCTGCCGATGCCCGTGCGCCCCGCGGATTTCCTGACGGGCATCAATTTCGAGACCGCGCCGTTCCTGCTCGGCTACGTGACGACGAAGCTCAAACCGACCGCCGAATCGTGGCTCGTGACCGAGCGCGGCGAACCGCTGCTCGCGACGTGGCGCTACGGTCTCGGGCAGGCGGGCGCGTTCACCTCCGACGCGCGGAATCGCTGGGCCGTCGAGTGGCTGAAGTGGGAGGGCTACGGAAAATTCTGGGCGCAACTCGCGCGGCGGCTGATGCGCGGGCGGGCGTTGCGCAACTTTCCCGCGGAGATTCAGCGCGAAGGCGACGGCTTCCGCTTGATCGTCAACGCCGTCGATGAGCGCGGACGCTTTCTCGCGGACGTGACGGGCGAAGTCTCGGTGCGCGATCCGCAAGGCCGGCAGAAAAGCATCGCACTCAGTCGTACTGCGCCGGGCCGGTTCGAGGGCTCATGGGCGGCGCCGGAAAAAGGCGGGCATCACGCGCAGATCGTCTTCAAGCAGCACGGCGAGGTCGTCGATCGGCAGGCGCTGAGCGCGAGCGTCGGCTATCCCGACGAATTCCTGCTGCGCCCGCCAGACGAGGCGAAGCTGCGCGCCATCGCCGCGCGCACCGGCGGAATTTTCAATCCGCAGCCCGCCGACATTCTACGCGACGACCGCCGCACCGCGCCGCTTGAACGCGAGTTGTGGTCGTGGTTGGTCGGGCTTGGCCTACTACTCTTTGTGGCTGACGTTGCAGCGAAGCGGTGGCCCGAAGAATACGCAATGTCACCACTCCAGTCACCACGCTGGACACGCCGCAAATCAAATCCCGAACCGGTCGCCCCATCGCAATGAGACTTCACGCCGCTGCCGCGCTTGTCTTCTGTCTGCTCTTCGTCGCTACCCCTCTGCGTGCCGTCGATTGGCCCCCAGCCATCGAGCGCTACGAAATGCTGGCATTGCAGAAGCCAAAGAGTGGCGCTGCGATGTGGCAGATGTGGAGATATGCGGTCGCGACGGGTCGCATGGAGGAATTGAAGGCACGATGGGAAGACAAATCGGCGCAACCCGAGGGTCATAAATATCGGC
>JBBSDS010000422.1:0-3919 GCA_038240495.1 Chthoniobacterales bacterium | reverse complement strand
CCGGCTCGCCGCGCGCATCGCGAAATTTACGGAAGTGCAAAGCTGTTACTTGAGCAGCGGCGGCTACGACCTGCTCGTCGTCGTGGAAGGAAATACGCTCCAGGAGATTGCCACGTTCATCGCAGAAAAGCTGAGCACGATCAAAGGCGTCATCTCCACGGCGACGCGTTTTCGGCTCAAGACCTACAAGGAAAATGGCATCTCGCTCGTGCGCGAACCAAAGCCCGACCGGCTCGCTGTGTCGCCATGAGTGGATTTGTTGAGTGGTCGTTTTTTTGGCTTGTTGAGTGCCCGGCGCCCGGCGCGCGAGCTCGTTAGCCGCGTTCCCATTTCTCGCTCAGATCGGGAAATAGGGGCGCGCGGCGACGACTGATATCACCGACACGTCACAAATCTTCCCACCAATCAACCCTCCCCAATGACCCTCAAAAAACACATCGCGGCGCACGTCAGCGATCTTCCCAAATCCGGCATCCGCGAGTTCTTCGACATCGTGGCGCAGGAAAAGGAAGTCATCTCGCTCGGTGTCGGCGAGCCGGACTTCGATACGCCGTGGCATATCCGTGAAGCGGCGATCTACTCCATCGAAAACGGGCGCACGCATTACACGTCGAACCTCGGGCTGCCGGAACTCCGCACCGCGATCTGCAAATACGTCCAGAAACACTTCAGCATCGCTTACGATCCGAAGACCGAGGTGATCATTACCGTGGGCGTGAGCGAAGCCATCGACCTCGCACTGCGCGCGCTGATCAACCCCGGAGACGAAGTCCTTTACCACGAGCCCTGCTACGTGAGCTACTCGCCGAGCGTGACCATGGCCCACGGCATCGCCGTCGCGGTGGCGACGCGCGCGGAAGACAACTTCCGGCTCACTGCCGATGCGCTCAAAGCGAAGATCTCGCCCCGCTCGAAAGTGCTGATGCTCAACTTTCCCTGCAATCCCACCGGCGCCACGCAAAGCCGGTCGGAGTTGGAAAAAATTGCGCGGCTCTGCATCGATCACGATCTCATCGTGCTCACCGATGAAATCTACAGCGAACTCACCTACGACGGCGCGGAACATGTGAGCATCGCCTCGCTGCCCGGCATGCGGGAGCGGTGCGTTTTTCTGCACGGCTTTTCCAAGGCTTTCGCCATGACGGGCTGGCGCATCGGCTACGCGTGCGCTCCGGCGACGCTGACGGAGGCGATGATGAAGATTCATCAGTACGCCATCCTCTGCGCCAACACGACCTCGCAGGACGCCGCCATCGAAGCTCTGGAACACGGGGCGCGCGGGGTGCAGGCGATGCGGCGCGAGTACGAGCATCGCCGGAACTACATCGTGAGCGCCTTCAACGACCTCGGTCTCGCCTGCTTCCAGCCCGTCGGTGCATTCTACATCTTCCCGAATATCGAAAAATCAGGACTGACGAGCCGGGAGTTTTCGTTCGGCCTGCTCGAGAAGAAAAAGGTCGCTTGCGTGCCCGGTCCGGCGTTTGGCCCGAGCGGCGAGGGCTTTGTCCGCTGCTGTTACGCCACGAGTCTCGACCAGATCAAAATCGCCATGGAACGCATCGCCGAGTTTTTGGACGAAGTGCGAAAATGAGCCGCGTCACCAAAGCCGTGCTCCTCGCGGCGGGCAAGGGATCCCGGATGCGCGAACTGACGAACGACCTGCCGAAGCCGATGATCGCTGTGCGCGGACGCCCGATTCTCGGGCATATCGTGGACGGCTTGCGCGCCGCGGGCGTCACGCATTTTCAGATCATCGTCGGCTATCGTGCTGACGTCGTTCGCGATTATTTCGGCGATGGATCGAAGTTCGGCATCGTCGTGGAGTACGCGACGCAGGTCGTGCAGGATGGAACCGGGCGCGTAGTGGAGCTGGCCAAAGATTTCGCGGCGACGGACCCCTTCATCCTCAGCTACGGCGACATCCTCGTCGATCCGGCAAACTACGAACGCCTCGTCGCTCTCGACGAGGCAGACGCCTTGATTAGCGTGAAATTCAATCCCGGAGAAATTGCCAAGGGTGGTTCCGTCTTCGTCAACGATCGCTTTGAAATGACCGATCTGCGCGAAAAACCTAGTCCGGGTGAACCGACGAGCCCGTGGTACAACGCGGGCATCTACACGTTTCGCCCGAGCATTTTCGAGTTCACCGCCAGGCTCGAAAAATCTCCGCGCGGCGAATACGAATTGACCGATGCGATTCGCGCCCTGGCGCTCAGTGGCCGGCGGGTTCAGGCGCTGGAGCTGACGGGCGATTGGGCGGATGTGCGCGATCCGGAAGTGCTCGCGCAATTGAACGAACCAAGCTGATCCGGTTCAGCGGTCGGGATCGAGCAGCGGTTCTTCCGACTTGCGGCTGGTCAGCTCCGGCCGATGAAGCGAGGCAACCATCGTCTGGCCAGCGTTTTGGAGAACCACGGTGCCATCGGCGATTCGCTGCACGCGGATGCGGATCGGCGGCGTCGCACCCTTCGGCATTCGCAGAAACTCGCCTTCGCTGTAGGCGCGGCCGTTGATCACCGCCAAAGACGGCGTGGTGCCGCTCCCGAGGAGAATGCTGGTCACTTTAAAATCCTTTTCTTCCACAATGACTTTCGGCGCGACCGGCGCTTGGAGCGGCTCAGCAACCTGATTATTCTTCCGCTTCGTCCAGCCAATCGGCCAGAACGGAGCTCGCGCGAGGTAATCAGCGTTGCCAAAGACCGAGCGATTCTTCAGCTCGTAGCGAGGCACTTCGGCGGCTCTGGCCGAGGCGCCATCTTCGGCACGGACCACTCCGGCGCCGAGGAGCAGAGCTGCCATGAGGTGAAAGGGGCGTGGGCTCATTGTTTGATCAGGTTATTGACGGTCAGGAGGGCGTGCTGGGTCTCGACTTCCTCGCGGCTCGCATCGATCTGGAGGTTGCTGATCTCGAGCAGCGGCTCCTCATTTTCAAGCGACGCGACGGCGCTGGCAAAATTCATGAATTCAACCTTGGGCAAATCGACACTCCACGTAAGTCGGCGGAAACCTGGCAGATCCTTATCCGGCACCTCGCTGCTCATGCGGGTAAACGCTTTGTCGAATCCCTGCTTCTTGAAAAAGTCCGCCATCCGCGTCGGAAACCATGCGACCGGCGCGCCCTCAGGAATCATCGCCTCGATCTGCCGGTTCTTGAGCTGCGCAGCGGGAGCGGATTTCTCCAGTTCCTTGGTCTTCGCGATCTGCGCCTTGGCTTGGGCGATTTCCGGATTCAGCGAACCGATGCTCTTGCGTGACGCTGCCTGGCCGTCGATGAGCGGACCCAGCAGGAACGTGAAATAGGCGTAAATGACCCCGATCAGGAGCATCGCTCCGAGGACGATTTTTTGGATTTCTTCTTTGCCGAGTTTCATTTCTTGGAGCGTGCGGGTGGGGCGGCTTTCGATTTCTCTTCACCGGTGAAAAGCTGGACGCTGATCGCAAAACTCGCCGTGGGCACTTGCTTGCCGTCGAGCATGACCAATTCCGAGCCGTCTTCGAGACTCTTGAAGACCGAGGTAACGTTCTTGTAGTTCGGGGACAGTTTTTCGGCGAGCGCGGTGCGCAACTCCTCGGCGACGCGGCGCGGATCGGCTCCCGCCGAGAGGCCGTCAAACATGATCGAGCATTTCCGCACATCGGTTCCCGTAATGTCGGCACCCATCCGCGTGATTTGCACTTCGCGAGGAACGACCTGCGCAAGCTGCGCGAGCAACGGAGCCCAATAGAATCGGCCCTCGATTCGCTTCACGAGTTGCTCACTCGCCTTGGTTTGCACTTCCAGTTCTTCCTCTCTTTTCTTCGCCGCCTTGGCCGCCGGTTCGATCTTGCCAAACTCGTTCTTCGCCCGAGCAAGCTGGTCATTGATATTGTGCGTTTTTACCAGCTCCCCGCAGTAGTAGAGGGCTCCACACGCAGCGAT
>JBBSDS010000421.1:0-3932 GCA_038240495.1 Chthoniobacterales bacterium | reverse complement strand
TCGATTTCATCGCAGAGCAGCGTGCCGCGATCATGTTTGTCCCGTGCAAGGGCGAGGGTGCCGCGTTCGCCCAGCCTGCCGCCGAGCAGGACACCGATGCTTTCCTGCGTCTGATATTCCGACATGTCGAAACGGAACAGGCGTTCTTCGCCGAGCAGGTAACGGGTGAACGCCAGCGTGACCTCCGTTTTTCCCACACCCGTCGGCCCAAGAAATAGAAAGCTCCCGCGCGGACGGCCGGGCTTGCGCAGGCCGAGTTCGCCGCGCTGAAGCAGCGAGGCGATTCGCGCAATGACATGATCCTGTCCGCGAATCCGCCGCCGTAAATGGAGTTCCAGATCGCGGAGCCTGGCGTGCGAAGAATCATCGTGGTCGGGAGTATTTTTCACGCCCGCTAGTCTCGCACAACGGCCCGCGAAAATGGCTCCATGCACGGAGCAGGTCTGTTCCGCGCATCGCCTACAAAGAAGCGCATGAACACTTCACTATTCCTCTATCTGCGAGCGCTGCCGCTCCTCGCACAAGCGTCCGGCGGCCTCTCGCAAGGCGCAAGCAAGGCGATGGGCATCGTGATGCTCATCGGTTTCATCTTCGGCACCATCTGCGTGGTCGGCGGCGGCTTCGCGATTCGCCGCGGCGATACCGACGCCGGCAAGCTCTCGATCATCGGCGGACTCATCATCGCGGGTGCGCCGGTGATCGTGAAGGCGCTCTTCACCGCTTTCGGCCTTGGCAGCTCGACTGTGGACGTTGGCTCATTCCAATGAAAGACCACGAGCTGCGCTTTTCCGACACGAACAGTGCCGACGATTCCGAAGGCCGGACGTGGGGACTCGACGGTCATCTGTTTTGGTTCGTCGTTGCTGGCGTCTTCATTTTCGTCATCACACTGCTGCTCCTGTTCAGCGCGATGCGGTGCAGCTTTGGCCAGTCTTTCGGCATCGCCCTCATCCCGCTGGCACTGACGCTCATTTACGTTTTCGGATTTCGCCAGGGCAAGCCGCCCGCCTACGACCGCGACCTTGTGGACTACTGGACGAATGGCGCGGGCTTTGGTCCGAACCCGCAAACGCAGCCGCAACACCCGCTCAAGGACACCAACGATGTGGCCGATTGATACCCATCGTTGAGAAACCTGCGAATGGTTACTTCCTGCGCGACCTATTGATCTTCAATGGGCTGAATGCGGGCGGCTTCGCATCCAAGGGCTTCATCTTCGAGCCGCCGGATTTCAACAACGCGCAGATTGGCGAATTAAACGAGTTCCAAGACCAGCTCTCCGTCCTGCTCGCCTCGTTGAGCGACAATCAGCGCCTGCAAGTGCAGTGGTTTTGCGACTCCGATTATCGGCGCGCACTCCTTCGCTACAACGAGGAGACGAAGCGCGCGACGAACACCTGGACGCGCCGGTCGCGCAACGAGCGCTTCGTCCGCTACTGGCGCGCGATGACCAACCGGCAACTGCGCCGTCAGCGGCTGATTATCTACATTTCGCGGAGCATCGAAACATCACCTTCGTTTTCCGCGCCGCGCGCGAGTTTGACGAAACATTACGAGCACTTGCTCAACCAGCTTGAGCAGGAATTCGCACAGGTTCACGAAACGCTGACAGGCATTTTCAGCGGGCAGGGCGCGCGGATTATCCCGATGACCGATGCCGATCATTACCGGCACTTCACGTCCTTTCTGAATCCATCGCTGGCCGAGCGGTTCGACTATGATGCGCTGGAAACTTTCGATCCTTCCCTCTCGATCCAGGAGAACTGCTGGCACAGCGAGGGCAACGGCCAGGCGGATTTCGGTTTCTGGATGGACGGACACTATCACTCGACCATCGTCCTGACGCGCTGGCCGAAGATGACGTTTCCCGGAATCATCCACCGGCTCACCAATCTGCGGCTGCTCGACTACACGATCACGGTCAACGTCGATCCGATTCCGATCCGCCAGGAAATCACCCGCGAGGAGAAGGCGCACGAGCGCCTCGCGGGCGATTACGCGAGCGAGAAGAAGCTCTCGCTGCTCACGGTGATGCAGAAGAAGGAGCGTAAAATCGCCGCGCTCATGCAGGGGCATACGCTCCCTTTCAACGCGCTCTTCATCGTCCGCGTGTGGGACAAGTCCAAGGCGGGACTGTCGGCGAAGGCAACGGCGATCAAAAACGCGATCAACTCGATGAACAGCGCCCAATACTTCGAGAGCAGTTTGCCGAGCACGACCAAGAAGCTCTTTTTCCAAACGTGGCCCGGCTGGCTGTGGGGCCGCTACGAATATCGGAAGCTCTACGCCGAGCACCAGGTGCGCGTAGGGTCATAGCAGGAAAATATCCGAAACTTCTCCTTGCATTTCGGCTCCACTCAGTTCCCATCCGCGCCGATGTCGGAGTTCCCTCCAGTTTTGTTGCACATCGCGGCTGTCGCAAGTCGGAGCGTCGGAGCGTCGGAGCGTCGGAGCGTCGGAGCGTCGGAGCGTCGGAGCGTCCCATTCTTGCGGTAGGTTGGCGGTCAAAGTCGAGGCTGAACTGCCGGACGGGGCTTCGCCGGGGTTCGTTGGAGCGGGGTCGTTTTGCGTCGTTGCTTTTCCATTTTGCGCTCCCGCTTTGCCGGATTGCGCCATCGCTTCGTCACGCAGCGATGACGCTATGCCGCATCGGTTCGTCGCAACGCGGCAAAGCGTTAACGCTGCGCTGCAAAGCGCCAGCGCAATGCCGCAAAGCGACGACGCTACGCCGTATTGCGTCAACGCTACGCGGCTTTGCGACGACGCAAAATGGCTCGGCGATGGCCCGAAACGGGCAAAAAGCGCCATTTTCCGCGAAAAACGGGCATTTTCACTGAAAACCCAAACCCAAACCCAGACAACCCGATGGCCGTCGCGCTGAAATGGAATGCCCCGGGTGCCCGGTGGAATTCCGCACTCCTGTGGAACGGCCTCCAACCCACAACCAGAACCATGAACACCAAGGCAGTCATTGATTTCACCCCCTACACGGCTGCGGAACTCACGCCCGTCGGCCAGACCATTCACGACGAGATGGCGGCGAACGCGGCCTCCTTCCCCTCGCCGAGCATCAGCCCGGCAACGTTGCAGACGCTCCTCACCACCTACGGGCAGAAGCTCGCCGCCCGCGCCAGCAACGCCTCGGCGGACGTTCTCGCCTTCAATCTCGCCCGGCACAATCTGGAGGCGGCGCTGCACGACCTGGGCGTGTATGTGAACTTCATCGCCAAGGGCGACGCCACCCTCGTGGAAAAGAGCGGCTTTCCCTCCTACCAGTTTGGCGGCGGCGCGACTCCGAATCTCAGCCCCATCCCCGCCGCCCCGCAGAATGTAAAGCTCCGCGCGGGCGATCTCTCCGGCAGCATCATCGCCCGGTGCAAGGCGGATCGCACCCCGAGCTTCAATGTGGCGCAAATCTGCACCGGCGACCCGAACGTGGAGGCAAACTGGAAGACGGCGATGCAGTTCAGCGGGGGAAAGGTGACCATCAGCGGCATCGCACCCGGCACGATCGTGTGGGTCCGCATCGCCACCGTGGGCGCAGGCGGCCAGCTCGGCGCATGGAGCGACCCGGCGAAGACCGTGGTCGGCTGATTCGGAAGCAAAATCACGAATCCTAAATCCCGATTCCCAAATGGCCTTTGATCCCAACAAGCCCGCACCCGGCGACGACCTCGACGCCGTGCTCGTCCGCAACCAGCTCAACGAACTGAAGGCGCTGATAGACTCCCAAGCCGCACAGATCGCCAACTTGCAGGCGCAGATCAATGCTGCCATCGCCGGAACGAGCAACAACAGCAACGGCGTCGGCAATCTCAGCCTCACCATTAATAACAACCCGCCCCAGCAGTTCGAGGTGCAGCCCATCGCAGACAAGGTGGACGAGCTGATCAATGCGCTGCGGAGGTAGTGAGCGACTCCTGCCAAGCTTC
>JBBSDS010000420.1:0-3940 GCA_038240495.1 Chthoniobacterales bacterium | reverse complement strand
TGAGCCGTTTGAAGAGCGATTCCCGAAGCTTACGCGAAAGCTGCGCGAGGAACTCGACGAAGCCGACGAACTCGCTTCAGCGCTGCGGAGGACGTTGGAGGAATTCTCAAATGTCGGCTGAACTGAATTGGTTGGAAGTCCGCTTGGATGACGTGGCCGACGAAATCACGGTCGGCTACGTCGGGCCGATGGCTGATGAATATCGCAGCACAGGGGTTCCGTTTTTCCGCTCGCTGAACATCAAACCGTTCCGCATCGAAACGGAGGATTTGAAGTTCATCTCACCGGAGTTTCATCACAAGGTTCGCAAATCGCGGCTCCGGCCAGGCGACGTGGTCATCATCCGCACGGGAGATCCCGGCACGGCGACGGTGATTCCCGATTCCTTTCCCGACGCGAACTGTTCCGATCTCGTGATCATCCGTCCGTCGAAGAAGTTGAATCCGCACTTTCTCGCTTACTACGTCAACGCGGTAGCGCATCACCAAGTCGCGGCCAATGTCGTGGGCGCGGTGCAGCAACACTTCAATGTGGGCTCGGCAAAACAGCTCACAATCTCGATTCCGCCCCGCGCGGAGCAGGACGCCATCGCCGACGTGCTGCGAATCTTTGATCGAAAACTGGAGCTGAACCGGCGGATGAATCGGACGCTGGAGGAGCTGGCGGAGACACTGTTCCGGGCGTGGTTTGTGGATTTCGAGCCGGTGGTGGCGAAGGCCGCCGGGCGCGCGCCCTTCGGCCTCGCCCCGGATGTTGCCGCCCTCTTCCCTGGCACCTTCACCGATTCCGAACTCGGCCCCATCCCCCATGGCTGGCGCGTGGGCTCCATCGCCGACCTCGCACGCTACGTGAACGGACGAGCTTTCACCAAAGGCGCTACTGGCACTGGGCGCATGGTTATCCGCATCGCCGAACTCAACTCCGGCCCTGGCGGCTCGACCGTGTATCACGACCTCGCAGCCGCGCCGGAGAACGTCGCACAACCCGGCGACCTGCTCTTCGCGTGGTCAGGCTCGCTCGACGTGTATCGCTGGCACCGCGACGAGGCACTTATCAATCAGCACATTTTCAAAGTCGTCTGCGACACATTCCCGCAGTGGTTTGTGCATCACGCGCTGTGCGAGGCGATGCCGTTTTTCCAGGATGTCGCCGCCGACAAGGCAACGACGATGGGCCACATCAAACGCGAGCATCTTTCCGAAGCGAAGCTCGCGCTGCCGCCTGACACACTGCTCACAGCCGCGAGCCGGGTGATCGATCCGCTTTACGCCAAGCAACTCGCCAACGACCGCGAATCGCTGACCCTCGGCGCGCTGCGCGACACCCTTTTGCCGAAACTGCTCTCGGGCGAACTGCGGGTGAAAGCCGCTGAAAACATCATGGAGTCCACCGCATGAGCCAGACCTTCAACATTTACTGCGACGAAAGCTGCCACCTCGAACACGACCACCAGAAAGTGATGGTGCTCGGCGCGGTGTGGTGTCCGCTCGAAAAGACGCGCGAGATCGCCACGCGACTCCGGGAAAAAAAATTGGCGCACGGGCTGCCGCCGGATTTCGAGATCAAGTGGACGAAGGTTTCGCCCGCGAAGACGGATTTTTACCGCGATGTGATCGATTATTTTTTTGACGACGATGACCTCCATTTCCGCGCACTCGTGGTGAAGGACAAGACGGAGCTGCGGCACGACGATTTCGGGCAGGATCACGACACCTGGTATTACAAGATGATGTTTACGCTGCTGGAGCCGCTGTTCAGTCCGCAGAGTTGCTACCGCGTGTATCTCGACAAGAAGGACACCCGCAGCGCGGCGAAGGTCCACAAGCTGCACGAGGTGCTGGGGAACAATCTCTACGATTTCGACCGCAGGATCATCGAGCGCGTGCAGGTGGTGGTGTCGCACGAAGTGGAGCAGTTGCAGCTCGCGGACTTGCTGATCGGAGCGGTGGGCTACGCGAACCGCGGGCTGGCGACGAACAGTGCGAAGCAGGCGTTGGTGGCGCGGATGCAGGAGAGGTCACGCTATTCGCTGACTCGCACGACGCTGCTGCGTGAATCGAAAGTGAATCTGTTCATGTGGCAGCCGCAAGGAGGTGCGGCGTGAGTGTGGACTGGCTGCCGCCTCTGGTGCGGCTGGAGGATTTTGGCGGCGATGCGACTGCGTTTGGTGAAGCCCTTTACGGATGGTTCAAAAAGGATTTTCTCGACTCCCTGCCCGCCTGGCCAGACAAGCGCGTCGGATTGAAGCGGCTCCCGCTAAGGAGAGGCAAGGAAGCCACTTTTTGGCATTTTCTTACAGCGGGAGAAGATGAGGAGGCTCGCGATGTGGACATGCTCCGATGCGAGCGAATCCGATGGCCGCGGCCGACAATGGAGGCGTTTCCAAATCGGCGTCCGGCAGCGGGCGACCGGATCGTGTGGTGGAGAACTCAGCGCGGAAGTGAGTGGCGTTATCTGCTCGCACTGCCGGATTTCAGCTACCTGATGGTGGTTGCGGATCGCGGCGAATACGTCCTGCCCTGGACACAATACCCCGTGGAGTTCAGTCACCGGCAGCGAAAATACGAAAAGGAATACAATGCCTACTGGTCCGCGTAAAAAAGCTGAGGCCGCCCCTTTCGGGACGGCCTCGTTACTCCTTCGACACATGGTCGATGAGCTAAAATCAAGATGCACAAGCCGCTTATGCTTGTCAACGAACCTTCCCAGAATGAGCCAATAGCATGCCAAACCAAGGAACCGAGTCGCAGTTTGAAGAGACGACGATCGATCGTCTCCGCGCGCTCGGTTACCGCTACCAATATGGCGGGGAGATCGAGCGGGATCTGCGCGACGTGGTGATGACGGATTGGCTGCGCACTTTCCTGCATTGTCGATACGCGCACCTGCCGCCGGAGGCCATCGAGGAAGTCGTCGCGCGATTTACGCGGCCTGAGGGCGTGACGACGGAACAGCGGAACCTGCACTTCCACCGTCTGCTTACCGGCGGGCATGAGCAGAAATACCGGAAGGCGGACGGCACCGAAGCATTCGAGCACGTGCATGTGGTCGATTGGGCCAATGCGGCGGCGAACGACTTCTGCGTCATGAATCAACTGCCCATCCGGGGGCAGAATGACCGGCGGCCCGATGTTCTGATTTACGTTAACGGCCTGCCGCTCGTGCTTTTCGAGCTGAAGAATCCCTACGAGGAAGAGCCGAACACGCTGGGTGCTTTCAACCAGGTGCAGCACTACCGCTCCGGCATCGCGCAGTTGTTCGATTTCAACGCGCTGGTCGTGGTGTCGGACGGCGGGCTCGTCGGCCACGCGGAGGACGACACGCCGCACGCGGCCAGCTCGACTTTGCACGGCGTCTGGACGGCGCCGTGGGAATGGTATGCCCCGTGGAAGAGCATCGACGGGCGCGCTGTGGTGGGGAGCGCGACGGGAGCGATGAAGACGCTGATCGAGGGGCTATTTTCGAAAGAGCGGCTGCTCGATTATCTGCGGCATTTCATCGCATTCGAGGTGGTGAATGAGAAGATCGAGAAGAAGGGCGCGAAGTATCACCAGTTCTTCGGCGTCCGTTTCGCCGTCGAGGAGGCGCTGCGGGCGACTCGGCCCGACGGCGACCGCAAGATCGGCGTGGTGTGGCACACGCAGGGCTCGGGCAAATCGCTCTCGATGGCTTATTTCGTGGCGATCCTGCGGCATCACCCGCAAATGGATAACCCGACGTTTGTCATTCAGGTGGACCGCACTGATCTCGACGACCAATTGCACGATCAGTTCGTGGCGGTGAAGGCGCTCGTGGGCGATGTGCAGCACGCGGAATCGGTGACGGAATTGCGCTCGCTGCTGCGCGGCGAAGGCGGCGAGGTGATTTTCTCGACCATCGAAAAGTTCCGGCTCGATGAAGACGAGGCCGTGCATCCCGTGCTCTCGGAGCGGCGCAACCT
>JBBSDS010000419.1:0-3957 GCA_038240495.1 Chthoniobacterales bacterium | reverse complement strand
GAAGACCTGGGCGGGCACGTTGCACGAGGCGGGCTATCGCACTTGGTATTGCGGCAAGTGGCACAACGATGGTGCGCCAAAGAAGCGTGGCTACGACGAGACGCGTGGGCTTTTCAGCAGCGGGGGCGCGCCGAAGGGCAGCGCGCAGATGCCCGATCACGCGGGACGCACGGCAACGGGCTACACGAGCTGGACGTTCAAGAGCGATGACGGCGCGGTGGACCTCGCGAAAGGCGTGGGCCTCACGCCGGACACCGACACGCACATCGGCGACGCGGCGGTGGAACTCATCCGGCGCAAACTGGAGCAGCCGTTCTTTCTCCACGTCAACTTTACCTCGCCGCACGATCCGCGCATCCAGCCGCGCGGCTTCGAGCACAAATACGCCGCCGCGAGCATTCCATTGCCCGCGAGCTTCCGACCTGAGCATCCGTTCGATCACGGGAATATCGCGGGTCGCGATGAATTGCTCCTCCCGAAGCCGCTCCACGAGGACGAACTCCGCGCCGAACTCGCCGTCTATTATGCATGCATCTCACACGTGGATGAGCAGGTCGGCCGGATCGTCGCGGCCTTGCGCGAGACGGGGCAACTCGAACGCACGGTGATCGTTTTTTCCAGCGATCAAGGTCTCGCGCTCGGAAGTCACGGCCTGCTCGGAAAACAGAACCTCTACGAGCACACCTTCCGCGTGCCGTTCATCTTCCGCGGTCCCGGCATTCCGCGTGGTCAGCGCAGCGACGCGGATGGCTACCTGCGCGACGTCTTCCCCACAACCTGCGAACTCGCGGGCGTGCCCATTCCCGCGACGGTGGAGGCGCGCAGTCTTGCGCCGATCCTTCGTGGCGGCACGCAGCCGGTCTATGATTTTGTCACCGGCTACTTCACCGGCACGCAACGCGGTCTGCGCAGCGGCGAGTGGAAGCTCATTCACTATCCCGCCGTCGCGAAGACGCAACTCTTCAACCTGCGCACCGATCCCGACGAACTGCACGATCTCGCCGATCAACCCGAGCACGCAGCGACGATCGCGCAGCTCCGCCAGCGACTCGACGGGTGGCTCGCCGAACACGGCGACACCTTCGCGAGCACACCACCACCAGCGACAAAATGAAGACCGCATCTCCTGGCACGGAAAAACCATGGCCATGAAAACTCCAACAATCCTCCTCGCGTTCTTCGCGTTCGTCTTCACCACGCACGCAGCGAAGCCGCCGAACATCATCTTCATTCTAGCCGATGACCTCGGCTGGACCGACCTCGTGGTGCAAGGCTCGAAGTATTACGAGACGCCGAATATCGACCGGCTTGCGACGCAGGGCACGCGCTTCACCCGGTATCACAACTGCCAAAACTGCCAGCCCACGCGCGCTGCGCTGATGAGCGGCCAGTACGGCGCGCGCACCGGCGTCTATACCGTCGGCGGCATTGAGCGCTTTGAGTGGGAGTCGCGCCCGCTGCGTCCCGTGGAAAATGTGACCGCGCTCCCGCTTGATCGCATCACCATCGCGCAGTCGCTGAAGGCCGCCGGTTACGCGACCGCGATGTTTGGAAAATGGCACCTCGGTGAGGATCCGGCGCATCATCCGGCGGCGCGCGGCTTCGACGAGGCGATCGTCTCGATGGGAAAACATTTCGATTTCAACACGAAGCCGAAGACGCCGTATCCCGAGGGCACCTACCTCGCCGATTTTCTCACCGACAAGGCGGTTGATTTTGTGAAGCGGCACAAGGACGAGCCGTTCTTTCTTTACCTGCCGCATTTCGGCGTTCATTCGCCGCATCAGGCCAAGGCGGACCTCATCGCGCACTTCAAGCCGAAGCCGCCGGCGGGTGGGCATCACGATCCGACCTACGCAGCGATGATCGCGAGTGTGGATGAAAGCGTGGGCCGCGTGATGGCGCTGCTCGATGAACTGAAGCTCGCGGACCACACGGTACTCATCTTCTCGAGCGACAATGGCGGCGTCGGCGGCTACGCGCGCGAAGGCATCAAGGGCGGTGGCGACATCACCGACAACGCACCGTTGCGCAGCGGCAAAGGCAGCCTCTACGAAGGTGGCACGCGCGACCCATTCATCGTGCGCTGGCCAGGTGTGACGAAGCCCGGTTCGACGACCGACGTGCCCGCGATCCACGTCGATATGTATCCGACTTTTCTCGAAATCGCCGGGGCGAAACCACCCGCGAATCAGGTGCTCGACGGCGAGAGCCTCGCGCCGCTCTTCCGCGACTCCGGCGCTTCGCTCAAGCGGGATGCGATCTTCCAGCATTTCCCCGGCTATCTCGGTGCAGGGCAGGGGAGCTGGCGCACGACGCCCGTCGGTCTGATCGAAGTTGGCGACTGGAAGCTCATGGAATTTTTTGAGGATCGCCGGCGCGAACTTTACAACCTGCACGACGACATCGGTGAGCAGCATAACCTCGCGGAAAAGATGCCCGATAAGGCGAAGGAACTCCACGCGAAGATGCTCGCGTGGCGCGAGGCGATCAAAGCGCCCATGCCGACTCCGAATACAAACCGAAAAGCCGCGGACGATGCGAAACCCGGCAACGGCCAGCGGAAGAACAGCGACGCCGAGTGAACCGCTTGAAACCATTCGCGAGACCGGAGTGCCGGAGTCGCTGCATCTGATGAAATTCAGCGTCCGACTGCTGCTCGCGCTCTTCCTCGTGTCGAGCATGGGACGCGCAGGCGAAGTGTTCATCGAGGCCGAGGACTTCAAGTCGTCCGATGGCTGGGTGAAGAAGAGCGGTCCCGAGGCCCGTGAAGCATCGGGCCTTGCCATCCTGAGCGGCGCAAGTGGCGCGAAGGATGGCGTGGCCACGGCGACCGTGAACATCAAGGACGCGGGGCACTATCGCATTTGGGTGCGCTACTCGAGTCATCCGAGTTGGCGCGGTCCGTTTCACGTCACCGCGCTTTCTGGCGCGCGCGAGCTTGGCGACGGATTATTCGATGGGGAGTTTGAGGGAAAGTCCGCGCGCGACGCAGAGACGTGGCGCTCGTTCGAGGCTGACCTGCCTGAGGGCGAACTCACGCTGCGCCTGAGCAAGCACGAGAATCAAAACGCGCTGGGGCTCGCGCGCCAGGTCGATTGCCTGCTCCTCACGATGGACGACAAGCTCGTGCCGAATCATCTGCACTACGGCGCGCAGACCTATGTGCGCATCACACTCGGCGACGGTTACGTAAAGCCCGCCTACATCCACGTCTTCGCCGACCACTATCACGCGCCGTGGTATCAGCACTACTCGCTCGGTCGCACGGGAGCCTTTCCAGCCACGGCTCCGAAAAAAGACGAGCTACTCAAACCCGGCGAGCGCAGCGCGTGGTGCAATCTCACGCCGATGATCTATCAGGACTCCGGCGCGATGCTCCACATCACGGCGCGGCATACCTACACGGAGTATGCGGAACGATTGCGAGCGACCTTGGAGATTGCGACTGCGCCGGATGAGAAATCCATCGTGCGCACGCTCACGCTCGATAATCACCCCGGCACGGTCTCGATCTTTTTCCCGCCGAATCTGCTCACGCCGGAGAATCTCGCCTTGCTCAAGACGGATCGTGAAATCGCCGACGCGAACGGCAAACTTGCCGACGCTCATGCATGGCCCACGCACGGAAAGCCACGCGAGAAGTTCCCATTCTTTGTCACCGCGTCGATCGACAACAGCTTCACTCCGCCCGACGAAGCGGTGCGGGCGCGTGAGCAGAAGACGCTCGATTACTTCGGTTTCACGCCAGCGCACGGCCGGCATATTAGCGGCGCGTGGTTGATGAAGGACAAATCATACTGCAATCCGGATGTGGAGAAGATGAGGGACAAATTTGAGCGCTCGGCGGCGGAGTTCCAAAAGAATGGCGGCCATGTGCAGGACATCGTCTTTTGCGAACTGATGGACGAGCCGACCGGGCAGCCGCTCGACTTCGCGGCGACCGATCCATCGTAT
>JBBSDS010000418.1:0-3982 GCA_038240495.1 Chthoniobacterales bacterium | reverse complement strand
CACGTCGCCAAAGCGCGACAGAGCCACCTCTACACCGACAAACTGAGCCACTACCCAGTTTGACAGCCGTTGGCTTTCCAGAGAAAAGCGAGCCGTGTCGAAGCGTTCTTTCTGCGTAGTCGCGGTCGCGGTCTGTCTGTTTGCATCGCTGGCCGTTCGCGGACTTCCGTTTTGGCGAGCCCCAGCGTCTTCCATCCCTGGGCGTCCTATTGTGGAAAGTGATATCGTCGGCGCGTGGTGTTACGAGAAATTGCGGGACGAGAAGGGCAACAATGGATGGGTCGTCACGATGGAGTTCTTCGACAACGGCCGTTTTCAGCAGACGCTCGTGCCGCCACATGCGCGGAATCTGATCCGGCAAACGGGCCAGTGGCAGGTTGCGGGCGCAGCGGTGAAGATCGACTCGCTGATCGTGTGGGACGAATCGGCAGAAAGTCATTGGTCGCAGAACGAACAGATTTGGCGGGTAGTCGAAAGTGTGAAGCAGCCGGGCAGACTGGCGATTCGGGGCGGGCTGGCAGCCGATCATTCCATGGATCACGAACTCGAAAAACTTTCCGCTGCCGAGTGCCGGCTTTTGACGAGCGTCGCGCCCGTCTCCGAGCGCTAAGTGACGGGTCTGAAAGATTCCCTGGCGAGTCATTCTGAGCGGAGTTCCGCATGGGCGAAGGCGGTGCGGAACGCAGTCGAAGAATCCCGGCGCTTTCAAAGGTGATGATCGTTGGGCATGCGCCGGAATCCCTCGACTTCGCTACGCCCGCATGACCGCCTCCGCTCCGCTCAGGGTGACACTTTTTTGAATTTAGACAGTCTTTACGAGATCACTCCGCGACCGTGGAAAAGAAGGAGGAAAGCCAGTAGATCGCCAACTGCGCCAGCAGGAATACCGTTAGCAATCCGACAGTCACTATCATCCAGACCAACCAGCCCGGCTTATTCTTCCGCCTTTTTCGATGAGGCATCCGGGGAGAATACAGCGGGCGTCAAGCCACTCGCCGGCAAGGGATCGCGTGCTGCGGTTTTCCGATTCAGGTGCGAGCGATCGCCGGCGTTTTCTCTTCTTCCGGACGAAGTCTCTGGCTCCGTGACGCGGAGAAAACGTCGTCGTATTCCTCCTCGTATCGCGGGTGATTGGTCCGCATCACCCGATCCCAAATATTGAAATACAACCCGTAATTACAATGCACGTAACGGTGGTGCATATTGTGATGCACCGAAGTGTTGTACCAGCGGAGGAGACGGTTCTTCAGAAATCCTGCGGGAAGGATTTCAAAACCGAGGTGCCCGAAGACATTCATCGTCGTCATGTAGAGCAGCCACAGAAAAGCGGCCAGCGGATGAAGCGGGAGAATGAGCACGGCCAGCGGAAAAATGATCGCCTGAATGACGGCTTCCAGCGGATGAAATGAAAACGCTGCCCACGGAGTGGGATTGTGACTGAGGTGATGGATGCGATGGACCAGCGGGAAGAGCGGACGCCAGTGCATCAACCGGTGCGTCCAGTAAAACCAAGTGTCGTGGATGAAGATCAGAGCAAGCAGCGAAAACCAAAGGTAGGGCCATCCGTGCCGTTGGATTTTGAAATAGAGCTGCGTGTAGCCGAGTCGGTGCAGGATCAGCGTCAACAAGCCCGAGCCGCAGAACACGCCAAACGAGAGCAGGCTGTAGAGGACCTCCCGCCGGATGTCGCTTCCGCTTGGGAAAGTGGATTGGATTTTTCTCCCGAATGCCCGCCGCCGAAACCAGACGTAGAACGTGAGATAGGCGCCGCCAGCCAGCACGGCGTAACGGATCACATGCGTCGCGTATTCGAAGACGAGGATTCGCGAGATTTGGTTGAGCGCGAGTGGATCGATATTCATGGGGGGCTGGACGGCGCGGGCGTGGCGGTTCTTCTACACCAGCGCGGTCCAGATTCCAAGCGCCGGTCAGCGCGCCAGGATTCCGCGAGAACGAGACGTCAGCGGTTTAAAAGTTTCGGCTGGTTTTCCGCTCTTGCATCGAAACAATCCATCCATGATTCGCTCCCGCTACCTTCGTGTTTTGTCGCTCATTGCCGTCACGTTGTCCGTCACGACACCGCTGCCCGCGCGGGCCGAAAACCCGCTGGATGCCCTGCACAAAAAGATCTTCGGCGATGACGACGGTAAGAGGAAGGACAGGGACAAGAACAAAGACAAGGACAAGAAAAAGAAGAAGCACCACGACGATGATCGCCGGGATGACGACCGCCGGTATTACCAGCAACCGTCGGTGGTCGAGAGCCGCGTCTATGTCGAGCCTGCGCCGCGGCCCTCCTACGAGCAACGGCGGGAGGTTTACGTGGAGCCCGCGCCACGCAGCGATTACGGGGCGCGTCCCATCGAAGCCGACGTGCAGCTCGCCCTGCGGCGCAATGGCTACTATGCCGGCCCGATCGACGGCGACCTCGGCCCGGGGACGCGGGCAGCGATTCGGGATTATCAGTACGATCGCCGACTACCGGTCAGCGGCAGAATCGATACTTATCTCCTGCGCTCGCTCGGGCTCTGAGCGACTGCTTGACAGGCCTCACTTTCGATTCCGCCAGCAACGCGCCCTTGTCCGCAGGCTGCCAGCATCGTTCGCCCTCGGCGAAGGACTCGAGTAACCCGCATATCTCAAATGAGTATTCAGGAAGTCGAATCGTGGATGAAGGTTGGCGGACTGATCGCGGGCAGCCTGTTCTTCATCTGGAAGCTGTGCACCGGTTGGCTGATTGTAAATATGGGGGTGTGCATCCGTATTCAACGCCAACGGCGGCGGGACGGAATAGATGATTTGACGGTGACCGTAGCGCTCGAAAAAGGCAGCACGGACAGCATTTGGCTGCGCGATGTCGAGGTGCGGATGACCGCCTTAGAGAACGGCGAGTTATCCGACGCTTGTGTCCGATATGTCAGGATTCACGGCTTCGACCGAGTCGCTGAATCCTCCACACAAACCGTTGCGTGGGGTGCGGAAACCGACGGCAAACCGATCGCCATTTCTCCAGGCGAAAAGGTGGAATACTCGGGGCACGCTGTCGTAAGTGCCGAACACCCCTACCTGCTGGAAGCTGTCGTCCTGGCTGATCGTCCACTCTTTCGAGTGTTCATGGGACGGTGCATCCAATGGCGTGCGTCGGCCGTTTCACTGCCGGTGCCGGATGCAGGCAAGGCTATCAATGGCGGACCGGGCGGGGCGGGAAAGCATTGACACTGCGCCCGTGTTTCCTCGCAATCCGCGGATGAAATTCGAGCCGCTCGATTTTTCGAATATCCGCACCTACCCGGTCGCGGAGCGCGTGAACAAGGTCAATGCCGAGGCCTTCGCGATGCCGCACACCGCTGGCGGTTCGGTGCGCGAATTTCTCGACCGGCTGCCCGATTTTCTCGCGGTGCAGGATTTGCGAAAAATCGTCATCGCAGTGGCGGGCGCGGTGCGGCAAGAGCGGCCGGTGTTGCTCATGATGGGTGCGCACTCGATCAAGGTCGGACTCAATCCAATCTTCGTGGACGCGATGCGTCGCGGCATTGTGAATGCAGTGGCTTTTAATGGTGCGGGCGCGATTCACGACTTCGAGCTTTGCTGCCAGGGCGAGACGAGTGAAGACGTGCAGCGCGGGCTCGACGATGGTTCGTTTGGAATGGTGGATGAGACGGGAAGGCGCATGAATGCTGCGCTCGCGGACGGTGTGGCTCGCGGGCTGGGTGCCGGGCGGGCGCTTGGTGAGGCCGCGCGCACGGCCCACTTTCCAAATCTCCATCTCTCAATGCTCGCGACCGCTGCGGAACTCGAAATTCCGTTGACGGTCCACATCGCGGTTGGCACCGACATCATTCACCAGCATCCGACGACTAACGGCGCCGTGCTCGGTGAAGCCAGCTATCGCGATTTCCAGACCTTCGCCGCCGTCTGCGCGCAACTCGAAGGAGGTGTGGTGCTGAATGTCGGCAGCGCGGTGATCATGCCGGAAGTTTTT
>JBBSDS010000417.1:0-3994 GCA_038240495.1 Chthoniobacterales bacterium | reverse complement strand
GAATGAGTGATGGGCTTCGATGCATGGGTCCTCCCTTTTAAGATGCGATGTCGATGTCGGAAAGATACTACACTTTATTGTGTGGCGCGATAATCGTTCGGTGCACCATCCGATTTAGCCGCTGAGCTTGCTCAGCGCGTCCAGGTGCGCTCGATGGAACGAAGACTTCGAAATCCGAGGCGCGTGTCGATGTGCGTTGCAAGAGGGGGAATCCCGCTAGACGCGCCGAGCAAGCTCGGCGGCTAAATCGGAGTGGGAGGACGAAGAGTACGCGAAGGCGCGAAGTCGCGAAGACAGACGCGAAGGGTGAGAAAAGAGTTGCTAGTTGCTCGTTGAGAGTCGCGCAGATGGTCGAATCATTCAGTCTAACAAAGTTAGCCCGCAACGCGCAGCGGAGCGCGTGCGGATGTGCGCGAGCTGAACGGGTCTTCACTGAGACGTGGTGCTGGTGTCCGATTGTGGCGCTGAGCAAACCCTCACCCTAACCCTCTCCCCGAGTACGGGGCGAGGGGACGGAGGTGGAGTACAACGTCTTCCTTTGTGGTTTCCTCTGTCCCTCGGTTCGACAAACTCACCGCGGGTCGCGCTTTCACGTACTCTGCTCTTTCCCCCTTCGCGGCTTCCTTCGCGACTTCGTGACTTCGCGTTCTCCTCCGTATTCTGTCGTAACTCGCAACTCGCAACTCTCCACGACCCCTTCAGCGCGACAACGAAGATTGCGAACTTTGGGTTCCGTCTGATTGTTAGAATGGAACGATGGACGATCACCCGCACCATCGCACGCTGAATTACAAAGCGCCGACGACCCCGGTGTCGCCGCCGGAGCCGAAGACGTTTGAGTTGAGCTCGGCGCGGTCGGGGGACGATCGGGCGGTGACGCTGATCAAGTGGGCGGTGATCGTGCTGGCGATCGCGTACGCGATTTTTCTGCTGGTTCGGTATCTCAAGCATCCGAACGAATTCAATTCGTAGGACCCCCGCGCAAAAAGAAAGAGCCGGATTGCTGCGGCTCTTTCTCTGTAGATTTTAGCTTATCGGAGCTTACCGGCCGCGACCACCGCCGCCGCCGCCGTAGCCGCCGCCGCCACTGCGACCGCCGCCACCGCCGCCGCCGCCGTAGCCACCACGACCACCACCACCACCGCCGCCGCCACCAGAGCGGTTTTCTTTCGGCTTGGCTTCATTGACCGTCAGGGCGCGACCGCCGTGCTGCTGGCCATTGAGGGCGGCGATGGCATCCTGTGCCTCCTTGTCGCTGCCCATTTCCACGAAACCAAAGCCCTTGCTCTGGCCGGTGTCGCGATCGGTGATGATCTGCGAGCTCTCGACGGTCCCGTGCGGGGTGAACAGCTCGCCGAGCGCCGAAGAATCGACGTCGTAGCTGAGATTTCCAACATAAAGCTTCTTACCCATGAGATTCTCCTTTAGAGAATGGGCATCGGACCCATACTTTTACTTTCCAGGTCTCAGGGAAAGAGGCCAGCGTTCCGGCCCAAAAGGAAGGAGAGCGAACGGAAAGAGACGGCGGGCAGATACGAAAGCTGCGGGCAGAATCTGATTCGATCAGCGGACCAACCGATCGCAGTATAGGGCAATGAAAAGGTTTGTCCATAGGCGCCGGCCATTTCCGGCCGCACCGCTCGCCAGAGGGTAAAAAGGCCGATATTGAGCCTGATACCCAAGTCGGGCGGTGCCTGTCATAATGCGTTCGTGAAAGAACGTATTCAAAAAGTCCTGGCTAATGCCGGGGTCGCGTCGAGGCGGAATGTCGAGGAGATGATTCGGCAGGGGCGGGTGTCGGTCAATGGCAAGGTCATGACGGATCTGCCGATCCTCATTGATCCCGAGCGCGACAAGGTGAAGGTGGACGATGAAGGCGTTCGCCTGAAGGGCAAAGAGGGCGGGCAGCGGCTGTACATTTTGCTGAATAAGCCCAAGGGCGTGTACAGCACGAATGTCGCGCAAGGCGAGCAGACGCGGGCGATCGATCTACTGCCGCCGGATCTGCCGGGACGGGTGTATCCGGTCGGCCGGCTCGATGCGGAGTCGAAGGGGCTGCTCCTGCTGACCAACGACGGCGAGCTCACCAATCAACTCACTCACCCGCGTTTCGGCGTGGTGAAGACCTACCGCGCGGTGATCGACGGATACGTGGAGCCGGAGACGCTTCAGCAGCTCGAGAAGGGCATCTGGCTCGGCGACAGCAAGACCGGCGAAGGATTCAAGACCGGCAAAGTGCACATGAAGATCATCCGGCGATCGCGCTTGAACAGTGTCGTCGAGATCACCTTACGCGAAGGCCGCAATAGCCAGGTGCGGCGCATGCTGGCGTCCGTCGGCCACAAGGTGCGCGACCTGACGCGCGTGAAGTTCGGCCCGTTGACGATCGACGGACTCGCGCCGGGCGAATCCCGCCTGCTGCTCCCCCGGGAACTGCGCGTGCTGCGGGAGTACTTCGAGAAGAAAGCAGATGTGAAGAAGGCGCGGGAAGAGAAATAGAAAACTTCGTGGTGAACTCTCCTACCGATTCTCGCGCCACTTATACGGCATCGGTTCGAAACCCTTGAACGTCGACTTCCCCGCGAACTGCGCGCTAACTTCCGTGATTTGCTGCTTCAGGCGGTCGTATTCCTGGGAGTTGCGAATTTTGTCGAAGCCGCGGATCGTTACCACCGCGTACCAGCTGTTCCAATCTTTCAGCGCCTTCTCGACGGTGCAGTGGATGCCGTGCTTGTTGAGGGCGTCGCAGGCGTCGTCGGCGCCTTTCTTGTCGGGATAAGTCTGCGCGATGATGTAGTTCATCCCGATCACGCGCTTGCTGTCTTCGACCACCGAGGTGGCCGGGGCGTGCGGCTCGTTGAACGCGGGATGAACGGCGGCCGGCACGACGTTGGTGCTCTCGGCCGGCAGCGGCTCAGTGGTATCGGCGGGTCCGCCGGGAGTGGGACGGCGGACGTCGAGCACGCTCGGATATTTCGGACCCGCGCGCAGGTCGGCGGTGCGCGGCCCGCCGAGCACGAGGTTGGGTCCGCGATTCATGTGCTGTCCAATCAGGTAGGCGATGCCGACGATCACCGCCAGCGCGAAGAGGCTGATGGCGGCCGACGTGTAGGTCATGCGCACCGAGATCTGCTTGCGGATCCCGTCGATGCTCATGCGGACGGGGCGCGAGCGGGGATCATCGCTCGGCGGGGCGTCGTACGTCGCGTCGAGCGGCGGCACGACGGCGTTGTCAAACGACCGCGCGCCGAGCATAGGTTCAGTGGGAGCTGCGGGCGGCGGCGTGATCAGCGCGGACGACGCGTGCGATTCATGCGACGATGCTGTCGAAGTCGGGAGAGCGGCTGCGACCGGCGTGCCAGAACTTTGCGATGACGACGATCCGCTCGGCGAAGTTGTACTCGTCGCGCTCGCAAACGACGCGCTTGCTTTCGCGGCCGGTGCGCTGCTCGGCACTTCGGCGCGGATGGCATCGCGGCGCTTGAACCACCAGCGCGGTGTTTCCAATACTTTGGAGTCGCCGGACTGCTTGAGTCCTTTAGACTTGGAAATGACTTCGAATAAAGCCGCGGAGTGTTTGCCCTTGGCCATCCTTGACCTCCCGTCCGCGCACCGTCGAGGTGGCGGGACAACCGATCGAACGACTCTCCGAGTCGTCAGCCCAATGCCGCACCGTCTCCGACCGTGCGGCCTGCCCATTCAAATCCAAACAATGCGACCGCGTACGATACGACTGTACAGAGCGCCGTACAAGCGGGATGGGCGCGTTTTTGCGGGAAAAGTTGAGGAGAGGAAGAGTTACGAGTTGCGAGGAATACGGGGGAAGAACGCGAAGGCGCGAAGCCGCGAAGACAGACGCGAAGGGGGAGGAGGGTTGCTGGTTGCTAGGAGGAGAAGTGTACGCGAGTCGCGACTTGCGGGTGAGCTTGTCGAACCGACGGACGAAGACGTCGAACCGCAAAGCTGACTCGCTGATTCCCAAATGCCCTTGGTG
>JBBSDS010000416.1:0-4009 GCA_038240495.1 Chthoniobacterales bacterium | reverse complement strand
CTGTGTCGATCAAACGCAGCGGCAGCCCGCGCAGATTGATCACCTCTTCGATGACATCGCGCGTCGTGCCCGGCTTCGGACTCACAATCGCCCGCTCGTGCCCGAGCAGCAGATTTAGCAGCGACGATTTGCCGACATTTGGTGCGCCGTAGATGACCGTGCGCACGCCTTCGCGCAAAACTTTTCCGCGGTCTGCCGTGGCCAGCAGCGCTTCGATCTCCTCGCGGAATGCATCGATCTTTTTCAACAGCGCGTCGCCGGTCTCGGGATCGATGTCTTCATCGGGAAAGTCGATGTATGCCTCGACGTGCGCGAGCACCTCGACCAACACCTCGCGCAGTGCGCGGATGCGCGCACCGAGTCGGCCTTCGAGTTGCTCGGATGCCGCCCGCAGCGCGAGGTCCGTCTGCGCGCTGATCAAATCCATGACCGCCTCCGCTTGCGTGAGGTCCATCTTCCCGTGGAGATAAGCACGCTGCGTGAACTCGCCCGGCTCCGCCGACCGCGCGCCGCGCGCGAGCAGCAGTTCGAGAATGCGGCGCGTCACGAGCACGCCGCCGTGGCAATTGATCTCCACGACATCCTCGCCCGTGTAGCTCGCCGGCGCGCGATGCACGCTCAGCAACACGTCGTCCAGCTTGCGTTCGCCGTCGAAAATCGCGCCAAACTGCTGCACCCGCGCCGGCAATTCCGACGCTCGCACTTTGGCCCGAAAGACCTCATCCGCGATCTCAATGGCGCGGTCCCCGCTCAGACGGATCACCGCGATGGCGCCTTCGCCAAAAGGCGTCGAGATCGCGGCAATGGTATCGCTCATGCGGGCGGAATGTATGCGACGCCCCGCGAATGTGAAGCGCGCGGCAACGACCCTCAAAAGCCCGTCATTCTGAGCGGAGCGGAGCGGAGTTGAAAAACCTTTCGCTATTTCTTCGCGGGTGATGGACGGAAATAGTTGGAGATCCTTCGACTCCGCTACGCTCCGCTCAGGATGACGAGGTTCGATTTTTCAACCGCCCGAGGGGCGTGACGTGGCTTTGGCAAGAATGCTCTGGTAACCTGTGCGCAGGATGCCGAGGTCGGAGTCGATCGCCAGATGAGTGAAACCGAGTTCGTTCAAAGCGCTGACTTCAGCCGCGTCGCGAATGAGGATTCCGCACGGCTTTCCAGCAGCAGCAGCCGCAGCAGCGACTTTTCGTACGCAAGATTGGTAGTCACGCACGGCGAGTTCCGGGCGGGCCTTCAAATCGAACTGCAAATCCGCCGGCCCGATGAAAAGGACATCCACGCCGTCCACACTCGCAATCGCCCGAGCGTTCTCGACGGCTTCGATCGTTTCGATCTGCGCGATGAGCAGTGGAAGCTGGGTCGTGTCCAGCGCACGCAGACCGTAGCCGGAGGCGCGCACGGTGCGTGCCACCCCGCGGCGCCCGCGAGGAGGGTAATGTGCAGCGCGGACACACGCCTCAGCTTCTACAGCCGTCGAGACGTGCGGCACCATGATTCCATCGGCGCCCCAATCGAGCACTCGCGCGATGAGGTCCGGATGGGGAGCACCGACGCGGACGATGGCGGCGGTCTTGCTGCCGCGGATGGCCTGGAGTTGCGGCAACACCGCGGCCTCGGAGCCACAGCCGTGTTCGAGGTCGATAAGCAGCCAGTCGAACCCGCTTTCGGCAGCGAGTTCGGCGACGACGGAAGAGCCGAGCGAAAGCCAGGTGCCGACTTGGAGCTGTCGCTCACGGAGACGGGTGGTGTTCATAGGATTTCGATGGGCTGGCGTTCCCGCGCGGGATTCCGCGAGTTTTCGACCGTGCTGGGAAAGGCCGCGGGACGGTCGTCCAGTAATCCGATTTCACCGGTCGCCACCGTCATTTCCCCGCCGGAACGGGCTCGGGAAGTTTGCACGACTGCCACGCGACGAAACGCCACTGACCCTTTTCCTCGCGCCAAATGCCAAGGAAACAGAGCGTCAGTTCCGAGATGCCATCAGCTTTGCCGACCTTGATCCGCGTGCGGCCTGTCATCATCGCGACGTCGGGTCCGGGGAACGAGAAGTTCCGCTCCTCGTAATTCCACGCGAGGTACTTGGTGCGGCCAGTCGCAAGCGCGTCGATGTAGCTCGCTTTATCGTCCACAGCTCCGGTCGAGTGCGCGTAGCGGAGGTCGTCGGCATAGATCTCGGTAAGTCGCGCCTGATCTGCCGCGACCACCGCGGCAACGCGTTCATCGTCGGCAGCGCGGAGTTTCTCGACACGCGGATCATCTGCCGCACGGAGCGGGGCGAAGGTGAAGGCAAGAAGGGTGAGCAGAGGAAGGAACGCAGTTTTCATCGGAGGAAGATTAGGGGGATATTATAGCGTGGCGATGTCGAGATCTTCGCGCAACCCGCGCAGCGCGGAAGCGAGACGGGCGTGGGTGAAGGTTTTCAAGTCCGAGCCCGAACTGCCAGAGCCAATCAAAAAGAAACCGTCACTGCGCTCGAAGTATCCGGCACCGACGCGGATGACAGCTTTGACAATCATGTTGCGCAGCAGGTGCAGCCAGAAGCGCCGGCGATGTTCGTCGGGCAGCGGATGCACGGCGGCGTAGCCCGCGAGAGCGCGGGCGAGGACGGTGCCGTCGTAGAAGCAGCCGAGCAGCGAGAGGTCGTCCATCGCATCGCCGGAGATTGTGTCGTCCCAGTCGATGAAAGCGGTGATTTCCGCTTCAGTGCCGAGGATGTTCCAAAGCGCGAGATCCTTGTGGACGAGGCAGCCGCATTCGAGCGCGAGCAACGACTCGTGACGCGCGATCTCATCCTCGATCGCACGCGCTTCGGGCGCTGACATAAAGCCGCGTTCGACGAGGAAGTGGAAGTGTCGGTCGAGATGCAGCCGGAAGTAATCCGCGTATCGCGGGTGAAATCCGTGCAGGCGATTTTCGCTTCGCAACACCGCGGGATCGAACGGGCCAAATCCCGGCGGCGTGATGCTCTGCCAGCGCGCGACGGCCGCGCCGATCTGCTCCGCACAACGCGGAAGATCGAGCCGGCCTTGCTTGTAGAGTTGGTTCAGGTCGGGTGCGGCGATGCACTCCATCACCTGCCACGCAAAAGGCACGCGCTGCCGGCTCGCATCGACCGCCAGCACTTGCGGCGCGGGCACTCCGAGCGTGCGCACTTCGGCGAGGACTCGACTCTCGACTTCGATGTAGTCGTCACGCTCCGGTCCGTCTTCAACCCGCACAAACGCCGCAGTGCTGCCGAGGTCCGCGAAGAACGTGCGGTGATTCCCCTGTCCACCGGCGGGACGCAACGTCACGTCGGGAAAATGCTCGCGCAGCGCGTCGAGAAGCGGACCCGCGACATCGGCATCGCTCGCGCGTTCCTCCGTGCCATGAAAGGCCGCGGCGCGATCGCACTTCCAGTAATAGATCGTGCTGCGGGGAGAGACTGTGGCTGAAGCGGTCATGCGCGTTCCGTCAGCGCGACGTGCTCGAAATACTGAACAGCCGCGCGTTGGTCATTTGCAAAACCACGCGGCGAGGATCGCGAGCGAGATGTGGCGGGCTGTTTTCATGGTATTTTTCGAATGAATTTCTGCACGCGCTTTCCTCTGCCTTCCGCGACATACACGGAGCCATCACGCGCCACAGCGATGTCGTGCCCGAGCCGGAATTGTCCGGGCTCCTTTCCGTATGACCCGAAGCTATCGACGATGTTTCCGTCCGGATCGAGTTCGATGACTTTCCCGTGGTCGGGCGGAGGCTCCGCTTGCTCGCCGCCATCGATGATGAAGATGTGCCCATCCGCAGCCACGCTCACTCCATACGGACGCCCGATCTCTCGCCCCTTCCATTCGGCGAGAAATTTTCCGCGCGCGTCGAAAACTTGCAGCCGCGCATTACTGCGGTCGCACACGAAAACCCGTCCGCGTTCATCCACCGCGATGCCATGCGGCAGATTGAACTTCCCCGGCTCAACCCCCTTGCCTCCCCACTCAAACTCGTAGCGTCCCCCAGCGTCGAATTT
>JBBSDS010000415.1:0-4044 GCA_038240495.1 Chthoniobacterales bacterium | reverse complement strand
ATGGGGAGTTCTGCACCGCGCTCACGACGACGGACGCGCTGCGCTTGCTGGACGGTGACGCACCCGATCTCGTCAGACGCCAAGGTAACGAATAGCACGATTCACCGGGCACGTCCGCCCGGCCGCGCGCGACGGATGTACTCCCGCACTCAAATGCAACTACCGGCTCGAAGTACTGCCGTTCGCCAACATATTTTTCCTGTTCTCCAACGAACTGAAAACTGCGGTATTGATCCATTCGCTACTATCGATGGTCGGTGGCTTAAGGTGGCGGTTCGCTGTCCAAAGTCGAGCGGGCCGCATAATCAACGAAAGTGGGAGGATGCGAAATTGATGAAGCTACCCAAACATTTCGCTGCTGTCCGCGGATTTATTCCAATCGTTGCGGTTCTCGCCGCCGGAAGAATCATCGCGGCGGATTCGGTCACGGCGTTCTCGCAGAAGACGATGGATGAACTTCACATTCAGTCTTTCTCCGATCTCGCGTCCATCGTGCCGGGATTGGTCGTTTCGAATCCTCAATCCGGTGTCCAGGGCCTCACGGACGTCGCCATCCGCGGCATCTTCAGCGGCGGCAATGCACCGACCACGCAGTTCTACATCGACGAGACACCTGGGGCCATCCGACGTCAGGACGGCGCCGGCCCGGCGGGCAGCCCACATCCGTTGATTTTCGACTTGGATCGAGTCGAGATGCTGCGCGGACCCCAGGGCACGCTGTTCGGTTCCAGCGCCATGGGCGGCGCTATCCGCTACATCACCCCGCAGCCCAACCTCACGGACTCGAGCGGCTACGCGAAGGCCGATTAGAAAAAGAATGCAAACTCTTCGAATTCCTACGTGGTGAGGCCGGCAGTGACCATTGCCCCCACCGCAGGCTTATCGATAACCACAGCGGTTTTTCTGCACACGTAAAGGATCCGCTGGCCGGCTTTTCCCACTCCGTCGCGGGCGACCCCATTTTTACCGCGGCCGCCATCCGGCCCCTGACGGCCGGAATCACGGCGTACCATCGTTTCTAGCACTCGATCTGCACCCACGAGTCGACTGATCGGGCTAGCCGCCTCCGCGCGCACGGACGCGCTGAATACGGAAATTGGAGAAAACGAACTCGTATCCAGCGGCGTCGATCAATCGGTCGGTGGCCGGATTTTCACCATACGCGGGCCCCGTCAGGGACACGAACCCGCGCACCGGATGGCCGAGATTTTTCTTGAACTCTTCCTGAGAGCCCACCACTTCCTCGCGCTGCACGGCGGGCTCGAGTTGCGACAATAGCGTGTGCGAACGTGTGTGACAGGCGATGACGTGTTTCTTGCCGATTTGACGCAGCTCGTCCCACGTGAGGGCATAGCGCCCGTCGGGGTACTCATGTGTCAGCATGTCGATGTCGTGGTGTTCCGCGAACGTCAGCTGCTCTGGGATGGGCGCGTTGACGAATCCCGTGATGACCCAGAACCAACCGATGAAGCCGTATTTTTCGATCAAGGGTGTCAGCACGTCGTAGCTATTGCGATAGCCCTCGAACACCGAGACGATCAGCCCAGGTTTCGGTTTGTGCCACCGCCCGGTGGTCAGGTATTCATCTAGTTCTTCCTCATTGACGGAAGAGAAGAAGCGGCCGTATTGCGCAAGCTGGCGATCGTAATGCTCGGCCTCGCTTCGAGAGGTGCTGTGAAAGTTGACGGCGCGAATGAGCGGATGGGTTGCAAATAACTTTTGGAGTTCGGTGGCACGCTCACCGAATGTAACGGACGTGTTCATGGCTATCGCACCCTCCCGCCGCCGGCGAAATCCCGGTCCGCCAGCACTTCTATGAGCTTGCCCACGTCGGCGTCGGTGGCGTCCGGGTGGATGCGCTGCCACGCCTCGGCGTTTTTGCGCAAGTCCGCGGCGAACGCTGCGTTGAACGGCGTGAGTGTGGCGGCGGACTGTCGCGACGCCCTGTAGGGCACCAAATCCTCGCAGGCCAAGAAGACCGGAATGCCTTCCTCAGAATAGGCGCGCGAGCCGAGCCGCGCCAGATCCTCACGAAGACGCACATCGACCTCGGTTACGGCTTCTTTCGGCGGGGCGCCGGGAGGGGCGTCATGCTGCGCCTGACCGGATTCAAGCAGCCCCGCGAACGCCGCCCTTGAAGACACCGCGCCACCGGTTGCCGCAGCTATCGCAACGAGCGCCATACGACGATTCATCATGGATTGTCTCCTGCCTTAAAAGTTGTCGCGTGGCACGCCGGAGCCACTGCGGCCCACCAGAAAATCCATATCCGCGCCCTCGTTCGCCTGCAGTACATGGTCCACGTACAGCTTGACGTAACCACGCGAGGCGCACGGCGGAGCGGGTTTGAAGGCCGCTCGCCGGCGCTCAAGATCCTCAGCACTTACCAACAGGGAGAGATGCCGCTCCTTGACATCGAGCTCAATCAAGTCGCCGTTGTGCACCAGCGCCAGCGGGCCGCCGACGGCCGCTTCAGGCGCACAATGCAGCACTACTGTGCCGTACGCGGTACCGGACATGCGAGCATCTGAGATTCGAACCATGTCGGTGATTCCCCGCTTTAGCAGCTTCGGGGGCAGCGGCAGATTTCCCACTTCGGCCATGCCCGGGTAACCCTTCGGCCCGCAGTTCTTCAGCACCATCACGCAGGTTTCGTCGATGTCCAAGGCATCCTCATTGATGCGCGCCCGCAAATCTTCGATGCTCTCGAAGACCACGGCCCGTCCCGTGTGCTTCATCAGAGCGGGCGAGGCCGCGGAGGGCTTGAGCACGGCCCCATCGGGTGCGAGATTGCCCTTCAGGACGACGATTCCGCCATCGGACTTGAACGGAGCGCCAAAGGAGGAGATCACCTGGCGGTTCCAGCACGGCGCGGCATGATTGTTTTCCCATAGCGTGCGGCCGTTGACCGTGAGAGCATCCTTGTGCAGCAAGTGATTTTCACCCAACTCGCGCAGCACGGCGGGTAGTCCGCCCGCCTCGAAGAAGTCTTCCATGAGAAACTGACCCGACGGCATCAGGTTCAGCATGCAGGGAACGCCCTGCCCCAGCCGGTCCCAATCATCGAGGTTCAATTCAAGCTCCATGCGACGTGCGAGCGCGATCAGGTGGATGACGGCGTTGGTGGATCCGCCGATGCCGGCATTTGCGCGCACGGCATTTTCCAACGCGTGGCGCGTCACGATCTGGGACATGACCACATCCTGTTTCACCATATCGACGATGCGGCGTCCGGACTCGCGAGCCAACAGATTCCGGCGAGCGTCGACGGCAGGAATCGCCGCATTGCCCGGCAGCGACATACCGAGGGCTTCGACTAAACAGGCCATCGTCGACGCGGTTCCCATGGTCATGCAGGTCCCGTGCGAGCGGTGCATGCACCCCTCGGCCTCATGGTACTGCGCCAACGTAATTTCGCCCGAGCGCAGTTGCTCGCTCATCGAAATCGTGTTCGTTCCGGAGCCGATATACTTGCCTTGATAAGCGCCGCGCAGCATGGGGCCGGCCGAAATGCCGATTGACGGCACATCCACGCTGGCCGCACCCATCAACAGCGCCGGCGTGGTCTTGTCGCAGCCCATCAACAGCACGACTCCGTCCAGCGGATTGGCGCGGATCGATTCCTCCACATCCATCGAGGCAAGATTGCGATAGAGCATCGCCGTCGGGCGCAGCATCGTCTCGCCCAACGACAACACGGGAAATTCCAGGGGAAAGCCGCCCGCTTCCAATACGCCCCAACGCACGTGATCGGCGATGGTCTTGAAATGCGTATTGCACGGCGTGAGTTCCGACCAGGTGTTGCAAATGCCGATCACCGGGCGGCCATCGAACTGATCCTGCGGAAACCCGCGATTCTTGAGCCAGGAGCGATAATAAAATCCATTTTTGTCTTGGCGCGCGAACCAGGCGCGACTACGCAGCTCCTTCTTGGAGTTCATGACGTTCGTTCCCCCGGCTTGCCGGGTGATTCATGCGGCGCGGTCACCAACTGATGTTGGGTACCCAAGCCTTCGATGCCGAGCGCGACACGATCGCCGGCCT
>JBBSDS010000414.1:0-4052 GCA_038240495.1 Chthoniobacterales bacterium | reverse complement strand
GGCAGTTCGGCTTCGATGATGTCGAGTCGCAACACACCCTCCAATCCGTGGGCGGCGGTGAGCACCCAGCGGTCCTCACCTTCGCGCGTGAAACGATCGATCGTCGGCGCTTCCTGCGAGACGAGCAGGTATTCGCGCAGGCTCGGGAGCCGGCGGTAGAGCTCGAATTTCCGGCCTCGGTCGTAGGCTTCAGTCGCCTTCGAGAGGACTTCGACGATGACGGTGGGATTCGTCGCGGTGTCGTCCGTGCCCGGCAGGAAAATGAGCGGCTCGCAGAATACGGAGAGGTCCGGATAGGTGTATAGGCCTTCGCCCGGAATGCCGATGCGCAGGTCGCTGTTGTAGGGTGTGCAGCGGCGGCCTTTGAGCGCGTTGCGCAGATACCCGCCGATATTTAATGCGATCAGGCTGTGCCGAGGACTGCCGCCGGCCATCGAGAACATCTCGCCGCCGTAGTATTCACTTTTGTAAGGAGCTTCGCGCTCGATGCGCAGATACTCCTCGGGAGTGAGGGGTAGGGTTTTAACGGGCATCGCCATCGTGCGGAGAATAGCCGTGAGCGCGTGCGCAAGCGACAAGTTTTCCGGCTATCTCAGTCTCGCTTGCCGATGCAGATGCGCGCCGCCGCACCGGCCATGAGCACCGCCAATACCGGCACGACGAAGGCGGCCAGCATCATCGCCGAGAGCACCGCAGTTTGGCCGTAGTGTGCGAGATTGTGCAGGCGGACGAACACCGGCGTGAGACCCACGGGCGCAAGGATCGAGGAGGCCGTGAAATCGAAATACGCCCAGCAGAAAAGCAAGCCGAGCGCGGCGGCATGCGGGCGGGTCTTGAGCTCCCAAATGAGCCGCTGGCTGCCGACTTGATCGGCCACATGCAGTGCTGACATTCGTCGAGACCACAGTGCGCGGAGCAAAATGGCGAGCGGTAGGAGAGTTATCGTCAAGGCAAGTAGCAGCGGGAGCGGAGTGTCGTAAATCGCACGCGCCATCGGCGCTTGGAAGAGCGTCAGCACGAGCAGCGATACGACCAAAGCACCGAGCAATCCCGGCGCGGTGAGTGCGACGGTGATGGCAGAACTCTTCCGTCCGAGCCGAGCCAGCAAAGCTGCTGCGACTGCTGCGCCGAGCGCAAAAAGTACGCTCGCGCCAATCTCAGAGCCCAGGACAAAACTCTTCCCGATTACCGCAAAGCCTTTGATCGCCTGTCCGCAAACGACGCCGAGCGGCAGAAGGCAGACGAGCGTAGCGCTCATTCCGAGATAAAGCCACGGAGCCCGAGCGCGGTTTTGCGGTGCATCGGTCAGGGCAGCCTGGCAGCCGCGCAGGTTGCGCGCGACAAGACCGAGCACCGCGAGTTCCACGAAGAGCGGCCACGCGGCGAGGCGGAGCGTCTCGCCGAGCGCGAGGCCGCCGATTTGCGCGTCGAAGATCGCGACGGTCCACGTCCGGATGCTCCAGAGCGACGCCAGTTCGAAGTCCGCAAACGCGAGCACAAACACCAGACCAAGCGCGATCCACGGTCCGGCGCCGGCGGCACGCAAACGGAAGCTCACGCGTTCTCGCCACGAGCGCCCGGCGCACATTCGATAGAGGTGCGATGCCTCTTGTGAAAGCGGAGCTGGCAGGAGCACGCGCACAATCACCGCCACAGGTGCGAGCTTCAGCGCGAGCGTGCCGATATAGAGTGCCTCGTGACTCCAGGGCGACACGATGAGCGCGAGCGCGACCTTGGAAAATGTGTAACTGATCAGCAATGACGGCGTGAAAAGGGGCGCAACCAAAAGCGTCCACGCCAGCGTTCGCGCACGCCCGCGCTGCCCCGCCATCCACAGGCTCAACGACTCCGAAATCGTCACGGCGAATCCGCCGATGATCACCGCCCGCCCGAGCGCCACGGCGGTCTGGGCGACGATGTTCACCGCAAATACTCCGCTTTCAACCACGCCAGACACTCCGCGCGCGCGGCGCCAAGTTGCGTGAGATCAACTCCATCCTTTGCCCACTCCGCCAGCTCGCGAACCTCGGCGGGAAGCTGTTCCGCAGGCACCGGCCCGAGTGGAATCTGCCGCGATTTCGAGTTGGCCAGCGCAAGTTCGGTTTCTTCCGAGAGCAGAAAATCGACGAGCTTCTGCGCCGCGTCTTTTCGCTTCGTTCCACGAATGATCGCGACGGTATTCGGAATGCAGATCGTCTTTCCATCGTCCACGCGCACCGGATGCATCGAGACGGATTTGCCGTCATCTTTCGCTTCAAAAAAATCGTCCGTATCGGTGAACCCGGCGAAGCACACGCCTGCTGCCACCGCATCTTTCACCGCGGCATTGCCATTGAGTTCGCACACGTTTCCGTGGTGCCAATCGCGATGCCATGCGATCAGCTTTTCGCGGCCCCACAGATGCCACAGCACGGTGTAGTGCGTGAGCGTCGTACCGTAGAGCGGCTTGGCGATGCCGATGCGCGAGCGGTCGCTGCCGGGAATCATCGAGTCGAGATTCGGCGGCGTGGTGCCGATCTTTTCCGTGTTGGCAATGAAGACCCGCATCCTTGCGGCAAAGCCGGTCCAGCGGCCATCGGCGTCTTTGAACGCCGCAGGAATGCGCGCGGAGCCGGCGCCCTGGTAAGGTTCGAGAAGACCGCGTTCCTGCAGGTCGAGCGTGCCGAGCAGTTCGTTGTTCCAAAACACATCACAACGCGGCGCGTCCTTTTCGCGAATGATCAGCTCGGTGAGTCCCAGCGATTTCGTGGCTTCGGTGTCGAAGCGGATGGCGACTGGGATGCCGGTGCTCTTTTCAAAATCGCGCAGGATCTTTTCCGAGTAGATCGAGTCGTGCGCACAATAGACGACGAGTGCGCTGTGGTCGGATTTGCGAAAGATGAAAAAGCCCGCGAAGACAATCGCGACGGCCATGACGAGAAGCTGCCGCGGCCTCACTTCGTCTTTCCTTCTGCGAGCGTATCGAAGTAGCGCTTGATCGCGTCGTGATAGCCGGGCGGAACCTGCTCCTGCTGAATCGCTTCACTCACGCCCTGCTTCACCTCGTGCAGAGTCTTCGCCACTTCCTCCGTGCGCGCGCCTGTTTCGCCGACTTCCTTGGTTTTCCATTCGAGCAGCAGCTTGCCGCCGGCCAACGCCGAAGAGGATTTTTCCGTCTTGAAGGCGCTCTGCGTCGAGTCGTCTTCGGGACGCTTCGCGCCATTGCCGCGACCCGGTCCTAAGCCCGAACCGCCGTCGTCGGGCGTGTCTCCGAGTTCGCTCATTTTTTTGGCGAAGAGCACGGCATATTCGCTCATTCCATTGGCGTTCTTGCACGCTTCGCCGCTGAGTTCGCCTTGTCCGGCAAGTTGCCTCGCCATTTGCAAATTCTTGAGCGCCTCTCCGAGCGCTTTGCTGTCCTGGAGCGCCTGCGCGAGCTGTTCGAGTTCCTGCTCGCTGAGTTGCATCGAGTCCATCGCGCTTTGGGTCGCTTCGGGCGAAAGCTGGCTGAGTTTGGAGAGATCGAGTTGCGTCTGCGCACGCGAGAGCGCTTCGCTGAGCTGCGGTGAATTCGCCGTCTGCTTCATCGCCTCGGCGAATTGATTCAGGCGCTGGGCGAGCTGTTCACGCTGCGCGCGCTTCTCCGCGGAATCCGGCTGCGCGGCGAGTTGCTTCATCTGCTCGCGCATTTCCGACAGCTCTTTTTTGAGTCCGGTGAGGTCGCCCTTTTTCAATTCTTCGCGCCATTCGCCGAGCTTCTTCGCATCCAACTGGCCAAAACTTTGCGCCGTCTTGTCGAGCGCCTTTTTGAGCTGGTCGTTGTTCACCTTGCGCCACAATTCGCCAAGCTCGCGCTGCTCCGCGGCGAGTTGTTTCAACGTCGATTCTTTTTCGAGCGGCTTCGCTTCCTTGAAAGTTTTGTCGAGTGCCGCCAGCGCCTGCCGCACCTGTTCTGCCTCGCTGGCCGTTTGCTGACTCAGCGCTTCGCTGCGCAGCGCCGTGATCTTTTTCAATTCCTGAAGTTGCTGCTCCTGCTGCGCGATCTTGTTTCGCTGCTCGGCTTTTTTGAATGG
>JBBSDS010000413.1:0-4076 GCA_038240495.1 Chthoniobacterales bacterium | reverse complement strand
CCTCGGCTCACAAAGCCTCGGCGGCGCTTATTCGCTGGCCCGCGCCACGCTCGGCCAGATGGTCATCCGCGTCGCGCTCCAGTGCAACGAAGCCGACGCCTATCTCATCATGGATGACAGCAACTCCGCGCCGCGCCTGCTCTCGCGACCGGGCGAAGGCATCTACAACGACGCGGGCGGAGCCGTCGAAGGCAACAGTCCATTCCAAGTCGTCTGGCTGCCCGACGACGAACGCGACGCGTGGCTCGACAAGGTGAGTGAACTCTCTACGCAGCACGGCGACCGTTATTCGAGTCCCATCGTCTTCGAAGGCAACGCGCCCGCCGACATCCGCGAGAACGATCTTTTGCGAGCGGCGATCGGCACTCCGCTCGCCACAGCACCCGGAGCAGCGCGCGCCTGGCTCGGTGCACCAAATTCGATCAAAGGCCCGACCGAGGCTGTCTTCCAGCGGCAGAGCGGAAATCATCTGCTGGTCGTCGGCCAGCGCGAAGAAGCCTCGCTGACCATGCTCGGCCTCTCGATGCTTGCGCTCGGCGCGGAGTATCCGCCCGGCACTGCGCGATTCGTCTTGATTCAAAGCGCAACGCCGGGCTCGTCCGATGCGGAATTGCTCGATCGCATCGTCGCGGCGATTCCTCATGAATTTGCTGCAACGCGCGGGCCGGAGATTCCCCAAATCATCAATGACCTCGCGACCGAGTTGAAAGCGCGCACCAGCGGCGAAGCCGGACCGAATCCTCCTCCCATCTTCATCTTCATTCACGGGCTCCATCGCTTCAAAAAGCTGCGCCACGAAGACGAGTTCAGCTTCTCGTCGGGCGACGCCGATGCCCCCGCGAATACCGGCGCGCAATTCCAGGAAATCATCACCGAGGGCAGCAGCCAGGGGCTTCACCTCCTTGTGAGCACCGACACCTTCAACAACGTGAATCGTGCGATGAGCCGCAAGGCGCTGACCGAATTTGAGATGCGCGTCGTCTTCCAGATGAGCGCGAACGACTCCGCCAGCCTCACCGATTCGCCCAAAGCCAGCGCCCTCGGACTGCACCGCGCGCTTTTCTACAACGAACAAGCCGGCACCCTCGAAACCTTCCGCCCGTACGCCGCTCCCGACCGCGGGTGGCTCAGCACTATAGCCGAAAAGCTCGCGCGCCCGGCGCCGGACCTCGCCGAAAATCCAGCCGGGTAAGACCCGGGAGGGCGAGCCAGCCTATATCGAGCTGGATGCCGATGGGTGCTGACTTGCGAAATTCTCGCAAGTCCGGCCACACCGCCCTTTCCACCGCGCGGGCATTGTGCGATAAGCCCCGGCGTTTCATGGAAGAACCGCACATCGAACAAGCAACGCTGGAAGACCTCCCGCAGTTAACCGATCTCCTTTCCGATCTGTTCACGCAGGAAGCCGACTTCGTTCCGAACCGCGCAAAGCAAATGCGCGGCCTGCGGCTCATCCTCGAACAACCGAATCGCGGCCGCATTTTTGTCCTCCGCGAAAACGGCACAATCCTCGGGATGATCAATCTGCTCTTCACGATCAGCACCGCGGAAGGCGGCTTCGTCATCGTGCTTGAAGACGTCATCGTCCATCGCGATCACCGCGGCGGAGGCTTCGGCGAAAAACTGCTCCGGCACGCGGTCGAATACGCGAAAAAGAAGGACTTCCTCCGCATCACGCTGCTCACGGATCGACTGAACGACCAGGGTCAGCAGTTCTTTCGCGCCCACGGTTTCACGGAATCGACGATGATCCCGATGCGCCTCATCCTCAACACGAGCGATACTCCCGCTGCCTGATGCCGGAGGGTTTCGTCGATCTCGGCTTTGCGCGTGTCGATTCCGACCGCGCTCGACGCTGCGGCTTTCCCGAAGTCGTCTTTGGGTCGGGCAAGACGCCGGCCGAAGTGCTCGCCATCGGACGCACCATCCTCGCGCTCGACCAAGTGTTGCTCGTCAGCCGAGCCAGCGAAGAACAGTATCGCGCGCTCGCCGCGGAATTTCCCGCCGCGCGCTATCACACGCGCGCCCGCTGCATCACCGTGGAGCGCGAACCGTTGCCGAAATATGATGGAGTCATCGGCATCGTTTGCGCCGGCACATCGGACCTGCCCGTCGCAGACGAAGCGGCCGTCACGTTGGAAATTTTCGGCAATCGGGTGGAGCGCATTACCGATGTCGGTGTGGCCGGCATTCATCGCCTGCTCGCCGAGCGCGACCGGCTCGAAGCCTGCAACGTCCTGATCGTCGTCGCCGGGATGGAAGGCGCGCTGCCGAGCGCCGTCGCCGGGCTCGTCAGCAAGCCGGTCATCGCCGTGCCGACCAGCGTGGGCTACGGCGCGAGCTTCGGCGGAATGGCCGCGCTTCTAGGAATGCTGAATTCGTGTGGCAGCGGAGTTACCGTCGTGAATATCGACAACGGCTTCGGCGCCGCCTACGCCGCCGCGCAGATCAATCGCCTGCTCAACGCCCGGCGCTGAAGCGGTTGAAATAGATGTGCGGCCATTCGCCGCAAGCCAGCCGTGTAGAGGCGGCTCTGTCCGCAGGATGTGCCGCCTTTGAACTTCAGGCATAGGCGGCACCTGCTTCGCAGAGAGCCGCCTCTACCTCGGCGGCTATCAGAGTTCTTGAACCGCTCTCATCGCGCTACTTTTCGGTGGGCAGCGGCACCTGTTCCCGCTGGCGCAGATAGAGGAAAAGATCGCGCACGCTCTGCTCATCGAGCGCGAGGAGCAAGCCCTCGGGCATCATCGATTGGTCGCTCGTTTTCATCTCGGCGATATCCGCACGCTGAACCGTAACGGGCTCGCCAAGCGTCTTGAGCACCACGGCATTCGCGTCGTCCGCAGCGATGATGCCGGCGACGAGTTGCCCGCTCTTCGTCGTGATGAATGTTTGCTGGTAGTCCTTTCCGACGATGGCGTTGGGATCGAGAATGTTTTGCAGCAGATAATCGACGTCTTCAAATGATCCGGGCAGTTCCGGTCCGATTTTGCCGCCGGAGCCGAAGATGGTGTGACAAACGGCGCAAGTCTGCGTGAAGAGCGCGCGACCGTGCGAAGCATTCGCGCGGAGAATCGCGTCCGTGCCGAGGAACTCCTTGAATTTGGCAACCTGCTGCTGCTTCTCGGCAGACGACGTACGGACTGCGCCCCAGTTTTTAGCGACCCACTTTTCGATCTCCGGGTCTTTGATATTCTGGAGCTGTCTGGCCAGCGGAGCAGTGATTTCGCTGCGAGCGAGTTGCTTCGCGTCAATCGCCGCCAGCACACTCTTGGCGCTGGATGGGCGCGAGAGCAGCGTGTTCAACGCGTCTCTTTTTTCAGCGGTGTCGAGCGTCGAATAAGCAGCCAGGATTTTTCCGGGAATCCCCGCGTCATCGTAGCTGGCGAGCCCGCGCAATGCAGGTGCGCGGAGCGGTCCGGGATGGTTCGCAAAATCGAGGAGGAGCGGAAGCGTCGCGGCATCCTTCGCTGCGAGGAGCGATTCGAGCGCGGCTTGGCGGAACTCCGCGCTCGCCTTGCCGTCGGTCAGTGTGCGCCGCATTTCACCGAGCGCAGCGCTCCCGCCAAACGTCACAGCCAGCGTCTGCGCTTGCTGGCGAACTTCTTCGTTCGGACTGTTTTTGAGCGTGTCGTAAAGAGCGGCCCAACCCCCAGGTGCCGGCACGTCACGCTTGCCTTTGAGCGCAGTGTTCAAGCCGCGCAGGATGCTGGCTTGCGAACTCAGATTGTCGATTTTCCCGAGAGTGCCAATCAGGACCGCGAGAGGATTCGGATGAGGTGTGCTCTCTTGAGCGAAAGCGCCCACAACCAGCACAGCGAATCCCAACACTACGACCGACCGCCGTAGCGAACGCACAAGATGGATGTTACGGGTTCTCATTGCGCAGCGGCTGTGGCGAGTGCCGCGATGCGGCGGGTGATGAATTCCTGCACTTTTGGAATTTGGCAGTTGGCGAGCAAGTCCGCGCCCTTGGAGATATCCGCGGCGACGGCGGGCTCGGCGGCATACCAATACATGAGCGGGAGATTGTGATCCGTCGCGTCTTCCGCGTGCTTCATCAAGGCGGTGAGGAT
>JBBSDS010000412.1:0-4107 GCA_038240495.1 Chthoniobacterales bacterium | reverse complement strand
TTCGGATCGAGCCAGCGATTGCCCATGTCCGAGAGGCTGTCGCCGAAAGCAACGATGCCGGTGAACTCGCCCGCACGGCCAAAGGCAGTGAGTGATAGGAGAACGACGACTGCGAGCGTCTTGCGAACAGTCGAGAAGGACATTCGGCGAGTAAACGCCCAGACGCGGCCTTCCGCCATCGCAATGGGCAGAAGAAGATTCAGCAGCCGCATTACTTCGGTTTCGCGCTCCAGAGAGCGAAGTTTATCTTTTGAAAAGGCGATGAGAGGTGAGGCGGACTTCACGAGTTGATGATAGGTTGCAGAAAAGCCGCCGCACTTTAAAAGGCACGCTTTTTCAGCTCTCATGCGAGCGTGCCAAACAACCCTTCCCTCTTTCGCCTAATGATCCGTCTTCACACTCTGCTTCCCACAGTGACGGCGCTGGCAGCTTTCGCCTTCGTTGCTCCGCCATCCCACTCCGCTGAAGCCGCATTCCTCGCTCCACCTCAGCACGTCGGACCACCGAAGCCCGAGCACGCCACGACCAATCGCGCCTTCCAGGGCATCCCCAGCATGGCGGTCGCTCCCGGCGGACGGCTCTGGGCCGATTGGTATGCCGGCGTCACGCCCGGCGAGGATGACAACAACTACGTCGCGGTCAGCACCAGCGGCGACCGCGGAGCCACCTGGCAGGATGTGCTCGTAATCGACCCCGACGCGGGCGGGCCCGTGCGCGCCTACGATCCGCAGTTGTGGGCGTCGCCGGACGGGCGGCTCTTTGTCTTCTGGACGCAGGCGGAAGGACACCTCGGCACAGTGGCCGGCGTCTGGTGCATGGAAACCTCCGAGCCCGATGCCACGAAACCGCGGTGGAGCGCTCCGCGCCGCCTGACCGATGGCGTGATGATGGACAAGCCGCTGGTGCTTTCCTCCGGCGAATGGGTGCTGCCCGCTTCGACCTGGCGCGAGACCGACGAGAGCGCGCGCATGATTGTCTCGACCGATCGGGGAAAGACCTGGTCCCTGCGCGGCGCGTGCAACGTGCCCAAAGACGTGCGCGCCTTCGACGAGCACATGTTCATCGAGCGAAAGGACGGCACGCTCTGGTTGCTCGTGCGCACTAAATACGGCATCGGCGAAAGCGTCTCGACCGATCACGGCAAGACGTGGCCGGAGCTGACACCGTCGGCCATCGCGCACCCGTCGTCGCGTTTTTTCATCACGCGTCTCGCCTCGGGCAATCTCCTGCTCGTGAAGCACGGCGCGGTCGCTGAGAAAACCGGCCGCTCGCATCTCACCGCGTTCGTCTCCGCCGATGATGGCAGGACCTGGAGCGGCGGACTGTTGCTCGATGAGCGCGGCGGAGTGTCCTATCCCGACGGCCAGCAGACGGCCGACGGACTCATCCGCATCATCTACGATTTGGACCGCACCGGCGCTCGGCGCATCCTCATCGCGACCTTTCGGGAAGAGGACGTCGCCGCGGGCAAGGAAGTGAGCGGCGCGGTCCGGCTGCGCCAGTTGGTCAGCCAAGCGTCCGGCGGCCAGCAAAAGCCGAAGGCGGGAAGCCAGCCCGTCGCAGCCAATGCCGATGGCGAACCGCTGCGCACGCGAACGCCGGGGCGCCTCCGCGTCGAAGGTGTGCGGGCCGAGCCGTTGGTCGGCGGCGCGCTGCTTTTCACCGATCGTAAATACACCGCCGCGGAGTTGCCGGGAAAATTGCCCGGCGCGGAGTTTCTGCGCCTCGCTCTCGATGGCACAAAGACGCTGACCTGCGACCGCGCGGGGACGGTGTGGATGCTTACGCCCGCGCCGCAACGCAACCGGGATTCGCAGACGAAGGCACTGCTCGAGCAAGGCTTCCGGAAGGTCGCGCTGCCGGATCTTCGGCTTTTCGATCCCGCCTCCGCGAGCAACTTCTGCACGCTCTATCAAAAGGACTGCGCGGCGGGCGAAACGCTCACGCTCGGCAAATGGGCCGTGCCGATTTTCCTCCCGTGATGCGGGTGTCGCATCGCTGCTTCCGCCACCATTACCTCCCGGACCCCGCTGATCGCCTCAATCAAGTCCAGATGGAAGTCTCCGGCGGCGACGAGTTCGCTCTGACGGTCAGCCTTGAAAGAAAAAGCGGCTGGTCCAGCTCGCCGCGAGCGGTGTCGCTTACTTTAGTGCATTTTAAGTTGAATCGTAGCCGCGCTTCATGAGAACGCGGGAAGCTTGGAAGCTCGTGGGTGTGCGAATTGACTTCCCGCACTCTCACGAGATGCGGCTACGAGGTTTTTTAAAATGCTCTAAGCTCGACGGCGCCTTCGGTCACCTCAACACGCGCAACTTTGACATCGAAGGCTTCAGGGACGGCGAACAGGAGCTGAACAATGCCTGGCGCGAGCTTTGCAAGGGACGCGGAAGGCAGAGCATCCTCGTCCCAAATGAAGTTCAGCGGCCTGGAGGCCGACCGTCAATTCGAAACTTCCCTGGCTGTCCGCCACGAGATTCATCGTGGACCAAAACATTTTCGAGGCCTCATCCCAGATGACGCTGAATTTCAACTGGCCTCCGGGCATTGGATAAAACTGGAGGAAGCATTCGCTTTTAAATTGTGACGACGGCAGACTTCCCGAAAGCGGGGGTCAGGTTATTCGTGAAATCAGCGAATACGACCGCCAGCCCTCGACCGAGGAAGCTTCGGAAGCTGAACCCTTTCTTCGGGGAAAATGACGCGGCATTCCCACCGCGCACATCGGTCTACTTTGGCTCGAGACTCTGCTATTTCGCCATCGCTGCGGCGCGGAGGCGTTCGCTGATCCTCTCCTTTACGAGGCGCTGCGCTTCGAGCGCTTTGTGGTCGGCGTCGGGATGGATGTAGTCGAGTTCGCCCTTGGGATTGGCGATTTGATTCCGCGGCAGCGCCTCGGGGTGACGGGCGGCGATTTGCTCGATCTGTTTCCAATTGGCTGCCATCGCCTCCTGGAGCGCGGGTGATGGCGCGGGCGCGGCGATGATCTGCTGCGCGAGGGCCTGGTTCGCGGTGTTGAGGCGCAGGTAGTCGAGCCCGGCGCGGACGAAGGCGATGCGAGCGCGTTGCCCGGTGTTCAAGCCGGCGCCGGCATCGGCCTGGTCGAGAATGGCGGCTGCGGTTTGGAAAAGGCCAGAGGTGAAGACGGCGGACCAGTTTTTTTCATCCCGCCCGACTTTGCGGCGTGCGTCTTCCATGAGCGTCCAGTAGCTCTTGATGGGTTCCGCAGCGGGACCGAAGCCGGCGAGGTAATAATCGGCCATGATTTCCTCGACCGTTCGCTCCGGGTTCCAGGCGAGCTGGGCCATGAGATAGTATTGCGGCCCCTGCGTGGCCCACCACGAACCTACGAGGTCGATCAAGATGCCTTTCACCCCCTGGTTGGCGACGCGGCGGAAGACCTCGCCCGCGCCGGTGATGTCGCCCGGCCCGCCGCTTTTCCAGCGCGCGAAGTCGCCCAGATTCGGACGCCAGATGACATTTTTCGTCTTGGCCATCCACGCGTTGAACTCGTCCGCCGTCTTCACGCCGGAAGGCGAGTCTGCGTCCACCTGATCGAGGTCGAAGAGGAAGCCATGCACGAGGCCGATATAGACCTGATCGGAAGGTGTCTCGCGCACCGGCGCCGGGCGCGAATAGCCGTAGGCGTGGATGCACACGGTGAGGTCCTGGCCGGGATGCCGCTCGTTGAGCATCCGCGCGAGGGTGTTGGCCAGCCGCACCTGGCGGTCGGCGAGCGCCACGCCCTTGATCGTCTCCCCACCTTCATACATCCAGAGGCGGCGCTCGGCGTCGGGCGAATCCCAGGCACGGCAGTTTTCGCAGGAGCAGTGTCCGTGGCGCGTGGAGTCGTTCGGCGCGCAACTGAAACTGGTGCGCTGCGGATTCTTCGCCATGGTTTCGTCAACGTCGGCGAGCCACTGCGCCCACACCGCCGGGCTGGACTCACAAATCTTCGCCGCGCTGGCCGGGCCCTTCTGGTCGCGCGCGCCGCCGGATTGCAGCGCAAAATACTCCGGGTGACTTTTCGAGAAGCGGTCCTTCCATTCCCCGAAGCCGTGCCCGGCGACCGGCACGAAGAGCGAGTCGAGCTGCGCGCGCTGGCGGCGC
>JBBSDS010000411.1:0-4144 GCA_038240495.1 Chthoniobacterales bacterium | reverse complement strand
GCGGCCTGCGTTGACTCGGCCATCACAGCCCGCTGCGGGGATGCTCCGGCCTCGCCGCCTTGGCCACAGCCAAAATCCCTCGCCGCAGGACCCCACGCAATTTTAAAACAGGCTCTGAGCGTAAGAGTGCAGGGGGTCAGGACCGTGAATAGCAGCAATATCAATCTTCTCATCGGCAGATGGTTTTGTAGAACGGTTGCATTTTCATGGTGAGCGCGCGAGCGGTTTGATTTCGCTGAAGCGTAGCGTGCGGATGCCGAAACGCGGGATTTGCAGCCGCACCGACCGGTCGCCGTTCGCAGCGACCGTCGGATTCAACTTCTCGATCACGCGACCATCCAGCTCGACCAGGTCGATCTTCGCGGCGTCGAAACCGATGCCGAGCTGGCGCGGCGTGTCGTCGCCGCTGGCGTTAAAGAGCCGCACCAGCAGTGCGCCGTCGCGCGCGAACATCGCCGGGATCTCCCAGCCGGACTTGCCCGGATCAATCAGCGAACGGCGGGCCGATTCAGCGCCCCGCGCAAACTCACCGATCACCGGCTCCTGCCAGCTCGTCGCGACGGCGGGCACACCGGCCGCATCCCAGCGTCCCGCGTGCGGCATCAACGCGTAATGTATTTCGGTCGGGCCGGCGACGCGATAGTCGCGCCCCCACAAACCTTTGCCCGCGTACTGAAGCGTCAACCCAAGCGGGAAGTCCGGGCCATGCGTGTAGCTCGTGGTGTGATCGCTGAACAGCGCCAGTCCGTGCGCGCCCGCGCCATCGCTGACATCCACCCAGTTGAGGATGACGTTGTTCTTAATGTCCTCCCAGGATTTGTAGAAAGTGTCGGTGAGCTTGCTTTCGCAGACATCGAACGGCGCGTTCTTCGCCACCTTTTGATCGTCGAGTCTGGCCGGGAAGAGCGCGAGCAACTTGAAGCGGTCGTCATAGGCCGGGCGTTGGCGATTCTTGTAGCCGTCCTTGTCCGCGGATTCGCCGATGCGCGGCTGACCCTGCCAGTCAATCCGCACGGAGCAATCAATGGTCGGCGAACCCTGGGTGATCGAGACGCGTTGGACGAAAGGGTTGTCAGCGATGGTGCCGGACATTTCCACAGTCGCGCGTAGCGGACCGTTCTCAACCACGGTGATCTTCGCGGGCTGGTCGGCGCTCGAATGAAAGCCGCCTTGCTCGTAGAAGTGGCCGCGCAGTTCGTTGAAGCGGCACTCGTTCGCGGTGTCAACAAACTCCCGGTTGCCCAGGCTTTTCGCCACCAGGCTGCGGATCGTGCCGCCCTTCGCGGGGTCGAACTCGATCCGGTAAAGCTCGCTCTCCATGACCACAGCGTTTCCAGTGCTAGTCGCCGTCACGGCGGAGTCGCTCGAATTCGCGTCATCGCGGAGTTCGACCGTGGCGTAGCCCATCGGCGGAACATTGGCGTGGACCAGCAGCGCGCTTCGGCCCGGTGTGCCGGACTTCACAACCTGGGTGGGATGATGGCCACCGTCCGCATTGAGCGACACAAACTTTGACGGTTCGCGGGTTTCCGGAATCGGCGCCGGCACGACGGCTTCGAGCGCGGCGGCGGTCGGATTGAACAGTCGCACGAAACGCCCCCGACCCTGCCCGCTTTCCAGCAAAGCGCCGACCGAGCGCGACACCGAGAGATCGCTGACCGCGTTGGCGAGCGTCGTCCAGAGGCGGACCTGGTCGGCCCAGGTGTTTCCCAACGAACCGTTGTAGGGAACGATCCAGCAATCGTGATGCTGGGTGAGCAGGATCTGGTGCCAGGCTTCGTCAATGGCGGTTGTCATCGCCGGGCGTCCGGCATCCACGAACGCCATGGCCGCGAGTTTCTCGGCGACCAGCAGACGGTGCTCGGCTGCGCGACTTTGTTGGGCGATGCGTTGCAACACCTGCGCGCCCCACATCAGTCCGGGCTTCACATCTTCCTGCGTGAAATGCCAGTCGTCGTCGGTCTTGGCTGGCGTGACGTTACGAATGTAATCGCGCCAGGTGATGTATTTCGACGGGACTGGCAGAGTTTTCTTCCCGCTGCCAATCCACGGTCCGCCACGCCAGCCAGCATCCTGAAGGCACATTCCCACGGGGTGCTCGATAGCTTGATCGAAACACGCCTTGAGATAATCCGGCGAGTTTTTCCAAGCAATCGTCTGCCAGCACGAACCAGGTTGCAGAGCCTCGCTTGCGTAACGCGGCACGGTGAGGAGCGAAGTGCCGTCGGGGCCGATCCAGTTCACCAGTTCGCCGCCGTGCGCCGCCGTGTATCCACCCCAGCCGGTGTTGGGGTTCTTGAGCACTGCAAATTGAAAGCCGAAGGACTTCAACACCGGCGGCAGGCAACTCGTGAAGCACGGTTCTTCGGACGAATAGGTGGTGAAGCGGGCGTTCGGGAAATGCTCGCGCAGTTTGCGGATGCCGTAGTCGAACTGCCGGATCACGCTCTCGCCCGAAATCTGGAACATGTAACTCTGCGCGTAGGCCGGGTTCACGATCTCAATGCGTCCCGCGTCCGACTGGTCTGCCATGATCGCCTTGAACGCAGCGTAGGCCGCCGGCTCGGAAACGCGCACGCTGTCCCAGGTCTCCGGCTCGATCTCCAGATTGATCTTCCAATCCGGGTGCGCCTTCAACTGTTCGACCAGAAAGCCGGTGTAACCCGGTGGGTAATGGCCATGGACCCCGCCGTGGAAACCGTCCGCGAAGTAGGCCGTCTTCGGCTCGCCGGCTGCGGCGGACAGGGAGAACACGAATGCAGCCGCGAGCAGCGTGTGGATTTTCATGCGGGCAGCGTTTCGGATTGGTCAGATAAGATCAAGGGCGGACCAGGCGTCGTTTTATAGAAAGACTTTGAGCGCCACCCAAGGGCAACCACGCTGAACAAGTCCCGGTAACGGCCATAGACGCCGCCGTGGAAGCCGTCCGCGAAGCAGGCCGACTTCGGTTCGCCGACGCAAGCCAGACGAGACAAGGAGCGTCCGAGTTCCCGTACAGTTTCGAGCGGAAGCGCGGGGCGGCGGTTCGTCTCCAGCCTCTGGGTATCCGGGGCGCACTAATGCTTTGCTCGTTTGAAGATGTAAAAACCGTTCGAGTCCTTTTCGACGAGTATCCAGCCATCTTTTCCCAGGTGTGATACTGAGCAGGTATGTGAGGTTTTGTTTCATAATTTGCTTGCATTGGGCAGGTTACTGTTATTATCATCTTGTTCTCAGCGCTATTGTCATTTGGCCAATTGAGTTACGAATTACCCATCAAAAACTAAAAAAACGATTGCTCTGACAGTGGCTGCCGCGTGCCGCCTTTTCACCGCTCGTAATCCTGCCTTCGCACAAGGCACGGCGTTCACTTATCAAGGCTGCTTGAATGATGCCAACGGTCCGGCCAGCGGCAGTTACGACTTGACGTTCCCGGTATTTGGCATCAACGCCGGAGGCGCCGCCATCGCCGGGCCGGTGAGGAATTCCGCCGCCGTAGGCAACGGGCTGTTCACCACGACGATTGATTTCGGGAGCGCGCCCTTCGCCCATGGCGCGAGCCGCTGGCTGGAGATCGGCGTGACGGCCAGCGTCCCCCGGCTGAACGGGACGAACACGTTCACCGGCACGAACATTTTCTCCGGGGGCATCATCGCCACGAATTCGCACCACGCCCTTTCCATCGAAAACCGCGCTTCCGACCCACCCAATCCGGCAGTGGGTCAAATCTGGCTCCGAAGCCACCTCTGAACCGGAACGAAGATGACTAAAACCAAACCAGCTAAACGGTCTGTTATGAAAACAATATCATCCAACGTCCTGTCCATCTTCGGCCTGTTGCTTGCCTGCGTGATTTCCCTTCACGCCCAGACCTACAGTTTTTCCACTCTGGCGGGAACCGCCGGGAGCAGGGGCAGCGCCGATGGCACGGGGGCAGCGGCGAACTTTGGCTATCCCCGTGGCATTGCGTCCGACGGCGCGGGCAATCTTTACGTCGCGGACTCCGACAACCACACGATCCGGAAGATTGTGATCAGCACGGGGGTGGTGACGACCCTGGCGGGAACCGCCGGGAGCAGTGGCAGCGCCGACGACACGGGTGCAGCGGCGAGATTTTACACCCCCAAGGGCATTGCTTCCGACGGCGCGGGCAATCTTTACGTCG
>JBBSDS010000410.1:0-4151 GCA_038240495.1 Chthoniobacterales bacterium | reverse complement strand
TGGTTCCACCAGAGCGGATCGTCGTCCCATCCCTTGGCGTGTGGGCCGCCAAAGGGACGTCCCGGCATAGCCGGATCGACCATGGTGTTATCGACGATCCCGTGGTGGTCCGGATAGAGCCCGGTCATCAGGCTCGCCCGCGTCGGCGAGCAAACCGTGCAGGCGGAATAGGCGTGCGTAAATTTCATCCCATCGCGCGCCAGCCGATCGATGTTCGGCGTGTCGTAAAATTTGCTGCCGAAGCAACTCAGATCCGTCGCGCCGAGATCATCGACGAGGACGAAAATGATATTCGGCGGTGAAGTCGCTCCGCTCGCGGAGAGCGTGACAGCGGCCAAGGCGAGCAACGTGCGGGCGAGAGTTTTCATGGGGTAGTGATTTTGTGGGCGCTTAAAAGCCGTCGCGAAACTTGCCGTCACGGTCGATCCACGGTTTCGGATCGGCGACCCTTCCCATCGGGCGACAACCGGGACCGACGCCCTCGGTACCGAGATCGCTCTTCATAGTTTCAGCCAGCGCTTGCAGCCGCTGCACGACTTCCGGATTCGCGGCCGCGACATTGCTGGCTTCGCCGATGTCCTTCGCGAGATCGTAGAGTTCCGTCTTCACGAGGTGCAGTTTCCACGAGCCGCTGCGGACGGCTTCGAGTTTCAAGCCGCGGAAGAAGTAAAAGACTTCGTGCGGCGGCTTCGCTTCGGACGCGCCGGTCAGCAACGGCCAGATATCCCCGCCGTCGATCTTGCGATCGGTCGGCACTTGCCCGCCGGCCAATTTTACGAAGGTCGGAAGGACATCCATCATACCGGTGATTTCATCCGTCGTGGTGCCGGCCGGAATCTTCCCCGGCCACCACGCAATCGTCGGGACGCGCATGCCACCTTCCCAAGTCGTCGTCTTGAAGCCGCGCAGCGGCGCATTCACCGCGCGCGGTGTGCCGCCGTTGTCCGAGGTGAAAAGGATGAGCGTCCGGCCATCCAGTTTCAGCTCCCGCACCGTATCGAGCACTTGCCCGACGCTCCAGTCCACTTCCTCGACCCAGTCGCTGTATATGCCGTGCGGAGATTTTTTTTGAAAGGCCTTACCGGGGTAGATCGGGAAGTGAACCGCGTTGTGCGGCAGGTAGAGAAAGAACGGCTGGTCCTTGTTCGCCTTGATGAATTTTACGGCCGCGGTCGTGTAGCGCTCGACGATGCTCTGCTGCTCCTCCTGCTTCACCCGCACGATGACTTTTTCGTTTTCGAGCAACGGCAGAGGCGGCTGGCCGCCGCCCAACAGCCCAAGCTCAGTCGGGACGTTCGCAGCATTCGCAGCCTGCTTGGGCTGCGGAAGCGGCGCGTCGAGATCGCTCTTCGATCCTTCCTCCGCGGTCCCCATGTCGTTGGAATAAGGAATGCCGAGGTAGTAATCAAAACCCTGCCGCGTCGGCAGAAATTCCGGCTGATCGCCGAGATGCCATTTGCCGATGCACGCGGTCGCGTAGCCCACAGCTTTGAGCAACTCCGCAACGGTTTGTTCCGCGGGATTCAGCCCGATTGCGGCGCTGGGAAAAAGCACACTCGGAATCGGCAGCACGCGTTTCGGATAGCAGCCGGTCATGAGCGAAGCGCGCGACGGGGAGCAAACCGGCGCGGCATAAAAACACGTTAGCTTGCGCCCTTCCCGCGCCATGCGATTGAGATTCGGCGTGCGGTTGAGCTTCGACCCAAACGGCTCGATGTCCGCGTAACCCAGGTCGTCGATATTGATGATGACGAAGTTTGGACGGTCGGCCGCCTGCGCGAAGTTCGCGATCACGGACAGCGCGAAGACGAAAAGCATTTGCAGACGCGTCGCGATTGGAGAGAGCGTTTTCATAAAATGAGACTGCGCATTTGTTGGGACCGCGGCGCTTACTTCTCGACCCGCTTGCGCGCAGCCCGGGCCTCATCGACTTCGGTGAATGGCGGTTTTTCAAACGGCACCGGATCAGCCGTCACGCGTGGATCGCCGGCCGCGGTCAGTTTCTTCGTCAATTCCGCCGCGAGCTTTTCCTTGATCGCCGCGTAGGCCGGATCGGTCGCCACGTTGTTCGTTTGGTTGCGATCTTTGCGAACGTCGTAGAGTTCTTCCTCAGGGCGCTTGCCGAAGCTGTATTCGTAAAGCCACTTCCACTGCCCATCGTCGCGGTGCGCGATCAGCCAGCGCTTCGTCGGGCTCGCGTCCATATCGGCGAATCCGGTGTAGGTGTTGGTCTCGAACGCTTCGTCGTCCGTCAGCCCTTCCTCCGCCGCGCGCCCCGGCGCACCCATCGGCCAGCGTCCGGGCTCGAAGTTGTGAATGTAGAGATAGTCACCCGTGCGCAAAGCCCGCATCGGATACGGCAAATTGCCTTCACGCGCGGAAGCGACGTGACGCTCGCGCCCCGTCAGCACCCACGTACGCTCGGGATCGATCTGACCGGATTTGTCCGACTTCAGCAGCGGCATGATCGTCTTGCCGTAAAGTCCGTCCGGCACCGGAACACCGCCGATTTCGAGAAACGTCGGCATCAAATCCGGCAACCGCACGAAGTCATCGATCACCCGTCCCGCCTTGATTCCCGGCCCGCGGATCGCCAGCGCTACGCTCGTGCCGTGATCGTAGAGATTGCACTTTCCCGCGGGCACGCCGGGCATCCCGTGATCGCCGCTGACCACGATGATCGTGCGTTCGAGTTCGCCCGCAGCTTCCACCATTTTCAAAAGCACACCGAGGCAGGCATCCACAGCCTCCGACTCCCCGAGATAATCGGCCACGTCTTCGCGGACTTCGGGCACATCGGGGAGAAACGACGGCATTTTCCCTTTTAACGCGTCCGGGTCGATGCCCCACAGTTTCTTCCCGGAACCCCTGACCCACGCGCGATGAGTCGTCATCGTTCCAAAGTAATATAGCCACGGCTGGCCGGACTTTCGATCGGCCAGGAAGGTCTCGAAATTGCCGCGCACCTGACCGAGAATTTTTTCGCGAGCCGCATCCACGCTCATCCCCTCGTTCACCATCGTGGTCATGTTTGCGGAGAATTTCACCGGCATTCGCCCGGACTTTTCATAGGCGTATTTCTGCTCGCCGAAAGGCGCATCGGCGGGCGTGCCGGGGCTCCACACTTTGTAGCTCTTGCCGATGTGATAACCGGAGTCGCGAAGCATCAGCGGAAATGTCGGGATGCTGCTGTCCCAGACCGCGCCGTTGAGGATCGCACCGCGGCCGGTGTTGAAAAAATACCGACCCGACAGCAGTGAACTGCGGCACGGCGTGCAACTCGGGGCATTCACAAACGCATTGCGGAAAAGCACACCCTCGCGCGCCACACGATCCACATTCGGCGTCTTGATCACATCGTTGAGCGACGGCCTCCCATCCACCGCCGCGTACGAGCTGGCATAGCGGCCCCAATCGTCGGCGAAAAGAAACAGGATATTGAGCCGGTCGTCAGCGGTGGCGGGCAGGGCGCCGACGAGCAAAGCGGCGAGAATGAGGCGGATCGTGAAGTGCATGGTTTTGGGGTGAACGGACTGTCGGATTATTCATCCGCGCCGAGGCTTCAGTCACGCAAGACCTTGGTCGAGTTTCATTTCGCCTGAGCAGGCTCCGCCGCCCAAATCCTGACATCATCGAAGAGCATGTGCTCCCCAGCGACGGTGAAGTGAAAGCGGCCCTTCGTCGGGTGCGCGATGCCGGGCGATTTTAAGTAACCCGCCGGTTTGTCATTGAGAGTGACGCGCATTTCATCGCCGACAATTTCCATCGTGAGGTGGTGCCATTGCTTGGTCTCGATGTTCATCGGAAAAGTCCCGGTGCGGCCTGCGAGGAGCTTGTCGGCTTCGGCTTTGCGCTTCGGATCTTTGCGGAGTTCGATGATGTCGTTACGCATTCCGCCTTCCTTATCGTCGCCGAGGCGGATGAGCCGCGGATTGATCGTGACGCGACAAAGATGGCCCGCGTGCGAGCCCTCGAAGGTCTTGTCGTCGCACACGGCGCTGATGCCCGTCGAACCCTCGAAGCGGAATTTGAATTCGATGATCGCGTCCTTGAATGGAACCACGCCGACCGGCTGGCTGAAGTACTCCCAATTGATCGAAGACGCAGGCGCCGATGGACTGGAGCTGAATTACTATTACATAGCTACCGAT
>JBBSDS010000409.1:0-4198 GCA_038240495.1 Chthoniobacterales bacterium | reverse complement strand
TCCTCAACATGGCAAACAAGACGGCCATCCCGAAGCTCTTCGAGGCCGTCCGCAAGCAAGTGAAGCTGGAGAAATACGGGCGGAAGACTCCGTAGGCGGACGATCGACCGATCCAATCGGGCATTGAGTCAGTTGATTCAAAGCGCTGCCGTCCTGAGGCTGCCGAAGGAATCTCTCGCTTCTTCCGGACGTCAGATGCCGGAAATAGATGGAGATCCTTCGACTCCGCTACGCTGCGCTCAGGATGACAGGTCTTCTTCAATTTGACCCACTGCCAGCCGCCGAGATCGTTTGCGCGCAACTCCAGCGCCCATTAAGAGAGGCGGCTCCATGAAAACCGTGCTCGAGGTCATCCAGGCGACGACCGCTTATTTTCAAAAGAGCGGCGTGGAAAGCGCGCGGTTGAACATCGAGCATCTGCTCGCTCACGTGCTCGGGAAAAAGCGGATGGAGTTGTATCTGGAATTTGACCGGCCGCTCGGCGAACAAGAGCTGGAGCCACTCCGCGGACTGGTCAAGCGGCGCGCACTGGGCGAACCGCTTCAGCATTTGCTCGGCACCGCGGAATTTTGCGGCCGCACTTTCCTCTGCGATCAGCGCGCGCTCGTGCCGCGACCGGAGACCGAGCAACTGTGCGAACTCGTGCTCGCCGAAATCCGGAATCAGAAACCCGCAATCGAAAATCTCCGCGTGCTCGATGTCGGGACCGGGAGCGGTGTCATCGCGCTGACGCTCGCGGCGGCGTGGCCCGAGGCCGACGTGGCCGCCGTCGATATCTCACCGGACGCGCTGGCGCTCGCGCGGGAAAACTCGGCGCGGCTGGGTCACTCGGAGCGTGTGCAGTTTTCGCAGAGCGACCTGTTCGCGGCGGTAACCGGAGAGTTCGACCTGATCGTCGCCAATCTTCCCTACATCGACCGAAGCAGCATCCCGACGCTTTCAAGCGAAGTCCGACGCGACCCGCTCGCCGCCCTCGATGGCGGGGCTGACGGAATGGAAATTTTCGCGCGCTTTGTCCCGCAAGCCGCGCGGCATCTGCGCGGACGGCTCGCGCTCGAGATCGGCCACGACCAGCGCGAGCCTCTCCACGCGCTGCTCGGGGCGCACAATTATCAAGACATTCGGTGCCTGACTGACTACCAAGGACGGAACCGATTCATCTTCGCAACCTATGGATAAAATTCTCGTTCACGGCGGCCAGACGCTCAGCGGCACCGTCAAAATCAGCGGCTCAAAAAACTCCGCGCTTCCGATTCTCGCGGCCACGCTGCTGACCAAAGAACCGTGCGTCATCCATCACGTCCCCGACCTCAGCGACATCCATTACATGCTGCAAATCCTCTCGCACCTCGGCGCACAGGTCGAGCGCGCGAGCGGCGTGGTCACCGTGCAGGCGGAGAAAATCATCACCGATGCACCGTATGAGATCGTGCGGAAGATGCGCGCGTCGGTTTGCGTGCTTGGCCCGCTGCTCGGACGAGAAAAAGAGGCCACCGTCTCGCTGCCCGGCGGCTGCGTCATCGGCGACCGGCCGATCGACTTGCACCTCAAGGGCTTCGAGGGCCTCGGCGCGATGCACCGCATCGAGTCAGGCAACGTGAAAGTCTTCGCCGGCGAATTGAAAGGCGGCGTCATCAACCTGCGCGGCAAATTCGGCCCGACGGTGCTCGGCACCGACAACGTCATGATGGCCGCAGTCCTCGCCGAAGGCACAACGGTGATCGATAGCGCGGCGGCGGAACCGGAAGTTGTCGATCTCGCAAATTTCCTGAACAAGATGGGCGCGAAGATCGAAGGCGCGGGCACCCGCCGCATCGTCATTGAAGGTGTAAAGGAATTGCACGGTGCCGAACACTCGGTTATCCCCGATCGCATCGAAGCCGGCACGTTCCTCGTCGCCGGCGCCATCGCAGGCAAGGGCATCACCCTGCGCCGCGTCGATCCCAGTCACCTGACCGCCGTCACCGATGCTCTCACTCGCGCCGGCTACACCCTGAAGTCCGAAGGCGACACCCTCACCATTACCCCCAACGGCGCATCGAAGGCGCTCGAACTCACTACCAATCCCTACCCGGATTTTCCGACCGACATGCAGGCGCAAATGTGCGCGCTCCTCGCCAAAACCGCCGGCATCTCCGTCATCACCGAGACGATTTTTCCACAGCGCTTCATGCATGTCTCCGAGATGAAACGCATGGGTGCCGACATCTCGCTCAACGGCGCCACCGCCGTGATCAAAGGCGTCGAGCGGCTGAGTGGCGCGCCGGTCATGGCGAGCGACCTTCGAGCTTCGGCTGCGCTCGTCCTCGCCGGGCTGCACTCCGAGGGCGTCACGGAAGTGAACCGCGTCTATCACATCGACCGCGGTTACGAATTGATCGACGAAAAACTCAACGGTCTGGGCGCGCACATCGAACGCGTCAAGGCGTAGGCTCCGCCGCAAAATTCCTCCCCGTGAAAACCACCCACTTCATTTGTCCGATCATCGCCTTCTGCCTCAGCGTGCCGTCGCGCGGCGCGGCCGAGCCGATCACGCTCAAGCTCTGGCCAAATGGCGCGCCGGAACCTGCCGGCTTTACTTCCGAGCCGGAAAAAACCATCCCGCCAAAAGATGACAAGGGCGTGCTGCGCGTGACGAATGTCACCGTGCCGACGATCGCGATTTACAAAGCGGAAAAACCGAACGGAACCGCGGTGATCGTCGCGCCCGGCGGCGGCTACCACATTCTCGCCATCGAGCACGAGGGCACGCAAGTGTGCGAATACCTCAACACGCTGGGCGTCACTTGCGCCCTGCTCAAGTATCGCGTGCCCGCGCGGAGCAAAGACGATCCGAGCAAGGAACCGCTCCAGGACGCGCAGCGGGCTCTGGGACTCGTGCGGCATCACGCCGCCGAATGGGGAATCAAGCCGGACCACGTCGGCTTCCTCGGATTTTCCGCGGGCGGTCATCTCACGGTGATGGCGACGCTTCACCCTAACGACCGCACTTATCCGACCGACCCCGCGCTCGATGTCGAGGACGCAACGCCAAATTTTTCGATCCCAGTTTATCCCGCCTACCTCGTGACCAAGGAAGACACTTTTCATCTGCTGCCCGCGATCAAGGTCACCGAAAAATCGCCGCCGATGTGCCTCGTCCACGCCGGGGATGACAAGGGCGTGACCAGTTCCAGCGGCAGCGCGCTGCTCTATCTCGAATACAAAAAACTCAACCTGCCCGCGGAGCTCCACATTTACGCAAAAGGCGGCCACGGATTCGGCATGAGAAAATCCGGCCTGCCCACTGCGGACTGGCTGGTGCGCGTGGGTGAATGGATGGGCGCCATGGGTTGGCTGGCACCTTGAGTTAGAGCGGCTGCCAAAAAAAATCTTCGCCTACGGACGGTCATTCCGAGCGAAGTCGAGGAATCGGGGCGAGCGAAGCGAGGCGGCCACGGAGGCATTCCGCCTTCGCCCCGATCCCTCCACTTCGCTTCGCTTCGGTCGGGATGACACGCATTTCCGAGCCCGAAAACTATTTCTAGCAGATGCTCTAAGCGCAGACAGGAAACTGCCGGCGGAGGCCAGCGCCCTATTTCCCGATGCAAAAAGTGCTGAAGATTTTTCCGAGAATCTCTTCGCTGTCCGCCTTGCCGACGATCTCGCCCACGGCGTCGAGCGCGCCGCGCAATTCCTCCGCAACGAACTCCGCCGAGAGCCCCTGCGTAAAGGCCTGACGCGCCGCTTCGCCGAACTTCCGCGCTGTCTGCAAACACGCCTGATGCCGCGCGTTGATTGCCACCGACCAATCGCGGTGCGCTGCGTGACCGCCGGTAATCTTCGTGAAAATCGCATCCGCGAGCCGCTCCACCCCTTCGCCCTGAAGGCATGAAATGCGGACGCCTTCGACGCCGCGCCAACTGGCGTGCTCGCCGAGGTCGGACTTGTTCAGAACGAGCACGATGGCCGACGGGGATATAACCGCAGAGGACGCAGAGGGGATGGAGAGGAAAGCAGAGGGACTACCCGAAAATGGAACTGTTTTCTCCGAGCCTCTGCGCTCCTCTGCGTCCTCTGCGCTCTCTGCGGCAAAATCCGCCGACTCGCTCGCATCCACAACGTGCAACACAAGATCCGCCCGCTCGACTTGCTGCCGCGTCCGCTCCATGCCAGCACGTTCGACCTCATCATCGCTCGCGCGCACGCCCGCTGTGTC
>JBBSDS010000408.1:0-4204 GCA_038240495.1 Chthoniobacterales bacterium | reverse complement strand
GCCACGCTCACGCTTTTCCGGAAAGCGCAGGAGCAGAAAGTCAGCGTCAAGGTCGGTCAGCGCATGATGCCGGAGCGGCGTCCGTTTCCATCGACGGGTGATTTGCAGCGCGAAATGGAAAAGTGGAAAGGCCCGGTGCAGGACAACATCAGGAAGTTCCAGGAGCGCGCGAAGGATTTTGGCAGCAAGATGCGCGAGTACCAGGAGCGGATGAAAAACTGGCAAAAGAATCCATCGGCTGAAATGCCGCAGCCGCCCAACTTCAACGCGGAGGTCGATGTCCAAATCAATCCCGGGGACATCCTGCGGGAAGTGCAACCCGGCGGGGCGGCGCAGATTCATCTCCTCCAGCCAAACGGCACGATGACTTACAACACCGCCAGCGCCAAGGTGCTCGTCAAAGACGATGCGGGCGAAATGGAAATCGGGATGGTCGATGGGAAGCGGACGCTGGTCGCGAAATGCGCGGATGGTGTAGTCACCTTCAATGGCCCGATCGACACCGAAGAGCAGCGCAAGGCACTACCCGAGATCATCCGCAATAAACTGAACCAAATCGATGTCCGGACGAACATCGCGCCATTTGACCGACCGGTGATCGTGCCGCAGGGCGCCGAACCCGAAGTGCAATAACGCACCGCATCACTACCCCAACCAACAGCCAGAGCGGGCGGACTTTTTAGTCCGCCCCTTCTTTTTTCCCGATGCCACCGCCACGTTTAAAGAGCGCAACGAACCCGCAAAATCCCGCGCAAAATGCGAGCGCGAGCAGGTTCTCATCGAGTCGCGGTGAGAAAATCAAAATGAACCCGCGCCCTTTCACCAACGCCGCAAAACTCGAAACGCAGAACGGCATGAGGAAGAGCCGGAAGATACCCCAGAAGTGAAATCGCGCGCCGGCGATAGCCGCGCGAGTGCTGAGCAGGAGTGCGAATCCAATGATCCCGCTCAAGCCCAGTGACGTGAACCAAAGCGGAAGGCTCGGGTCGAAATACCGAATGAGGACGACGCCGTACCAGATGGCGTAGCACCAGAGGATGAGGCGCGATGTGTCGAGTTGACGAAGGTAGCGAAGCAACACGCGCGCTCACCAACCATCGCGCGCCGCGAAAAGCCAGCACGAACGCGGGCTCAGGGCTTGGGTGCTTCGATCTTCGCGAGCGCCGCGGTGACGGGAGCACGCAACGAGGAATCGCCGGCGAGCAGCTCTTGAAGTTTCGGAACGGCATCCTTTGCAGCCGGGCCGAGCGCACCGAGGGATTCGCAAGCGAAGGTGCGGATCCGCGGCTCTTTCACCGCCAGCATCTTCACCAAGTCCGGAACGGTGCGGACGCCGATGGCCTTGAGCGCCTGCATGGCACTTCCACGGTCCGTTTCGCGATCGAGCATTCTCACAAGTCCCGGCACGGCTGCACTGGCCCGCTCACCGTATTTTACCAGCGCCACAGCGGTCGCCCGATGCACCTTGCCCGACTCTCCCTCGGTGACCAATGGGACCAGTGCGGCAATCGCTTTTGCGTCATCGCTCTCGACGCTGGCCAGCGCCGTGGACGCGGAGGCGCGCACGTCGGTGGCTTCGTCGCGAATCGCCGCGTAGATCATGGGCAAAGCCGCTGTCGCTCCCGGCCCGATGCGGGCGAGAGCCGGCAGCACCGACGTGCGCTGATCGCTGCCCTTTTTCTGCGCAACATCCAGCAGGCGCGGAACCGCCGACGCCGACGCCGGACCAATCCGACCCAGCGTCTCGATGATCGCCGATTGCAGCGCGGAATCGGCGAGCCGGCTGGCGAGGACTTCGACCGCCGGAGCCGATTGCGCGCCCAATTGGCCAAGCGCCTCCACCGCAGCGAGCCGACCCGCGGCATCGTCACCGGCGAGAAGATCGAGCAACCCGTTCACGCCGAGCGCCGCCGCACCACCCAGCGCGGCCAGGCCCGCGGCGGCGGCTTTGCGGACATCGGCATTCGGATTCGCCAGCGCGGTTTGCAGCAACGGTTTGAGATGATCGGAATCAGCATGCAACGCGACCAGCGCGCGGAGCGCTGCGGCTTGCACGGACGGATCGGCTTCCCCGGCGAGAACGAAGAGCGGATTCACCGCAGCAATGGCATCGCGCCCCATCCCACCGAGCGCCCCTGCCGCCGCGGCGCGCGTCACGGGATTCGGTTGCTTCAAGGCCTCGCTCAACACCGAGACTGCGGGCGGGCCAAACCCACGTAGCGCGCTCAAAATCCATGCGCTTTCTTCCGCGTTTCCCTTTTGCAACGCTTCAAGCAGCAGCGGCAGCGCGGCCGGCCCGACCTGCGCGAGAGCCTCGGAAAAAGCGGTCGCGCCACCAGCGGCGCGCGTGGCCTCGAGCAGCGCCGGCAAAGCGCCCGCTGCGTCCGGTCCCATTCGACCGAGCACACGCGCAGCGCGTTCGCGAATGGCGGGATTGGCATCCTTAAGCAGCTCGGAAAGTGGCGGCAGCGCAGCTTTGCGAAGAGCCCTGGTGCTGAGCAGCGCGTTGATCCCCGCGTGACGCAGCGCCTCGTCTTCGGATGTTATTGCGGGCAGCAAAATCTTTACGCAGCGCTGCGGCTCCATACCCAACTTTGGCAGCGCTGTGAGAGCCGCACTTCGAACCAGGGGATCGGTTTCTTTCGCGACGAGTTGCTCGACCTGCGAAGCCGCTTCGCCGACCGGAGCGTCCAACAGCGCCAGCGCGAGCAGCGCCCCTGCGCGGCGCAGCGGGTCTGAATCATTCAGCGCGACGAGCAACGGCGGTGCGGCGTCCGGCCCCATTTTTCCAAGTGCTGCGACTGTCTCGTCACGGGCGAAGTCTTCACGCGCCGTCAAATTTTTGATCAACGCCGGCACGGCCGCGCGCGCTTCCTTACCCATGCTGCCGAGGGCCAGCGTCGCACCCATCCGCAGGCCGATGTCGTCCGCGCCCAGCGCTTCGATCAGCGGCGGGACCGCTGCGGGACCAATGCAAGTGAGCGCATGCGCGTAACGTATTACACCCTGGCGTGGATCGCGCTGCCCGCGCGCACGCTTGCTATTCAGTTCTTCAATCAGCGCGGGAATCGCGTCGGTCGCGTCAGGACCGAGCGCAGCGATGGCACTCAGCGCAAAGGCCCAGACTTGTTTGTCTTCATCGTGCAGCGCGGTGAGCAAGGCGGACAGCGCCGGTTTTGCGGCCGGTCCCAAGCGGCCGAGTTGATAGGCAGCTTCCCGGCGGACGTCGCGTTCTTTGGACGCGAGCTTCTGAGTGAGCTTTTCAACCGACGGTGCAGGCTCCTCCGCCAGTCCCGCGAGCGCACACGAGCACACGAGCGCCGCGCCCGCGAGCACGCGGAAAAGCGATCGCTTCATCACCCTTCGAGACCGCGGAGAGCGCCGGTGCTGTCGCCAAAGGACTCCACTCGCGCACCCATGCGATCAAGCATCGCGACGAGCAGATTGGCCATCGGCGTTTCCGGTGCAAAACGCAGATGCCGTCCCGGTTCGATCGAGCCACCGCCGCGGCCTGCAAGAAGCAGCGGGAGATTGCTGTGATCGTGCCGATCGCCGTCCGCAAGGCCACCGCCATACACAATCATCGAGTTGTCGAGGAGCGTGCCTTCGCCTTCGGGGATCGAGCGCAGCCGATTCAGCACATAGGCAAACTGCTGGATGTGAAAGTGATTGATCTCGCGGATTTTTGCCTGCTTCGCGCGGTCGCCCTGATGATGCGAGAGCGAGTGGTGACCGTCGCCGACGCCGATGTTGCGGTAGCTGCGATTGCTGCCTTCATTGGCGAGCATGAAGGTGCAGACGCGCGTGGTGTCGGACTGGAACGCAAGCACCATCATATCGGCCATGAGCCGCGCGTGCTCCTCGTAGCTTTCGGGAATGCCCTCGGGGATTTCGTAACCCGCGGCCACAGACGGATTCGCGCTCGCGACCATCTTCTCCGCTTCGGCGACGCGTTCTTCAATTTCACGAACCGCGGTAAGATACTCGTCGAGTTTCTGCTTGTCGTTGCCGCCGACTTTGCCGCTCAGTGCTTTCGCGTCTTCGAGCACGAAATCGAGGATGCTCTTTTTGTAAAGCTGACGGCGCTTTTGACTTTCGCTGACTTCCTTCGGAAGGGCATTGGCAAAGAGCCGCTCGAAGACGAGTCGCGGATTGATCTCGCGGGTCATCGGCGTCGATTCGTTGCGCCACGAGATGTTGTTGG
>JBBSDS010000407.1:0-4225 GCA_038240495.1 Chthoniobacterales bacterium | reverse complement strand
TTGCCGCCGGTCTCGTGCCGGAAAGCGTGCAGAACCTGCCGGGAGTGCGCGTCGGAAAAATTCTCGTCATGTTTGCACTCACCAATCTGGGCTGGCTGATCTTTCGCGAGCAAAACATCGAGCACCTCTGGCGCGACCTGACGCTGCGGCCCGGCGCTGCACCCGACGGTCACTGGCGGGTGGGCGCCTACCTCACGGCGATGACCGGCATCTATGCCCTGCCCTTGGTGCTCCACGCCTTGTGGGATGTGGGGCTGCGCCGCCCCCTCGAACGCGGAGTCAATGCGCCGCGCGTCGGATGGTGCGCGGCCACCGTCGTCGCCATCGTGCTTTTCACCGGCATCCTCGTCCTGCGCAGCAATACCACGCAGGACTTCATCTACTTCCAGTTTTGAAGACTGGTCTTACTTCCCGACGCAATACAGCGCCTGCGTCGTTCGGATGAAAAGCTGGCCGTCGCTTGCGGCGATGCTCGCGCGCGTGCCCTCGGTGTCGCCCATCGGGATCGTGGCTAGCAGTTGGAATTCATCGCCCGCGCCGCACACGAAGACCGTGCCCTTCTCGTCGATGATGTAAACTTTTCCGTCCGCAACGGTGGGCGAAGCGCGAATGACGACTTTGGTTTCGAGCGGACCCTGCCATTTCTTATCGCCGGATTTTGGATCGAGGCACATCAGCGTTTTCGTGTCGCCATTGAGGACGAGAAGTTTGCCGTTGTAGAAAGCGGGCGTGCAGACGTCCGGCGCGATGCGCTCATCGATTTTCCACGCGAGGCCGGAGACCGAAACGTCGCCCTTGCCGTCGGTGCGGAAGGCAAGCAGCGCTTCCTTTTTCGGACCGGCGACGATGGCGAGACCATCGGCGCTCACGGCGCTCGGCACGAGGCGCATCCATTCGCCATCCTTCGGATTCAGACCATAGCCGCGCCACAGTTCCTTACCTGTCTTGGGGTCGTGACCGGTCAGGCAATTGCCGCCGACGATCAGAAGCTGCACTTTGCCGTCGGGCCCGATGTGCGGCGTGGGCGTCGCGTAGCTTTCCTGCGACTCGAGCTTCGCTTCGCTGGCGCGTGTGACTTTGAAAATGTTCTTTCCGGTCGTCGGATCGAGCGCGAGCAGATAGCTTTCGCGTTCCGGCGAACCGCCGGCGAGCCCGGGATAGTCCGGCGGCGCGGGGTTGCGTTGCAGCACTTGAATGTAGAGCCGGCCATCGAAAAGCAGCGGGCTGGAGCCGTAGATCCAGTTGATCGAAAAGCGGCCGTATTCCTCGCCGAGATGCCGCTGCCACAGGATCTTCCCGTCGAAATCCAGAGCGGCGATGTCGCCATTTCCGTAGAGCGCCCAGACGGTCTTGCCGTCGGTGGCCGGCGAGGGCGAGGCCATGTTGCCTTTGCCTTTGTTGATGTCGCCGGAGGAGATTTGTTTCTGCCAGCGCACCTTGCCGTCTTTGCGGTCGAGGCAAATCAGGTTCAGGTTTTTCTCCGCATCGGGGCTCGAGACAAAAACGTGATCGCCCCACACCGCTGGTGTCGCGCCGCTCGGTCCGGGAAGAGGTGCGGTCCACTTCACGGTCTCCTTGGTCCAGGTCGTCGGCAGGCCGGTATCCGGCGAGGTGCCGCTGAAAGCGGGGCCGCGCCACTGCGGCCAGTTTTCCGCATGGGCGGTGATCGAAGAAAGAGCGATGAGGGCGGCGAGGGTCTGGAGGGTTTTCATGCGGAGGAGGTTCAATGCATAGCGGAAGATATCCGCAGGACAAATCCCGAAATGTGCGCGGGGCTTAGAAACCGCCCATGTAAGTCCCGGTATCACCGCTCGCCCGGCGCTGATTCTCACGCTTGTCTTCCTCTTCGCGTTCTTTGTCGCGTTCGCGGCGTTCGCGCAGCTCACGCATTTGTTCATCCACCACTTCCAATTCGTCTGCGGACAAGCGCATTGATTCCAGCAGCGGTTTGCCACAGAACTCACACGTCACGCGGCGGCGCAGGTAAATCTCCCGTCCGCAAGCCGGGCAGTGATATTTCGACGGCAGCGGGAGAAGGTCGCTCACAGTGCGAGCGCGACCAGTTCGCCATTATTGTTCCGGCAGAAGATGCGGCCATTGGCCACGGTCGGCTGCACCCAGCAGCGCCGCGCGAGCACTTGCTGCCGGAGCGCTGGTTTGAAGCCATTCGCCGAGGCGTCGCCGATGAGGAGTTCGCCGAGTTCGTTGAGGATGACGAGCTTGCCATCGACGAGCACGAACGCACCGCCGCCGACTTTCTCCTGCCACTTCACCGCGCCCGTCGTGAGGTCCAGGCAGACGAGCGACGCTTTCGAGTTCGCATCGCCGTCGATGCCGTAGATGGCTCCCTGCCAGACGACCGGCGTATCGAAGTGCGCGCGGAGACTCTTGTTTTGCCAGCGCGCGGAGACCGCGCCTCCCTGCACCGCAAACATCCCGCAACCGTGGCTGTAGCCCGACGACACGAAAATCTTGTCGCCGATGATCAGCGGCGTCGCAGCGTTCACGTCGTAGTTCGTCTTCCAATCCTGACGCCAAAGTTCGTGCCCGTCTTTCACCTCGAGCCCGACGAGATGCGCGGCTTTGAAAACGACGACCGTGCGCTTGCCGGCAATGTTTGCCGCAACCGGCGATGCGTAGCCCGCTTCGTCATCGCCGCTTTTCCAAACGACTTTGCCGTTCGTCTTGTCGAGCGCGACCGTGGACGCGCCTTTGCCGCCGACATCGAGGATGAGCAAATTTCCCTCGACAAGCGGCGAACCGGCGAAGCCCCACTGCGGACGCTTGCCGCCGAAATCCTTTTGATAGTGCTTGTACCAGACAGGCTTCCCGGCCGCCGCATCGAGGCAGAAAAGATCCCCTTGATGGCTAACGGTATAGACGCGGTTGCCATCGACCGTCGGCGTCGCGGCTGTCCCGCCTTCAAACATCCGCTTTTCCAAGGCGAGCGGATATTCGTATTTCCAGACCTCGCGGCCGGACTTGGCATCGAAGCACCACACGACATCCTTACCGCTCACGTTACCCATGGTGAAAAGGCGCTCGCCGCTCACGGTGGCCGACGACGTGCCGGTGCCGACCGACGCTTTCCAAAGCTGCCGCAGCCCGCCGAGTGGAAGTGCGCCGAGCTTTTCGCCGGAAATTCCGTTTTGAGAAGGGCCGCGATAAGAGGTCCAATCGGCACGGGCGTGAAGCGCGCAAACGGCGGCGAGCGTCGCAAGGAGGAGATGACGGATCATGATGGCAGAGCTAAATGGCGGTTGAGCGATGGGTCAATGGACCGTCCGTTCAGCGATCCGGCGTTTCCAGATACGGTCAAAGCCTCGCGGCATCATTTGCGTTAACGTTTCCCGTCGCGCTGCGTATGCTGAAGGTGGAAAGTTTTTTTGCAAATCGTTGTCCAAAAAGCGCACATCAAAACCTTCTGTCTCCGTAAAATGGATTCGTCCCTCCCAGACTCGACCGAACAAACCGAGGCCTTCCTGCGGTTGCTGACCCAGCACGACCGCTGGCTGGCGGCTTACGTTTACAGCCTCGTGGCCAGTGGGACGGATGCCGATGACATCCTCCAGGAAGTGAAAGTGACGATGTGGAAGCACTTCGCCAAGTTTGAGGCCGGATCGAGTTTCCGCGCCTGGGCGCGCCGGATCGCGACGAACCAGATTTTGAATTATCGGCGCTCGGAAAAACGGCGGCCAAACTCCGCGCTGGATGAAGAGTTCATCGAGGTCGTGGCGGCGGAGATCGATCGGCGTGCGGATGTGCTCGATGGTCGCGCGGACGCGCTGCGGCTTTGTCTGCGCAAGCTTCCGGAGGCGCACCGAAAGATTGTCGTCTGGCGTTATTATGAAGACTGCGGCGTGGAGGAAATCGCCGCGAAGAGCGAGCGCACCGTCGAGGCAGTCTATCGCCTGCTCAGCCGTATCCGCGGCGTGCTCAATGAATGCGTGAGCCGCCAGCTCGCCCACTCCCCTGCGTCATGAACGAACAGCCGACCGACGACCGCATCGATCGCGCGCTTGAGGGGCTGCTTTCGCCTCACGATCTCGACGCCTTCAAGGCCGACGTGATTCGCGATCCCGAGCTGCGCGCGGCCTATGTCGAGCGCGTGTGGCTGCACTCTACGTTGCGCGCAGAGCGCGAAAGCCTGCTCGATCTGCTGGCGGAGCATTCTGATGGGAGGGCGAGCGTCCCCGCGAGCCCTGATCTCACGGAAGAAGAATGG
>JBBSDS010000406.1:0-4236 GCA_038240495.1 Chthoniobacterales bacterium | reverse complement strand
GGCGCGCGACATCCCCGAGCGGATGGAAATCGTCGGGATGTCCGCGCATTCCAATGAAGAAAAGCTGCGCGTGGCAGGAGCGGAATTTCCGCGGGCCAGGCTGGCCGTTTCATCGGGGCCGGATGGCGTTGAAAAACTCGTCGAACTCGCCACGCTGCCGGAAGCCGATCTCGTCCTCATCGCCATCGTCGGTACGGGTGGATTGCGGCCGGCGCTGGCGGCCATCGAAGCGGGCAAGGACATCGCGGTCGCGTCGAAAGAAATCCTCGTGATGGCCGGCGAAGCGGTGATGCACGCCGCGCGGCGCAAAGGTGTGAAAGTGCTGCCGGTGGACAGCGAGCACAACGCGATCTTTCAATGCCTCGAAGGTCGCTCCTCGACCGAGGTCCGCCGACTGATTCTCACTGCGAGCGGCGGCCCCTTCCGGACGTGGCCGGCGGAAAAGCTCGCCGACGTGACCGTCGCGCAGGCGCTCAAGCATCCGACCTGGAACATGGGCGCGAAGATCACGATCGACTCGGCGACGCTCTTCAATAAAGGGCTGGAGATGATCGAGGCGCGCTGGCTCTTCGACGTGGAAATGGCGCGCGTGGAAGTGATCGTCCACCCGCAGAGCATTGTGCATTCGATGGTCGAGTTCATCGACAGTTCCGTGCTCGCGCAGCTTTCCGTCACGGACATGTGTTTTCCGATCCAGTACGCGGTCACCTGGCCCGAGCGCGTTCCGAATTCACTGCCGCCGCTCGACTTCGCAAAACTCGCGAAACTCGACTTCGAAGCTCCGCGCATTGCCGACTTTCCGGCGCTGAGTCTCGCCCGCGCAGCCGGCGAAACCGGCGGCACGCTCCCGGCGGTGCTCAATGCCGCCAACGAAGTCGCCGTCGCGGCCTTCCTCGCAGGACGCTGCCGTTTCCCCGCGATCTGGCAAACGGTCGAGGCGGTGATGGCCAAGCACCGTTCCATTGCGGGAGCGGACTTGGATGCTATCTTGGGGGCCGATTTTTGGGCGCGCCGCATGGCCACCGAACGAATCGGCTAAAGTTCGTGTCTGTTCATTTCCTCATGCTTCTCCACATCCTCAAGCCCGTCCTCATCATCCTCGAGGTGATCGTCGTGTTTAATCTGATGATCATCGTCCACGAACTGGGCCACTTCCTCGCCGCGCGCTGGCGCGGATTGGTCATTGAAAAATTCGGCATCTGGTTTGGCAAGCCGCTCTGGAAAAAGACGATCAACGGCGTCGAATACAGTCTCGGCTCGATCCCGGCGGGTGGCTTCGTGGCGCTGCCACAGCTCGCGCCGATGGAAGTCATGGAAGGCAAGGTCGAGACGCCGCGCGAGCAACTCCCGCCGATTTCCGCCCTCGACAAAATCATCGTCGCCATCGCCGGACCGCTCTTCAGCCTCGGGCTGGCTTGTGTTTTCGCGGTCATCGTGTGGCAGGTCGGGCGGCCCGTGAGCGAGGCGGAGGGGACGCGCGTCGTTGGCCTCGTCGTTCCAGATTCCCCGGCTTCCGCCGCTGGGATGCAAGTCGGCGACGAGATTCTCGAAGTGGACGGACGGCCGGTGACGCGCTGGGGTGGCATGGGCGCGGACAGCATTCTCTGGCGCATTGTGCGGAGCGAGGGCGCGACCATTCCGATCAAGGTGAAGCGCGGCAACGACGTGCTGCCGGTGATGGAAGTCACTCCGAAAATTCCCGAGACGAAAATGTGGGAACGGCGCGGCCTGCGCAAAATCCTGATCGGACCGGCCGAAACGCCGATGGTGGCCAAGGTCGTTCCCGGCAGCCCCGCCGCGCGCGCCGGACTCCGGCCAAACGATCTCGTCACCGCCGTGAATGGACAGCGCATTTACAGCGAGTCCGGCATTTCCGATTACGCCACGACCCATCCCGGCGAACCGCTCCGACTGACGATCAAACGCGACGAGAGCACCCTCGAGGTTCCCTTTGAAGTGAACAACGCCCGCATCAGTACAGTGATCAAGGATAGCCCCGCCGCTCTTGCCGGACTGCGGTCGGGCGACCGCGTCACTAGCGTGGACGGTCAGCCGCTGCGAACCGCCCGCGGAATCTCCGAATACGTGCAAAGCCACCAAGGCGGTCCGCTGAAGCTGGAGATCGAGCGCACGCCGCCGAAAGCCGGCGCAGCGGCCGTTCCCGAGCATCTGACGGTCGAAGTCAAGGCCGTCGCGCCGGTCGGAGAGACCAAGCCGCGCCTCGGGCTCGAATGGGCGTTGGACGATAGCGCCATCTGGGACGCGATGGGTCCGTTCACCGTCATCCACCCAAAGCCGCTCGAGCAGATTCGCAAAAGCGTGGGCATGATCGCGGACACCATCGGCGCCGTCGCTTCCAAAAAATCCGGCATCGGCGTCCAGCACATGGGCGGCCCGGTGATGATGATGCGCGCCTATTACGTGATGTTTGAAAACAAGGAAGGCTGGCGCATGGCGCTGTGGTTCAGCGTGGTGCTGAATGTGAACCTCGCGCTGCTGAACATGCTGCCGATTCCGGTGCTCGACGGCGGCCACATTACGCTCGCCTGCATTGAGGCCGTGCGCCGCCGCCCGGTCAATGTGCGCATTCTGGAGTTTGTGCAAACTGCATGTGCACTCATGATCATCGGCTTCATGCTCTTCATCGCGTTCTTCGATGTGCAGGATCTGCCATGGTTTGGCGGCCACGAGTCGGGAAGCTCGATGAAGTTCAAAGTGCCCGCCGGCGAAGCACCGAAATAGTCGCAATCTTCCCTCAGGATTAGTGATGACCTACTGCACGTCGCCCTACATCTATCGGCGCCGACTTACTCGCGAAGTGAAGGTCGGCAATGTCGGCGTCGGCGGAGCGAATCCAATTCGCGTCCAGTCGATGATCACATGCGACACGATGGATACCGCGGCGTCCATTCAGCAGACGCTTGATTTGGCGAAAGTCGGTTGCGAAATCGTGCGGATCACCGCGCCGACGGTGAAGGACGCGGCCAATCTTCAGCACATCGTCGCGGGCTTGCGCGAGCGCGGCTGCGATGTGCCGATCGTCGCGGACATTCACTTTAAACCCGACGCGGCGATGGAAGCGGCGAAGTGGGTTGAGAAGGTCCGGATCAACCCTGGCAACTACGCCGACTCGAAGAAATTCAAGATCGTCGAATACACCGACGAGCAATACGCCGCGGAGTTGGAGCGCATCCGCGAGCGCTTCACGCCACTGGTCGAGCTTTGCAAGACGCGCGGCATCGCCATGCGCATCGGCACAAATCACGGCTCGCTCAGCGACCGCATCATGAACCGCTACGGCGACACGCCGCTCGGGATGGTCGAGAGCGCGCTGGAGTTCGCCCGCATCGCTCGCGACCTCGGCTATCACGACTTTGTCTTCTCGATGAAATCGAGCAACCCGAAGGTCATGATCGAGGCCTATCGGTTGCTCACCGCGCGGCTGGCCGCGGAAGGCTCGGATTGGAACTATCCGATTCATCTCGGTGTGACCGAAGCGGGCGACGGTGAAGACGGCCGGATCAAGAGCGCCATCGGCATTGGCTCGCTGCTCAATGACGGCATCGGCGACACGATTCGGGTTTCGCTGACCGAGGACAGCGTGCATGAGATTCCTGTGGCGCAGGCGTTGGCATCGTCGATCACGGCAAAGACGGGCGAGCATCCCGATCTTCCTGAGATTCCGTTGAGCTACGACCCGTTCAGCTACCGCCGGCGGGCGGCGGAACGAATGGTCATTGGCGGAGTGCCGCTGGGCGGCGAAGAAACGATGCGCGTTTTTACCTCGCAGGCGAAATGGACCGCGCTCGAACACAAGCTCGACAAGCTTGGTGATTATCGCCCGGAAGCCATCGTCGAGCAGAGCGGTGTGCTGGCCATTGATCCGCGTGAAGACGCCTCGATCGCCGCACTGCAACACGCATCCACGCGGTTCGTGACGGTCGCGGATGGGCTCGATCTGCCGGTCATCGCCGCCTTCCGATTGCTCGCCGCGCGCATCCCCGAGCGGCACCCGATTTTGCTCAAGGACACGCTCACGCCAGATACGGATCCGCAGACGTATTTCCAGCGCACGCTCATCACCGCGGCCAAGCGCATCGGTTCGCTGCTTTGCGACGGCATCGGCGATGCGGTGCTCGTGCAGGGCGAAGAAGCGCCGGGCCAGTCGTTGCGCCTCGCTTACAACATCCTCCAAGCGGCGGGCTCGCGGATTTTTAAGACCGATTACGTCGCCTG
>JBBSDS010000405.1:0-4255 GCA_038240495.1 Chthoniobacterales bacterium | reverse complement strand
TCGGCGGCAGCAAGGCGCGGCGCAACCATGTCGAAAGCGACAGCCGAAAGCAGCATCACGGACCGCAGAGAAATCGCGGCGCTTTTTCGGACCACCGAAGTTCCTCGACTCCGCTGCGCTTCGCTCGGAATGACCCGAGGAGGCGCGCCTTCCGCGATCTCTAAGGAATTTGCTGTCATGCAGTTTTATTGGGGTATGATTTTTCCCCGGCCCTCCACCAGTCTTCGCCTGCGTACGAGCGATGCGTTGAGCGACCGAGGCACCCCGATAAAAGCCGTCTTTCATATCATGCTTAGGGGTTCGCTGTATTTAATGATCTTTAGCCTCGCCGCGTCCATCGGCCTCGCGGTCGATGGCCCGAAGATCACGGAAGTCATGGTCGAGCCCGCGGAAGTGACGCTGACGGATGCCGATCAATCCGTGCAGTTTCTGGTCACATTGAAAATGAGCGATGGCACGTTGCGCGACGGCACGCGGCAGGCGGAATATTCGATGCAACTCGCGGAAGGCAGCGGCACGCCGGAGACCGTGGCGGCAGTGGATCACGGTCGACTCGTGCCGAAGGGTGACGGCGCGGTCATGGTGTTGGCTTCGGTGGTCGATCCCGTTTCCAATCAAAAGGTCGGCGCGTCGGCCAAGGCGACCGTCCAAAATTTCGAGGTCGAGCGCGAATTGAATTTCGTGAACGACATCGAGCCGGTGCTGACCAAGACCGGCTGCAACGCGGGCGGCTGCCACGGCAAGGCTTCCGGGCAAAATGGATTCCGGCTCTCGCTCTTCGCTTTCGAGCCGAAGTTCGACTACGACGCGCTGGTCAATGAAGCGCACGGGCGCCGCGTTTTTCCGGCGTCGCCCGAGGAATCGCTGCTGCTGAAGAAGGCGACGGGCGCGACGGTGCATGGCGGCGGTTCGCGCTTCGATGAGAAGTCGGACTCTTACAAACTGCTCTGCCGCTGGATCGCGCAGGGCGTGCCCTACGGCGACGAAAATGCGCCGAAGGTGCAGAACATCGAAGTACTGCCACGCGAGCGTTTGCTGGCTGGAGTCGGCGAGCAGCAACTCCGCGTGATCGCGCACTACACCGACGGCGCGGCGCACGACGTGACCCGGCAGGCCGAATACAAAGCGCAGCAGCCGGACATTTTGAAAGTGGAGACGACCGGTCTTGTAACTACGCTCGGCCACACCGGCGAAGGCGCGGTGATGATCCGCTACATGGGCCAGGTGGATGTCGCGCGCGTCGCGGTGCCTTTCAGTCGCGGGCTCCCCGCCGCGGCGTACGCGAATTTCGAACCGAAGAATTTTGTCGATAAACTGGTCGCCGAAAAGTGGCACAAGCTCGGCATTGCTCCGAGTGCGCAGTGCTCCGATGCGGAGTTTCTCCGCCGCGCGAGCGTCGATGCCATCGGCACGCTGCCGACGCCCGAAGAGGTGCAGAAATTTCTCGCCGACACCGCGCCGGACAAGCGTGATCGGCTGATCGACAGCTTGCTCGAACGCAGCGAATACGCGAGCTATTGGGCGAACCAATGGGGCGATCTGCTGCGCGTGAAGCGTGGCGGCAACGACGATCTCAAGGCTGGCACTTTCGCCTTCACCGGCTGGCTGCGAAACGCCTTCGCGCAAAACATGCCCTACGATCAATTCGTGCGCGCGATCCTCACGGCGCAAGGCGAGTCCGCGGAAAATCCGCCGGTCAATTGGTATCGCCATGTGCGCAATACCATCGCGATGGTCAATGACAGCAGTCAGCTTTTCCTCGGCACGCGCATCTCGTGCGCGAACTGCCACAACCATCCCTACGAGCGCATCACGCAGGATGATTACTGGGGCTACGGCGCATTTTTCGGGCGCGTGTCGTTCAAGCGCGGGCTCGGCAACGAGCAGGCGGTGGTCGTGAAAAAAGATGGCGGCGTGAACCAGCCGCGCACCGGCCAGAGCATGAAGCCGAAAGGCCTCGGTGGACCGGAATACGAATACGTCCGCGGCGAAGATCCGCGGCAGAAACTTGCCGACTGGCTGACCGAACCCGGCAATCCATATTTCGCCAAGTCGATCGTCAATCGTATCTGGGCGCACTACATGGGTGTGGGTCTCGTCGAGTCCGTGGACGACATGCGTGTGACGAATCCGCCGAGCAATCCGCAGCTCCTCGACGCGCTGGCAAAAGAGCTGAGGGACTACCGTTTCGACCTCAAGCACCTCATGGCCGCGATCATGAAATCGCGTACTTACAGCCTTAGTTCCGAGCCCACCGAGCAGAATAAAACCGACCGGCAAAACTACGCGCGTTACACGCCGAAGCGGCTTTCCGCCGAGACACTGCTCGATGCGATTGGTTACGTCACGGGTTCGCCGGACAAGTTTGCCGGCCTGCCGCCCGGCACCCGCGCCATCGATCTGCCCGACGAATCTGTCCCGAGCTATTTCCTGAAAGTTTTCGGACGCTCGATGCGCGAGAGCGCGTGCGAGTGCGAGAAAAGTTACGCGCCGAATCTCTCGCAGATTTTGCACCTGATGAACTCGCCGGAGTTGCAGGACAAGATCGCCAGCGACAAGGGCCGGCTCGTGGGAATGGTGAAGGACAAAAAGACGGACGAGCAGATTCTGACCGAGTTTTATCTCCGCGCCTTTGGCCGCAATCCGCGCCCCGACGAACTTCATGACGCGATCGAAATGGTCGCGTCCGCCAAAGACCGGACCAGCGCGCTGCAAGATTTCGAGTGGATGTTCCTGAACTCGAAAGAATTTCTCTTCAATCACTAATCTAACAACTCAGACACCATGAATATCGACATTCACAGCGGAGCCTATCGTTGCTGCGACGGCATCACTCGGCGGAGCTTTCTCCGCACCGGCGCGCTCATGCTCGGCGGCTTGTCCTTGAGCGGATTGCTGCGCCGCCAGGCGATGGCTGTCGCCGCCGGCGAAGCGCGGAAAGATGTCAGCGTGATTCTGTTCTGGCAGGGTGGGGGACCGAGCCAGCTCGATATGTGGGACTTGAAGCCGGACGCGCCGTCTGAATTCCGCGGCTCCTTTAACCCGATCAATTCCAATCTTGACGGCTATCAAGTGTGCGAGCACATGCCGCGCATTGCGAAAGTCTGCGACAAGCTCACCGTCATCCGCTCGGCGACGCACGGCGACGCCGGACACGAATCCGCGAGCCACACGCTGCTCACTGGCTACAAGCCGACTAACGACATCCCCGCGAATGAAGCGCCGGCCTACGGCAGTATCGTTGCCAAGGAAATGGGACCGCGCGTCGATGGCTTCCCCGCCTACGTCACGGTGCCGACAGCGCCCAAAAGCTCGGCGGCTGCTTATCTTGGCGTCGCTTACAATCCATTCGAGACGCAGGGTGATCCGAACTCGGACAACTTCAGCGTGCAGAATCTGAAAGTGCCCGGTGGCCTCACGCTCGACCGTTTGGAAAATCGCCGCGCGATCCTCAAGCACTTCGACACACTGCGCCGCGATATCGATGGCTCCGGGCTGATCAGCGGCATGGATACTTTCGCGCAGCAGGCTTACGAAATCGTCACCTCGCCGAAAGTGCAGGCCGCGTTTGACATCGCCAAGGAAGACCCGAAAACGCGCGATCTGTATGGTCGCACGACGTGGGGCCAGAACACGCTCCTCGCCCGCCGCTTGATCGAAGCCGGCGTGCGCTTCGTGACGGTGAACGTCGGCGGATGGGACACGCACGCGAATAACTTCGAGAGCTTGAAAAATCAAAAGTTGCCGCAGTTCGACCAGGCATTTGCCGCGCTCATCGAAGACCTTGCGCAACGCGGGCAACTCGACAGCACGCTCGTGCTGAGCTGGGGCGAGTTTGGCCGCACGCCGCGCATCAACAAAGACGCGGGCCGCGATCACTGGCCGAATGTTTTCTCAGTCGCGATGGCCGGCGGCGGCTTGAAGAAAGGCTTCGTGCTCGGCGAGAGCGACGCGCGTGCGGAGTTTCCGAAAGAGCGTCCCGTGTCGCCGCAGGACATCCTCTCGACGATGTATCATCAGCTCGGCATCAACCAGGCAAAGGAATACACGAACGACGCCGATCGCCCCGTGGCGATCCTCAACTACGGCGAGCCGATCAAGGAGATCATTAGCTAGTCCAGTGGCCGTCGGCTTCGCGTCCGGGGAGCGCACTCGTCCCGAGTGCTGGTCTCGGCGTCCCGCCGAGACGGACTTTATGAACGCAACAATCAACGGGACGGGTTCGAGTTCGTGACGCCTCTCGCAAAAGTGCGCG
>JBBSDS010000404.1:0-4274 GCA_038240495.1 Chthoniobacterales bacterium | reverse complement strand
GCGCGGAGAAACGTGGCTGTGGTGGGCGACGACGATCAGTCGATCTATGGCTGGCGCGGCGCGGAGGTAAGCAACATCCTCGAATTCGAGACGCACTTCCCGAATCCGAAAGTCGTGAAGCTCGAGCATAATTATCGCTCGACAAATGCCATCCTCGGCACCGCGAATGCGCTGATCAAAAACAACCCGCGCCGCCGCCCGAAGCAGCTCTGGAGCGCGCAGGACGGCGGGGCAAAGGTGCGCGTCGTCGCGATGAGCGACGACCGGCAGGAAGCGGAATTTATCACGAACGAAATCTCCCAGCGCACGGTCACAGAGAATGCGGCGCATGAGGATTTTGCGATTCTCTTCCGCATGAATGCACAGTCGCGGCTGCTCGAGACGCATCTGCGCGAACTGCACATCCCGTATCGCGTGGTCGGCGGGAAAAGTTTCTTCGACGCGCGAGAGATCAAGGATTTGCTGGCTTATGCGAGCGTATTGCTGAATGCGGATGACGACGTTTCGCTGCTGCGGATCATCAATACGCCGGCGCGCGGCATCGGTCCGTCGATCGTCGAGCGCGCCACGGAATTGAGCGCGCAGAAGCATTGCAGCGTTTTCCAGGCGCTTCAGGACGCGGAATTTCGGAACGCCATCACGAAGCGCGCGGCGGAGGCCATCGATGCGTTCGCACGGTTCCTCGATGGGTGGGAGACGAAGCTGAACACACCACTCTCCGATCAAGCAAAAGTGCTGCGCGATTTCATCAAGGAAACGGGCTACCTCGAAGACCTGAAGCGTTCGTGCAAGACGCCGGATGAAGGACTGAAGCGCGAGAGCAAAGTCACGGAGATGATTCGATGGTTTGAAGAAGACGCCGGGCGCAATGGCAAAGGCCTGCGCGACTTTCTCGATGATATGATGCTGCGGCAGGAAAAGGAGGAGGACGACGATGAGTCCAAGAGCAGTGGCGTGACGCTGATTACGCTCCACGCCGCGAAGGGGTTGGAGTTTCCGCACGTTTATCTCATCGGCCTCGAAGAAGGCCTGCTCCCGCACGACCGCTCGAAGGTCGAGGGAACCGTGGACGAAGAGCGGCGGCTGCTTTACGTCGGCATCACGCGTGCGCGGAAGACGCTGGCGCTCACGTGGTGCCGCGACCGAATCAAGTACGGCAGTCCGATGCCCTGCACGCCGAGTTCGTTCATCAAGGAACTGCCCGCCGACTGGATCGAACACCAGAGCGCCACGCAGATTCTGCGGGCGCCGGTGAGCGAGGTCGCCGCGAAGAGCCGCTTCAGTGCAATGCGGGCCATGCTCGAAAAGACCTCGGGCTGAGTCGCCAAGGCCAAAAATCATTTCCACATCTGCGTGTCATCCTGAGCGGAGCGGAGATGGCAAGGCGGGCGCAGTGGAGTCGAAGGATCCCGCGCAATCACGGGCGAAATCGCAAGGAATCCCCGGGATTCCTTCGGCAAGCTCAGGACAGGCTCTTCGACTCCGTTTCGTCCCACCTTCGCCGCTGCTGCTTTTCGCGCCGGCACAGTTCGACGAGCTGGTCGCGCCGGGCCACGAGCGCGGCGAGGGTCTGCGGCTCGGGCGGACGCGGCGGCGTGGGCGCGGGCTGCAGGCAGGCGCCGATCCAGGCCAGCGCCGCGGCATCAGAGGCGTCGGTCTTGGCCAGGTAACCCAGCCCGAGGGCGAGCCGCCGGGCACGCGTCGGGTGGAGCACACTGACCGGCACGCCCGCCCGCTGGAGCGCGGCGACAACGGCCCGTTCGTAGCCGCCGGTGGCCTCGCAGATCACCTGCACGGGCAGCGGAGCGCAGGGAGCTTTGCGACCGCAGCGCAGAATGACGCGCCTCAATAATTTGGACGACAACAAGGACAAGAAAACGCTCGTGACTGGAATGTCAAAGATCGCTTCATTTTCCCGCGTATGAAACTTGTCCTTCCAACGCTTCTCCTGGCTTCGCTCGCAAACCTCTACGGCTCTCTCGACGAATCTCTTAAAGCGCTCGCCGCCGTCGAGCGCGAAGGACGTGGCAACGAAGCCGCGAGCGCAGCGTGGAAGGATTTGGTGCAGGCCGGACCATCCGCGTTGCCCGCGTTACTTTCGGTTACGGGAAAAGGCAGCCCGGTTGCGGATAACTGGCTGCGGCTTGCGGGCGACGTGATCGTCGAGAATGCGTTGCGCACGCAACAGTCGCTGCCTCTCGCGGACGTGGAATTGTTTTTGAAAGACACGACGCACGCGGCATCCGGGCGCCAGCTTGCATTTGACCTCCTCCAGCAAGCCGACCGAGCGCGTGCGGATGCCGTCGAACCGTCGCTCCTCGGCGACCCGGTGCAGGGACTTCGCCGCGGCGCTGTGCAGCGGCTGATCGACGCGGCGAAGACGAAGGAGACCGCCGGGATGAAGGACGTCTATCTGCAAGCGCTCGACGACGTGCGCGATGAAGACCAAACGAAGTTTCTCGCGGACGAACTCAAGAAGCTCGGCGTGCCAGTGGACATGCCAAGGCACTTCGGCTTCCTGATGAAATGGCAGGTCATCGGTCCATTCGACAACACGGAGCGCAAGGGATTTGAGGCCGCATTTTCGCCGGAAAAAGAAATCAAACTCGACGCCACGTACGAGGGCAAAAGCGGGCCGGTGAAGTGGCAGCCGTTTGAGAGCAAAGACGATTACGGCAAGCTCGATTTCAACAAGCCGCTCGGCATGCAAAAGGAAGTCACCGGGTATTCAATGACGACTTTTGACTCGCCCACGGAGCGCGACGCCGAACTGCGGCTCGGCTGCAAAGACGCGTGGAAAGTGTGGCTAAATGGCGAGCTGCTTTTCGGACGCGACGAGTACCACCGCGGCCAGCAGATGGATCAATACAAGCTCAAGTGCCGGCTCAAAAAAGGCGCGAACACCGTGCTCGTGAAGTGCTGCCAGAACGAGCAGAAGGAGACTTGGACGGTTGAGTGGGAATTCCAACTCCGCGTCTGCGACAGCGCCGGCACCGCCATTCTCGCCTCCACAAAATAGCCGCGCGTATGACTCTTCTCCGACTCATCCTCACCCTCACCGCGCTTGCATTCACGGGCCTCGCCAGCGATTGGCCACAGTTCCGCGGACCTGAAAGCACGGGCGTCTCCGTCGATGCGACGATCCCCACGAAACCAAAAATCGACTGGGCCGTATCGCTGCCCGGACGCGGCCTCTCCAGCCCGATCGTGATCGGTGAAAAAGTTTTCGTCACCGCCTCCAGCGGGCCGAAACAGGAACGGCTGCATCTCATCTGTTTCAACACTGCCGATGGCGCGAAACTGTGGGAGCGTCAGCTTCAGGCAACGGGCCGCACGATGTCGCACCCGAAAACCGCGGTCGCCTCCAGCACGCCGTGCAGCGATGGCCGGCGCGTGTTTGCGCAGTGGAGTTCCAATGACCTCGCCGCCTTCGATCTCGACGGCAACCTGCTCTGGGTGCGCGGCCTCACCGCCGATTATCCCAATGCGAGCAACAGCCTTGGCATGGCGTCGTCACCCATCGTCATCGGCGAAACAGTCGTCGCGATGATCGAGAACGACAGCGAAAGTTACTCGCTCGGCTTGGACGCAACGACCGGTCGCAACATTTGGAAACTCGATCGCCCAAAGTCCGCGAACTGGACCAGCCCCGTGCCGTGGCGCGCGGATGCAAAATCGGCGCCGATTGTTTTGCTCCAATCATCCAAGGGCCTGCTCGCGGTGGACCCGGCAAGCGGCAGCCGGCTTTGGGAATATACCGACGGCGCTTCGACGATGAGTTCCAGCGTCGTCGCCACAGGCGTCATCTTTACCCCGTCGAATGGCGTCACCGCGCTGACTCCGCAGGCCAGCAACGCCGCACCGGCACAGCTCTGGCGGTCGAAGCAGATCAATCCCGCCACGATCAGCCCGCTGGTCGTCGATGGCCGCCTGTTCAGCGTCAACGGCGCCGGCGTCATTGCCACAGCCGACATCAAAACCGGCGAGAGTCAGTGGAAGCTGCGCGCCACCGGTCCGTTCAGCGGTTCGCCGGTTGGCGCTGGCAAATCGTTGCTCGCCGTGAACGAAAAAGGACTCGTGCAAATCGTGAACATCGCCGCGCCCGAAGGCGCGGTCGTCGGCCAACTCCAATTGCCGCTCAAGGAAGAAACAAAAGAACTCATCCTTTGCACGCCCGCGCTCAGCGGTCGCCATGTCTTCGTCCGAACGGACAGCACGCTCTGGCGGATTGGCGAGTAAGTTGGAAATGCTAGCGCAAGTCCTCGCGACTTGTC
>JBBSDS010000403.1:0-4285 GCA_038240495.1 Chthoniobacterales bacterium | reverse complement strand
TGCCGAAGGACCTCCATCTATTTGCGGGCAGCGGTGGTGCGGAGCCGCCTGACTGCTCAAGCTCCGCACCACCTCCGCCCACGAAAAGTAAGAGATCCTTCGGCAAGCTCAGGATGACATGGTGGGAAAGGCAGCCTGCGGCTGCGATGTCGCCCGCGCCTCGTGACTTTCGGTATGTCCGCTTATAGAGTGCAAAGGCGTTAAGCTACCCGATGGGCGCCAGAGCAACGTTGAGCGCAGAGTAACATCCATTATTTCGTTTCAACACACCTCCTACCTCAAACTCCATGAAACTTCCTCAACGCACCTTCATCGCCACGACCGTTCTCCTCTCGCTCATCCACAGTCCCGCGACCCTTGCGCAAAACGCCAGAGCCCTTCGCGCCGGCGCCGCCGCCGTGGATATCACGCCGCAAGAATTTCCGATCAACATGCCGGGCGGCTTCAGCTCAAATCCCGCGGAGCGCGCGCACGATCCTCTGCACGCTCGCGCCCTCGTCCTCGACGACGGCACCATCTCGCTCGTCATGGCGGTAGTGGATAACCTCGGCGCCGGGCCGGACGTGCTGGAGGAAGCCAAGGAAATAGCTTCGCAGCGCACCGGCATTCCGAAGGATCGGATGCTCGTTAGTTCCACCCATAGCCACAGCGCCGCGGCCTTGAGCACCAAAGATGGTCCTGCGCCGGTGGTCGCTTATCACAAGGTCTTCGTCGATGGATTGGCCGAGTCTATCATCCGCGCGCATGCCGCTTTGCGGCCCGCAGCCATTGGCGCCGCGGCGCATCCGTTACCCGAAGAGGTCTTCAATCGCCGCTGGTATCTCAAGCCCGGCAAGATGCCGCTGAATCCGTATGGCCGTTTGGACCAGGTGAAGATGAATCCCGGCACCAGCCCTGACGTCCTCGATCATCCCGCGGGGCCGACCGATCCGGACATCACCATCATTTCGGTGCAGGATGCCAAGCGGAAGCCGCTCGCACTTTTCGCCAACTACTCGCTCCACTACGTCGGCGGCATTCCCCCGGCGCAAATCTCCGCCGACTACTTCGGCGAGTTCGCCCGCCTCATGCCTTCGCGTCTGCGGGGCGACGAAAATTTCGTCGCGATAATGTCCAACGGCACATCCGGCGACATCAATAACATCCCCTTCGGCATCACGCGCCCGCCGCGCGAGCCCTTCGAGCAGGTTCGCATCGTCGCCGGAAAAGCCGCCGACACCGCTTGGCTGGCGCATCGGAAAATCGATCGGCATCGCTCCGACGTGCGCCTCGGCATGATCCAGCGCGAGATCACGCTGAAGTATCGCCGCCCCACCGCCGAACAAGTCGCCGAAGCACGGGCGGTCGTCGCCGTGAAAGACAAAGACGCCATCGAGAAGCTGCCACGCCTCGCCCAGAACTACGCTCGCAGCACCATCGCCGCCGCCGAGCGGGCGGAAGAAACCCTCACCGTAAAAATCCAGGCCATCCGCATCGGCGACCTCGCCGTCTGCGGCATTCCATTCGAGACCTTCGTCGAGACCGGCCTCGACTTAAAGAAGCGCAGCCCGTTCCCGCAAACCATGGTCATAGGTCTCGCCAATGGCCGCCACGGCTATCTGCCCACGCCGGAGCAACACCAGCTCGGCGGTTACGAAACGTGGCTTGGCACCAACGTCGTCCAGGAAGATACGTCCGTGATTTTGACTAACAACTTACTCGAGATGCTCGCCGACCTCGCAAAGGAAAAACAAACGCCATGACCCGCAATACGCTCTTCGGTCTCCACTCCTTGCTGCTCATTACCACCGGCGCTTCGGCCGCAGAGACGCCATTTTCTCCGGTCGAATATCGCGTGCAGCTCGACATCGTCAGCGAAGGCTACGACGGAAAGTTTTGCTGGTTTCATCCGCGCGCCGGAGCCATTCCCGGAAGCCCGCCGACCGTCGTTCTTACTTTGCAGCGCTGGCGAATCGCGGCGAGCGATGTCTTCTATCCGGTCTCTTCGCAATGGAGCCTCGACCTCGGAAAGACGTGGAGCGCCGCCGTCGAGCACACCGCCACACTTGGGCGGCGGCCACTGCCGGGCGGCCGCGAAGAAGCTATCTGCGACTTCACGCCGAAATGGCATGCGAAGACCGGCACACTACTTGGCACCGGCCAGACCGTCCAATACGACGAGCACGATACGTTGGTGAAAGTTCGCCCGCGTTCCGCCGTCTGGTCGTGCTACGATCCGGCGGCCCAGACGTGGTCACCGTGGGGCGCGCTGAAGATACCCGACGAGCCACGCTTCAACTCCGCCGGCGCTGGAAGCTCTCAGCGCGTCGATCTCGAAAACGGCGATGTGCTCCTTCCGATCTATTCGAAGGAGATGAACGACAAGGCTTACTTCACCACCGTCGTACGCTGCACCTTTGACGGAAAGACCCTCACCTACGCCGAGCACGGCAGCGAGCTAAGTGTAGCTATCGACCGAGGGCTTTACGAACCCAGCCTCGCGAAATTTCGCGGCAAGTACTACCTAACGATGCGCAATGACCGAGCTGCCTATGTGGCAGTGAGCGACGATGGGTTGCACTTCAACGAACCGCGGAAGTGGACCTTTGACGATGGCGCTGATTTAGGCAGTTACAACACGCAAGCTCATTGGCTCACACACACCGATGGGTTTTCCTGACTTACACGCGCAAGGGTGCGAACAACGACAACGTCGTGCGACATCGCGCACCACTCTTTCTCGCGCAGATCGATCCCGAGCGCCTCGTCGTCATCCGCGCGACCGAGCGCGAAATCGTGCCGAACAAACGCGCGCAGCTCGGTAACTTCGCCGTCGTGGATGTGAACGAACGTGAAACGTGGGTGACGACCTCCGAAGGCATGAGTCCCGGCAAGCCGCAGGATTTCGGAGCCAACGGCCGCGTGTATGCCGCACGCATTCAGTGGGCGAAGCCAAACACCATTTGGGATCAGCACTGAAGCATCGTTTAAGGTAGAGCGTGTTAGAGGATGACCAAATGTGCGCGTCCTCTGTGGCCGAAGGCCACCCTTCCAAAATGTCATCCTGAGCTTGCCGAAGGACCTCCATCTATTAGCGGGCAGCGGTGGTGCGACCGCCTGACTTTTCACGCTCCGCACCACCTCCGCCCACGAAAAGTTAGAGATCCTTCGGCAAGCTCAGGATGACATGCCTTTCTGAAGAGCAACGCTTTTGAGCCAAAGGACGGCTCTAGAATATGCTAAACCGCTCTATCCGCGCAGCGTCTATCACTTCGCTCAGCTTCACCGGCGATCCACCCCGGCGCTTGCTCTCATCGGCTGCTTCCATGAAGGCGAACATCTGGCTCGTTTCGTCCGCGGGTACGGGCGCTACGCCGGTTTGGAAGAAGATCATGATTTCTCGCAGCAACGCCGCATAGGTTTCGCCGATTGGCACATTTTCGGAATCGATCACACCAAACGCGCTGAGGCGGTCGCTGCTTGTTGCTTGCTCCGCAAAGCCGGTCGATCCGAACACAATGACTCGGTGCGGGATCGCCTTCGTGCGCAAGCCGTGGAGCACACCGAGCCGTCCGCCACTCCACGTCCCGATCACCACATCGCTGTCCGGTGTGTGCGACCGCACGACGGATTCGCAGCCGCAGCCCATCACAGCGAAGAGCGCCTCCGTCGGATGAATGCCGTAAAAGACAAGGTCGGGATGATGTTCATCGAGATACGCCGGACCATAAGAAATTGCGGCGCACACTCCGCCAACGTCCGTATTTTTCAACTGCACCATGCTCTCGTAGAATCGATACGCTGACGAACTGAACACCGGCACACCGGACTCCTCTGCCAGTCGGAAAATCTCCAGTGTGTCGCGGAGCGTGCCTGCGATGGGCTTGTCGATGAAGACACGTTTCTTCGCGGCGAAAACCCGGCGCGCTTGTTCGAGATGCGCACGGCCGTCGAGGCTTTCGATGAGCACACAATCGACCTCGCGACACAGTTCCTCGATTGAGGACACGATCCTCACTCCAAAATCCCGCTCCATCGTCGCGGTGTAGCCTTCGATCCGATTGACACTCAATGGCATATCCGGGCTAAAGGTTTTGACGGCGGCGACGACTCTTCCGCCGGGCACATGGTTGGGCGTGGCGGGATCGTTGAGCAGTTTCGTAAACGCAACGCAATGCGAGGTATCGAGACCGATGACGCCGATCTTCAAATCGCCTGCCGATGCTGTGCTCATGGGCTTTTTAACCGCAGAGGCGCAGAGGACGCAGAGATATGGAAAGCTCGTCTATTCCGATCCTCTGCGTCC
>JBBSDS010000402.1:0-4295 GCA_038240495.1 Chthoniobacterales bacterium | reverse complement strand
CGCAATTCGACCTGCGCGGCGACCAGCTCGGCACGACACACTTCCTCGACAAAGTGGATCGTCGCGTGCGCGTCGAGCGTTTCGATATGCAGCCGCACTTTGTGCTGGCCGATGCTGGTGTAATCGGCCAGCTCGGCGATGAGGCGCGCTTGCAGATCGAGATTGCGCCGCATCATGGCGAGCGTTGCTTCCGATTCCGCGGAGCCCGCCTCCTCTCGTAGCTCGTCGATGCCGAAGAGCACCGGCGCCAGAGGTGCGCGCAGTTCATGCGCGACCAGGGCGAGGAAGCGATCGGCGGAGAGCGTGACCGCAGTGCCCGCGCTCTCGCTCCAGACCAGTGCCGGGCTCGTGACCGGTCGCAAACTGAAGACCGCGTTCGTCAAAGAACCGTCGCTACAGCTACCCACACTGGCTTGGATCAGGCGATAGCCGCCATCGCCAGCGCGGTGGCGAAATTGAACGCTGGAGCGTTCAGTAAAGTTTTCGATGACGTTGAAAAACGCGGAATAGACGGGGGGCAAATCCTGCTCGTGGATTAGGTCGAAGAAACTCCTGCCCACCAGCTCTTCATGTCCGTGACCGAGCACACGCAGCGCGGCCCGATTCTGCGAAAGGATTCTACCGTCACGACCAACCACCGTGATGACATCGGCAGCGCCGTCGATCATCGCCTGCAATCGCCTTTCGTTTTGCCGCAAATGTTCCTGCGCCGGGCGCAGCAGATAGGCATGGCCGTCGGCATCGACGATCGCATCGACCTGACTCTCGGAAAACTCATGGATGGCCCTCTCGGCTTGAGCCAGACTTAGCGCGAGCGTGATCGACTTATCTGGACCATGCGTGGGTGTAGGTGAAGACGGGGGGCTTGTGGCTATCATACGTTTTCTTTTTGTGGCAAGCCGAGTGCGCGCAGAACTTCCTCCTCGTCGCTCAGGTTGCCGATGATTTGCAGTTCCGGCGCGGGCGAAACTTTGACCACGGTGGGAGTAGCCAGGATGGCCTCGCCCAGCGCGCGCAAGGGTTCCTTCAGGACATCTATCACCTCGATGCGATGGCTCTGGGGAAAGTGCTTGCGGCAGATCGCGTAGAGGTTTGCCAGCGCACGCACCGAGTTAGGAGCACCACCGGCAAGGTAGAGCCGGAAGACATAGGCTCCGTTTGGATGATCGGGCTCGCTCACTTAGTGGCCCCCTGCGCCTGGCCGAGCGCGTCGCCGTTGCGACTCGCTTCCGCGCGGATGCCGTCTTCCTTTTCCAGCCGCATGGTGCCCACGAGCATGGTGCCGCCGGCGGTGTAGGGATCGGCGAGCGTGATGCCCTTGTCGGTGAAGAGCAGTTCGCGTTGTTGATTGGAGTGTTTCGAGCCGCGCGATTTGATGATCGAGAGCGCGCGGTTGCGCTCGCCGTCGAGCAGCCAATACGAAATTTGCATCCACGAATCGGAGAGCGTGGAAACGTGGAGCGCCGTCGTTTCCACGTGCGGGTCGCTGCCTTCGAGCAGGCTCGTGAGGAGCAGGGTGATGCCCGCATTGCGGCACAGGTAAATGAGCCGCTCGGCCACGGTGCGCGCGGCGAGTCCGCCACCGACGCGGGCGAGCGCGGAAAGCGGGTCGATGACGACGCAGCGCGGCTGCTGTTCGGCAATGACGCGCTTGATGTGCATGAAATGCTCCTCCGAAGAAGTCGCCTCCGTGCGCACCGCTTCCATCCGCAGCAGGCCGCTCGCGAGATGCGGCGCGAGGTCGATGTTCACGGTGCTGAGATCGCGCGCAATGTCGCCGGAGTTTTCATCGAAGGAGATGAAGAGCGCGCGTTCGTCGCGGCGGCAGGCCGCTTCCATGAAGGCTCCCGCCAGCGTGGTTTTGCCGGTGCCCGAGCTGCCGGTGATGAGGACATTCATGCCGCGGTAAAAGCCGCCGCCGAGCATGACATCGAGACGCTCGATGCCGCTGGAGACGCGCTCGGTGAAAGGCTGCGGCACGGGATGCACGCCGTTCGAGGAACCGACTTCCACTCCCACCGGGCCGATCGAGAACGGCACTTCATTGAGCACATGCGAGGAGCCGCGATACTTCAGCACACGCATCGCCCTCACCGCCACGCGATCCTCGACGCGCTGGCTGAGGAGCACCGCGCAATCGGCCATGAAAGGCATGAAGCCATAGCGTTGCGCGCTGGCTGGTTTGTTGTCCTCGATCTTAGTAGTAATGATGCCAGTTAGCTCGTTGCGCTTTAGCCATTCATGGAGCCGGTAAAGTTCGCGGCACTCCGCCGCAGGATCGTTGAGCAGACTTAGCAGCACGTCGATGGCATCGAAGACAATCAGCTTCGCACCCATCTCGAGCGCCTTTGCCTCCACCATGGCGAGCAGCCCGGTGATGTCGAAAGCGCCCGCCTTCACCACATCGGAGCGCATACAGGCATCGACGAAAAAAATCTGCTTCTTTTCCAGCTCCGGCATGTTCCAGCCAAAGCCTTCCGCGTTGGCCGAGACCTCGCGGACATCTTCCTCGAAGGCGACAAAGATCCCCGGCGTGCCGCGGTGCTGGGCGGCGCTGACTAATATCTGGAGGGCCAGGACAGTCTTGCCGGAGCCCGGCCCACCCATGAGCAAGGTCGTGCGCCGCATCGGCAATCCGCCGCCAGTGATGTCATCGAAGCCTTCGATGCCGCTGGAGATTTTCACCAGCACCTTCGCGAGGTTCTTATCGCTCATGGAGTCTCCAGATTGCAGCGACGGTCGGCAGGCACTTCATGCCCGTGTTCGCTAGGTGCGGGATGCGGCGGCGTGTGCCAGACGATGCGCTTCGTAGGACGCGGGGAATGTTTGAAGACGTTCATTGGGATAAGAGCGGAGAGGGATTGTTCTGTCCGTCTGTTCGTGGGTTGGTTTTTCCGACCGCTGAGGACAATCCCCACGGTTGGAGACAAAGGTTCGCGGCGTGTCCCTCGTCCGGCCAATACCTTCCCAGTGCCGTCTTCATAGCCGCGGGCTATCCGCTAGGCCCGGCGACTGGCGCTGAGTTGCTGCGTCAGCTTGTGGGCCTTGCGCTTTCGTTGGCGACCGGCGGCGCGGTGTGCGCTGAGTTCGCGGGCGAAGATCGTCGGCGAGTCGGCATGGAGGCGTTCGCCAAGGGCGAAGGCCGCTTCGCACAACTCCTCTCGTCGGAGATCAAGGAGCTGGAGGAAAGCTGCGCGGGCCGGGCGGTGGAGGATGGTAGCGCGCTGTTTTTCCACGGCGGCACGCAAGACCACCAGATCGTGATCGTCACCCAGAAACTCGCCGAGTACGTTGTAGTCGTGGGCCAGCTCTTCCATGAGCACCGGGTCGGTGCGCCGGAGCAATCGGAGGTGCAGGGAAAAATCCTTCGTCCGCTTCCGCCAGCGGTGCAGGCGGGCCGCATCGGGAGCATCGCGCGCCTGCTCGCAGCTCTCGCGCGAACGCTGGTAACTGCGCTTCACCGCACGCCGCAGTTCCTTCCAGCCGTAGTCCGCGACGGGCCACTCGGCCACGCGATCCAGCGCGGCTTGCAGACTCACGATTTGCTTCCCCAAAGCGGCGGAGCCGAACAGCGCGGCAGCGCACTCGCGCTCATGCGCGCTGAGTTTTTGGCGCATGGCGCGCATCAAGGCGGGCGGTTTGACCGGAAAAAAACGCTGCTGCAAACGGTCGTGCGTTTTGAGCAGAGCCTGCGCATCGCGCATCGCTCCCAGCGCGCGCCCCGCTTCGCGGAAAACGCCATCTTCCGCGCGGTAACGCTTTTTTCCAAAAGACTCACGCAGCAGCCACAGCAGCGCACGCAGCCTTTTCAGCCGCTTGCGAAGATCGTGCGTCAGACCGTCCAGCGTGGCGGCGTTGAGCGTGCGAAGTGCAGCGATGATCCGTTTGATCTCTTTCCGCGCAAGCTCCTGAAGTTTCAGGCCGATCGGTCCGTGCGTTTTGATTTCGTAGCTCATGCTCGCGGGGTCGGGCAGCATCGGAGCGTGCTCGTCAGCGGGCCAATACTTCCCCCGCGCCCGCGACATAGCCGGGAGCTATCCGCAAACAGCCCCGCGTCACTCCTGCCCGAAATACGCCACGGATATGCCGAAAATCGACGATAGCTATTGGATATCGCTGCCACCATCCTCCGGGCAATGGAACTGCGTCACCTTCGGTATTTCGTCGCCGTCGCCGAAGCTCTCAGCTTTACCAAAGCTGCGGATAAGCTCCGGCTCGCCCAGCCGTCGCTCACCCGGCAGGTGCGGAATCTGGAGGACGAAATCGGGGTGCGCCTGCTCGACCGCACGAACAAT
>JBBSDS010000401.1:0-4316 GCA_038240495.1 Chthoniobacterales bacterium | reverse complement strand
CGTGGGCGATGGAGAAATCCGCGCGCGCGTCCGCTACGTTCCGGGCTTCAGCAGCTCGCGGGTCGGCGTGATGCTGCGCGAGAGCACCGCCGCGGGTTCGCCGATGGCCGCGTTGACGCTCGCGCCGTTTTTCAACAACGCGGACATTTTCAACTACCGCACCACGGCAAATGCCGCCGCGTCCAATGTGGACTTCGGGATCGGCGTCTCCATCGCGTATTGGGTGCGCGTGGTGCGCAGCGGCAACAACTTCTCCGCCTACGACTCGCCCGATGGCATGACCTGGACGCAGCGCGGCGCGACGCAGGCACTCCCGATGGCGAACGACATCCTCGCGGGCATCGGCGTCGATGCCGCAAGCGTGACCAAGATCAACACCGCGCTCGTGGACAGCGTGCAGATCATCGGCACCCCGGACAACACCGCGCCGGCCATCGACGCGGGGCCCGACGGCGGCGTGCAGATCAACACCGCCTTCGCGATCAATGGCGCGGTCAGTGATGACGCGCTGCCTTCGACGCCCGGCGTCACGACCGTGCAGTGGAGCAAGACCAGCGGACCCGGCACCGTCGCGTTTGCCGATGCGAGCGCATTGAACACGAGTGCCACTTTCAATGCTGCGGGAACTTATGTGCTGCGCCTCACCGCCGACGATGGCGAAGTGCGGACCTTCGATGAAGCCACCATCGCCGTCACCACACCCGTCGTGACCATCGTGGCGAACGCTCCCCTCGCGACGGAGTTCGGTCTTGTTCCTGGCCAGTTCACCCTCACGCGCACAGGCAGCACCGCCGCGGCGCTCACGGTTTTTTTCAGCAAGAGCGGCACAGCCACAGAAGCCGCGGACTACCAGAGCATCGGCACACAGGTCGTCATCTCGGCAGGTGCCGCTAGCGCCACGGTCACCATCACGCCGCTCGCAGACAATTTGTCCGAAGGGGATGAAACTGTCACGATCACCTTGGCTGCGAACGCGGCCTACGCCTTGGGCGGATCGTCCAGCGACACCGTGACCATCGCCGATCTTCCCGTGGACAATTGGCGCAAACAGCAGTTCGGCGCAAATGCGAATGACCCTGCCATCGCCGGCGATAATGCTGATCCCAACCACAACGGCCTCGTGAACCTCCTCGAATACGCGCTCGGCCTCGATCCGAACGCGACCGCCGGAAACGGCCAGCCCATTTTCGCGCGGGCCGCCAGCGAAGTGAGCCTCACTTTTACGCGCCGAATCAGCGCGCCTGACATCACGCTGACAATGGAATGGAGCGACGATCTTTCACCGCCAAGCTGGAGCGCCGCAGGGGTGACTCTCCTAGTGACTCCGCTCGATGCCACACGCGAGACCGTGAAAGCCTCCGTCCCCATAGACGCCTCGGTGCTGCGAAAGTTTCTTCGACTGAAGGTGACGCGCCCTTGACTCGGCCTGAATGACTGACGGCAGGAATATTCCGCTCTGCGCCAATTCATCGAGAGGTCAGCGGCGATGCTGGTGCTGCTCAGCCCCATAAACCACGCAGCACTTCTTTGTCAGTACCTCCGAGTGGGAATTTCTTGCTCAGCGGGTGCGCGGCGATTCCGGCGTATTCCCTGAGCGCTGTGTGGATGTGTTCGGGGCGGATCCTGATGCCCTGTTCCTTGTCACACACGAGCGACTGTGGGTTCAGTGCTACACCGAACTGCTTCTCGTCCGTCGCGCCGATCACGCGGTTGCCCTTGATGCCGGGCCCGAGGAACATTGCCGAGCCGATGGACCAGTGATCCTTTCCGTTGCCCTTGTTGTAAGTCGGCGTGCGTCCCATTTCGCTCTGGATGATGATGACCAGTTTTTCCCGAATCTTCAACGCCTCGGCGCGACGCAGGACGTAGGCGATGCCGGCGAGGAACTCGGGGATGAGTTTCATCTGGTCGGTGTCGTTGTTCGCGTGGCTGTCGAACTGGCCGATGGAGAGATTCGCGGAGACGCACACGCCGGCCTTGAACGACGCGAGCGCGATCTCGGCCTGCTGCGAGAGGCGCTCCTTCGGAATCGAGGACGGGATGTGCGGCGTGACGCGCTGGAGCGCCTTTGAGTTCACCTGCGCCGCGTAGAGCATGCTCATCGCGCGCTCCTCGCGGGGCAAGTGCGGCTGCGATGCCCTGGCCGCCTGCTGCTCGCCGAGCGCCTGCTCGATGCGACTGAGCGCAAAATCATCGTGGTAAGGCGAGTGAATGTTGCCCTCGATCGAATCGGCGTTCGCGATTTTCTGGAGCGACTGCAGGTATGGCACGCGCGACATGGCGACGACGTTGCCAGTCGCGGAATAATTGCCGAACGTGAGGAACGAGAGCGGGCACGCCGGCCCGTTGCACGCGGCGACGAGCGCGGCGAAAGTCGGATACGCGAGGCTGTCGAGCTTGCCCGTGGCCATGTAGCGCGCGCCGGGCGAGTGGTTGTTCACCGAATAGTCGAGACCGTTGAACGTGAGCAGTTCGCTGCCGAACTCATTGTAGAATTCCTCGTTGCTCATGCCGCCGGACTTGTGCTTGTCGGTCGGTGCGAATTTGTGCGCGCCCTTCGTGAGGATGTCGCCCTCCTGGTAGAGCCGGTTGATCTCGCCGACGCCCTTCGGATCCATGAGGTAGGTCGTGTCCCAGCCGCCGGACGCGTTGAACACGATGTAGAACGGACCGTCGTACGGTGGCGCCTCCTTCACATCCGCGCGCAGGACAGACGTCATGCCGCCGGGACACGCAAAACCGAGGCCGACCATGCTGCAGAGTTTCAGAAAATCGCGGCGAGATTTATTCATGCAGGAATTCGTGCTGGCGGAGGAGGGAGGTGACGACGGCACGCCACGCGCGCACCGTGTATTTCGGATCGGCGACCGGTCGTTCGAGGCCCTGGCGGCAAGTGTAGATTTCCTCCGGATCCATTTTCCCGCGCTCCGCGGCGTCGCTGACGATGCCCGCGAAGAGCTGGTAAGTGCGCTCCACTTCGGCGGACTGTGGCGTGTCGTTGCGGCCGAGCACGCGCTGATGGAGAAAAACGATCGCCTCGCGAATCTTCGTGTCAGCCTCGGGCGACGCGCCGGGCAGCACGTCCGGCTCGATTTTTTGGAAACAGCCGCCGCTCGCTCGGTGCGCGGCTGAAATCGAGCGCGGTCTGCCTGCACGCGATGTCGTTGGCGAGGAGGCGCTGGATGGCGCCCATCACGCCGCTCGGGTCGGTGGCGCGCTCCGTCAGTTCCTTCGAGTCAATGCCGCCGTAGAGCATCGCCATCTTCCCGCCCAGCCTGCCCCAGCGCTCGCCAAACACTGCCGCCACTTTCCGCTCCACCTGCTCCGGCGCGAGCATCCGCACGAGGCCGATGTCGCCCAGTCCGCGCGGCAGTGCGGACTCGCCGCCACAGTCGCGAGTCCGTCCGCGCGATAAAAGTCGGACACGACCCAGTCCTTGATCACGATGCGGTGATGAAGGAGGGCGCGTTCTGTGAAAATTTGCGCCCCACCGCATCGCCGAAACCATCCTATACCGCACACTCCGTCGGAAAAAACTGCGCTTCTGGTTTTCGGAAACGATAGTGCGAGACGTGCCACGCGTTGCCGCCGCGGTAGCCCCAGAGTTCGGCGCAGGCCATGAAGAAGACGCGCCAGTAGGTCAACCAGCGCTTTGTGTTCTCGGCACCGTAAGTCTGCTCGAAGAGCGGCCAGATTTCGGCGCGGTGCGCGTCCATGTTCTTGAGCCAGGCCTCGGCGGTATTTTCGTAGTGAGTGCCGCTCACGCACCAGTGTTGCTCGATGCGGAGGTCGTCCTGGAAGTAGAGCAGCAAATCGTCGGAGGGCATCTGGCCGCCGGCGAAAAAGTAGCGGGTCATCCAATCACCGGGGCCTTTGTCATCGTAGTGGTAGGCGTAGCGGCGGTGGGTGAAGATGTGGACGAAGAGCTTGCCGCCGGGTGCGAGCCAGCGGGCGATTTTCGCGAGCAGGAGCTGGTAGTTTTTCATGTGCTCGAACATCTCGACGCTCACGACGCGGTCGAACTCAGCGGCGATGTCGAAGACATTCATGTCGCTTGTGATCACGGTGAGATTCTTGAAACCGCGCTGCGAAGCTTGGGCATCAATGTGCTCTTTTTGCGTGCGGGAATTTGAGACGCCGGTGATTTGCGCGAGCGGGTATTTTTCCGCCATCCAGAGCGAGAGCGAGCCCCAGCCGCAGCCGAGTTCGAGGATGCGCTGGCCGTCGGTGAGGTCGGCACGCTCGCAGGTGAGGGCGAGCATCTTTTCCTCGGCGGCATCGAGGGTCGTGACGCCGTCGGTCCACAGGCCGGAGCT
>JBBSDS010000400.1:0-4331 GCA_038240495.1 Chthoniobacterales bacterium | reverse complement strand
TCGTCCTCGTCCTCGTCCTCCTACTCGAATCATTCGAGGACGAGGACGAGAACGTGGACGAGGACGAGGACGGAAATCTGGGGCTAAACCAAATGACAGTGGAGCGATGCCATCCCTCTTCGACCACCCCGTCCGTACGTGAGAAACCCCGTTTTGCACGGGGCAAAACGGGGTTTCTCGGGTTGCGAGGGGGAAATTACTTGAGCTTGGATTTCAGATCCTTGCCCGCCGCAAACTTCACGCTTTTGGAAGCCTTGATCTTGATTTTTTCGCCCGTCTTCGGGTTGATGCCCATGCGGGCTTTGCGGTTGGCAACCTTGAAGGTGCCGAAGCCGACAAGCTGCACCGGCTTGCCTTTTTTCAGTCCGCCTTTGATGCCTTCAATCACCGCTTCGACCGAGCGCTCGGCCTGAGCCTTGCTCGTATCTTTGCCGAGCGTTTTTTGAACGGACTCGACGAGTTCTGCCTTGTTCATATAGATGCTAATTTTCCTGGGTTGATAATTGTTGCTGTGGGGTGGTGGCCAGCGAAGTCCGCGAGTGATGCCAGCCTCCCAGAGTGAAGTCAACAACTTCCTCCAACAATCTTGAATCGTCGAGAATGCTGTAACCATCGGCTTTGGCGGTTGATCCCGCCGCCCGGCACGCGCACCATTCCGCCATGACTTTTCCCGACCGCATGAGCCGTTTTCTCGACGCCAAACCGCGCCTTCATCCGACGGCTTTCGTTGCTCCCGGCGCCGACGTGATCGGCGATGTGACCCTTGAGGAAGAATCCAGCGTCTGGTTCCAAACGGTGCTCCGCGGCGACATTAACCGCATCGTCATCGGTCCGCGCTCCAACATTCAGGACGGCAGCATCATCCACCTCGCCGACGACTACGGGACCTTCGTCGGGGAGCTCGTAACCGTCGGCCACAAAGCGATCCTGCACGCCTGCACCGTCGCCGACGAAGTGCTCATCGGCATGGGCGCCATCGTTCTTGACGGCGCGCAAATCGGCGCGCGTTCGATCATTGGCGCGGGCGCACTCGTCACTGGCGGCCGAGAAATTCCACCCGGTTCCCTCGTTCTCGGCTCGCCCGCCAAAGTCGTCCGCGCGCTCTCGCTCGAAGAACAAGCCGGGATCAAGGTCTGGGCCGAGAAATACGTCGCGCTCTCGCGAGCTTATCGCGAACGCGCCGGCGCATGACCGCGCTCACCGGCCCTCGCCGTTGAAGTGCAAATACGTGTAGCCCTTGAGCGCCTTCTCGTAATTTGCGAGCAGCTTCATCGCCTCGTTCGGTTTGAGGCGGTCGCTCTTGATTGCAGCATCCACCTGCCCTTTCACATGCCGCGCGAGTTCGTTCTGGTCCCATTGCGTCATCGAAAGCACTTCGCCGATCGTGCTCCCCTCGATCGTCTCTTCGATATACCAGCCGTTTTCCTCATCTTCATCGAGAAAGACGTGCGCCTCATTCACGCGTCCAAATAGATTGTGCAGGTCGCCCATGATGTCCTGGTAAGCGCCCATCAGAAAAAAGCCGAGATAGTAGGGCACACCGGGCCGCAGCTTATGCAGCGAGAGCGTGTCTTTGACGTCCTGCAGGTCGATGAACTTGCTCACCTTGCCGTCCGAGTCGCATGTGATATCGACGAGCGTGCCCTGCCGCTCCGGAAACTCATCGAGCCGGTGAATCGGCATCACGGGAAAGAGCTGCCCGAGCGCCCAGTGATCGAGCAGACTTTGGAAAACGGAGAAGTTGCACACGTATTGATCGCCGAGCGCGACCTCGAGTTCCTTCACTTCGTCGGGCACGTATTTCATGCCGGCGCAGAAATCGACGATCCGTTTCGCAATCTGCCAATAGACGGTCTCGATCTTTGCCTTGCTCTTGAGTTCGAGCAGTCCGAGGTCAAACATCGACTGCGCCTGCTCCTTGATTTGCTGCGCGTCGTGCAGCGACTCCATGCGGTTCTGCTGGGTTAAGTTTCGCTGGATTTCGAGAACCTCCCCGACCTGCTTTGGATCGTTCTCTTTCACCTCGATCTGGCTCGGCGTCTTGTCCTTCTCGATCGCTCCGAACGCCTCGACGATGAGCACCGAATGATGCGCCACGATCGCCCGCCCGCTCTCGCTCACGATGATCGGGTGCGCCACCTTCTCCGCGTCGCACACGTCCATGATGTTATAGACAATGTCCCGCGCATATTCGTGGAGCGAGTAGTTCGTCGAGCTGTCAAAGGCCGTGCGCGAGCCGTCGTAATCGACCCCGAGCCCGCCGCCGACATCGAGGTATCCGAGTTCATGACCCATCTTCGCGAGCTTGGCGTAAAACCGCGCCGCCTCACGAACCGCGCGCTTGATCGTGCCGATGTCCGGCACCTGCGAGCCGACGTGAAAATGAATGAGTTTCAGCACATGCGAGAGCCCTTCCGTTTTCAGCAAATCGCTCGCCATCATCAGCTCCGCCGTGCTCACGCCAAACTTCGCATTCTCGCCACCGCTCGTTGCCCACTTGCCCGAGCCCTTCGCGGAAAGCCGGACGCGAATCCCGATTAACGGCTCGACCCCGACTTCCTTCGACACGCGCAGGATTTCCGCCAGCTCTTCGATCTTCTCGACGACCATGATGACCTTCTTGCCGAGCTTCCGGCCGAGGAGCGCATTCTCGATGAAAAGCCGGTCCTTGTAGCCATTGCAAATGATCAGGCTCTCCGGATCGCGATGAATGGCCAGCGCCGCGATCAACTCCGGCTTGCTCCCCGCTTCGATTCCAAAATGATACGGCCCTCCGGCGTCCGTGATCTCCTCCACCACTTCGCGGAGCTGATTCACCTTGATCGGAAAAACGCCGCGATACACGTTGCGATAATTCGCTTCCTGGATTGCCGCCGCAAACGCCTTATTGATCGTCTCCACGCGATCGCGCAACAGATCCTGAAAGCGCAACACCATCGGGAACGTGAGCCCGCGCTGCTTGGCCTCCTCGATCAGTTCCATGATGTCGATCGAAGCCGCGCCGCGGGTCGGCAGGATCTGGATATTCCCGCGTTCGTTGATCGAAAAATAACCCGATCCCCACCGATCGATATTATAGAGGGAAATGGCGGCGGGAATATCCCAAGGCTGCTTCATCGGGCGGATACTAGAAACGCATCACCGCATTGCAACCTGCGCTTTGCAAAAATTTGCGAGCCTCGCAGTTCTCGAAAATTCAGGCCGCCCTCCACACCCATTTCGTCGCTCAGCGCGCGCATTTTCACCCTCGACACCCCACGCCCGAGGTCCGACATTTTTCCGTCATGAGCAAACCCGTCATTCCGGTGGTCATCCGGACCGTGCTGCCGTTCAATTCCGGCCGGGCAGTGTTCATCGGCAACGAGGAAAAAGTCTTCGTCATCTACGTGGACGAAAGCGTCGGCGCCGCCATCTCGATGTTCCTCAATGACACGCCAAAGGAGCGTCCGCTCACCCACGATCTCATCGGCCACCTCCTCACCGCGCTCGGCGCGAAAGTCGAGCGCGTCATCGTCAACGACCTCAAGAGCGAGACCTATTTTGCGCGGCTCATCATCAGCGCGGAAAACGAACTCTTCGAAAAAAAGATCGTCGAACTCGACGGTCGCCCGAGCGATTGCATCGCCCTCGCCATCCAGCAAAAAGCGCCGATCTACGTGAGCCGCGACGTGTGGGAGGAAGTCGAGGATCGAAGCGACGTGCTGAAGCATCTCGAAGAAAACGGCCAGCAGGGCGAGGGCGAAACCTGAGCTGCTGGAGCGTGGAATTCGGCGCTCGTGCCCGGGTCATCGGCGCCAGTGCAACTTGGCAACATGCGCGACAGTAACACCACCATGATCGAGACACCGACCATCGTCACCACCACGCCGCAACACACTGCGAAGATCCACGTCGTCGTCTCGTGGGACGACATCAAGACCGTGATGGGGCCGACCCTCCAGGAGGTTTACCGGGCGATCGGCGCGCAAGGCGTGGCGCCCGCCGGACCGTGGTTCACGCATCATCTGCGGCGGCCGACGGAGACATTCGACTTCGAGGCGAGCGTGCCGGTCGCGTCGCCGATCCAGCCCGCGGGCCGCGTGCAGCCGGGCGAGTGGCCGTCGATGAAAGTCGCGCGCACGGTGTATCACGGCGGCTACGAAGGGCTCGGCGAGGCGTGGGGCGAATTTATGGACTGGATCGAAAAGCAGAGCCTCGCGACGGCGGACGATCTGTGGGAAGTGTATCTCGTCGGCCCGGAAGCGGGCGACGTCCCTTCCATCTACCGCACGCAGCTCAACCGCCCGTTGCTCGACGAGATGAGCGCGGCGGACGTCTCGGTGCCGCGCAAT
>JBBSDS010000399.1:0-4355 GCA_038240495.1 Chthoniobacterales bacterium | reverse complement strand
GTGCTTCTGAACGTAATCCGTGTAGCCCTTGAAAATTGCCGACTCGAAGTCCTTCGCCGCGATTAAGTGGAACGGCACCATGAGGAATTTCTTCCCGGTCAGCCATTCGTTGTGCTTCGCCACCACGTCGCCCAGCTCCTTGATCGAGCGCGCGTCCACGTTCCCGCCCAGCAGGAAGTTCAACACCGCCATGAAGTGACTCTTACCTGAGCCGAAACTCCCGTGCAGATACGCCGCCTTGCTGGAGCCTTGGAGCGCCGACTGCACCAGCTTCAGCGACTCGTCGAAACACGCCGCGAGTTGCTTCGTCACCACGTAGCTATCGAGCGTTGCTTTGACCTTCGCCGGGTCGGTGCCCTCGGTGAGCTTCAGCACGAAGTCGCCCTTCGCTACGAACTCAGGGATGGTGATCAGGTCTTTGAGAAGAGTGGGCATAAAAGTCAGTCGGGTCGTTCTTGTTCGTGCCGCGCTAAGCACCGATCCTCTGCGCCAGATTTCCGTCGGGATCGTGGACTTCGAGATAGTCCGGTGCCGGAGCTTTCAGCCGCTCGGGAATGACCACCACGTTCTTCTTCCCGTGGTGTTTTGCGGAGCCGTATTGGATTCCCGCCACCAAGCCAGAATCGTAGGCCGCCTGAGCCAGCACTTGGGTCGGCGCATTCGCCACTTGCGCCCACGCTCCGGTCATCTCCTGCTCATTGGTGCCCAGCGCGGCCAGCGTCGCCGCATCGGTGAGATCGAGCACCCGGCTGACGACACCGTTCACCGCGAACAGTGTGCAAGGCGGTGTCGGCACCGACAACGGACCAGCTGGCAGCAACACAAGTCCGTTCACCTCGGCGAGCGCCGTCACCTGATCCCCGGCAAGGTAGAGCGAATCAAAACTCCCCTTCGGCGTGAACCGCGCGCCGTCGATCTTTGAACCCGCGGCGTAAAGCGGGTCCGCTGGCTTCTTGAGCAGATGTCGAAAAGCCACGATGCGCCACCACGGCCCGTGAACGGTCACCAGCTTGAGCTTGGAAAAGGCAGCGTTGAGGGCGGGCAGCGTCAGCATCAGAGCGGGACTCCATTCCACGCGTTCCCGAGGACTCGGCTGACTGCGAATGCCTTGCCCTCAAGGATCGTATCCAGCGAAGTCGCCCCATCGAGATCCGGGTGCGGGGTGTTGAGCCAGATGCGGATCGTCTCTTTCGGCCCGAAAAACTCGTGGAGAATCTCCATCGAGCGCTTCACCGGTTGGAGGGCTTCCTGAAAGCCGCCCGCCGATGGATTGCGATGGACGGCCTTATAGTTCAAGCCGAGCCCCTCCGCGAGCGGCTTGAGCGGCACGCCCATGAAGTCGGCGACTTTTTGTGCGTCGATGCGGCCGGTCTTTTTGTCGTGGAGTTCCGGCAGCGTTACCTTCGGTTCCGCGCCGACATTCAAAGCCGCGAGCTGGCTTTGCAGTTTGGTGATTTGTGCCGCGATCTTGACCGCGCGGGCCAGGTTCTGCTGGGTGCTGACGTTGATGTCGCGGACGGACTTGTTCGGGCGTTCGATGGTCTTTGGCATGAAGTAATCTACACAATATCTACACGATGTCCACAACCGATCACGCCCCGGTTCGCACCCTTTCCAGATCCTCCTTCGTCACGCCGAGGTGCTGGCATTCGGCGTCGAGGAAGCCCTTGATCGCTTCGGCGGGGCTGACTCCGTAGGCGTGGTCGATCTCGTGGTGCCACTGGTTCAGCCAGGGTTGCAGTTCGAGGAGGCCGGCGAGGATGAGGGTTAGTTTTCCAGGGGGGGAAGCCGTAGGTCTGTTTGGCATCGACGTAGTATTCGGCCACGGCGCGGGCTTGTTGGGCGGGGTCCCAGCCGGCCCAGGCGATGACGGGGCTGGGGTCTTCGGTGCGTTCGGTGCCGGGGTAGGTGATCCAACGCTCTTTGGGCACGTCGAGTTTGCCGCGGAGGCTCCACCAGACGCTCTTTTTGAAGTCGGCGCTGGCGTATTTCGGCGGGACGGGGATGTCGCCCAGCTCGGCGCGTTTGCGGGCGGCGGCGGTGAGTTTGCGGCGGGTGCGCTCGGGGTCGGGGAGGTTGGGTTCATCCACTTTTTCGGCGGCGTCGATGGCGTCTTCGCGGCGCTGGAGGTCCCAGACGTGTTCCCAATCGTGGCGCTTGAGCAGGCCGCTGGGTTTGTAGCGTTGGGCGGGGAGCGCGGGGACGGAGGCGCTTTCGACGAGTTCGCGGACGAGCTTGGGGACGGAGAAGCCGGGGCCGCCCTGGAGTTGCTCGGCCACGGCTTGGAAGGCGGCGTCGGTCTTGGCGATTTCGGCGAGCTGATTCGTGGTGGTGAGCGCGGGGCGGGTGGCGGGGGCGAAGGTGCGGGCCGCTCGGGTGCTTTCCTCGTCGGGTGGGGAGACGCGGTCGCCCTCGAAGAAGTAGCCTTCCAGCCGGGCGAGCAGCCAGTCGCGCGCGGCCTGGGTGAATTGCCCGTCCCACGGCTCGGTGTTCCAGCGGCGCTTGTATTCGGGCTGCTCGATGAGGCGGATGGCGGGGTCGTCGGCGATGCGGCGGAGGCGGCGCTCGACCCGCTCGCGATACGCGGCGGGCCAGTGGGGCGGGAGTTCGGTGAGGGGCGTGGAGCCGTGCCGTGCAAACCACGTCGTCTGCACCTCGCCCGCGGCCAGGCGCCGCGCGAGCACGATTTCGAAGGCGCGTTCGCCGAGGTTGAGCGGAGGACAATCAGACCAGGAGACCGGGAGACAAGGTGAGGGGGAGACGGATGCCTGGGGCGAAGGCGGCGCGGAGCTTCTCTCCCGGTCTCCTGGTCCGCTTGTCTCCTGGTCTTTCCCCGCTTCCCCTTCCGGCAGGCTCACTCCGGCCGCGGCCTCCACGAGGCCGAAGGCTTCGTAGATTTGCCAATCCAGCTCCTCCTGCCAGGCGATGAGCTGGCGCCGCTGGCGGTGCCAATCGTCGCGGGCGCGGGCCAGGCACGCGCGCAGGTCCCCGCTCCCGGGGCCGCCCCAACTCGCCAGCGTGGTGGCCGGCGTCTGGCCCTGCTGGGCCGTGCTGGTTTGGACGAGCAAGGTCGGGAGCTGCGTGGGCTGCTGCGCGGGGATGGGAAGGGTCGCAATCTGCGTGGCGTTGAAAGCGAAACGTTCGTCCCAAAGCGTCGTGCGGACGCGAGCGCCTTCGCTGCCTTGATGGTCGCCGCCTTTGGGAAAGCAGACTTGGCGAAGCCATTTGGGAAAGCAGACTTGGCGAAGCCAAAAACACGCGGTCGAGCTATTGAGCGCACCGAGCAAGCGAGAGAAGTCGTCGTTGGCTGCATCTGACTTCAGCTTAATAACCGGCGCGGTCTGCTTGAACACCTTGCCGCCGAGGTCGAGGACGAAATGGTTATGTGTGGTGACCTCACCCCAAGCAATCGTGCGCGGAGTGGCAAGCTTCTCAGTGGAAACGAAACCGTATTCCCACCAATGAAACCCGCGTTCATCCTGAGTTTTCCGAAACCATTTTCGATTTCGCAAACCCGTGCGCTGCGGCCACAAAAAACGAAGAACCTTTTCGTCCGCAAACGGCTGCATGACCTCGCGTTTGTATGGGAAGATGGCGCGGAGTGGTTCGTTCACCGCCCATTCGCGAACGATGTCGCCTTCGGCAAAATCGAGAACCATTGAAGCGGAGATTCCAGCTCTGGCGTGGACGCCAACGGGTGCAGCGAAAGCATCATCTTCAAGCGTTACGGCTCCGATTCCGATGCTTGCGACACACTGCTCAAGAGTCGTCTCACCGGCGTCTTCGATTGTTTCTTTCAACTCTGCCGCACCACCACCACCGATGCTCCACGGGTGCTGTCGGAAGTTGGTGCGCAGCGAATCCGCAGCGCTCGCCCATTCACTCTCGCTACCGGGTTGGTCGATTTGTTTGACGATGGCCTGCCAAACAAGGCCCAGTGCGGGTTCGGCGGGCGTCGCCGGCTCGCCAGCGATACCGAACACAGTGCGGATGGTGCCACTCACGGGCGGCTGATTTTTCCCAAAAAGGATGACCGTGGGCGTGCCGTGGCCGGGGATGTAGGCGCCCGAGGTGTCGAGGACGTGCGTGAGGTCCCAGCGCGGGAGGTATTCCTCGATGAGCTTCTTGCCAAACTCGCGCTTCATGAAGGAATTCGCCGTAATCTGCCCGACGTAGCCGGCGGGCTGCCGCGGGGTGCCGTCGCCCTTCACCGCGAGGTCGAAGAAGCGCTCCATGAAGGGCACGGAGAGCGAATACTTGCCGCGGCACGAGGGGTAGCGCGCGCGGTAGAGCTCGCTGAGGGCGCGGTCCTTCACGGTGATGTAGGGCGGATTGCCGACGACGGCGTGGTAGGG
>JBBSDS010000398.1:0-4360 GCA_038240495.1 Chthoniobacterales bacterium | reverse complement strand
GACGCTGATGACCTGATCGGCGTGCGGGAAACAAAGAAAGCGCGTTAGGCCGCGCAGCCCCAATGGCTGGACGGGGCGCGGGTGCGGCAGCGCGGGCTCCCAGGCGGCCTGCACGGGCGGGAAGGGTTTTTCGACGCGCTTCATCTTGGGCGCGAACTCGATGCCGAAACCGGGATGCAGGCGGCCCAGCATGGTTTCCACGTCTGCATCGGCGCGATACAGGGGTGAAGTCTTAGTCTCGGGCAGGAAGCCCGACGCGCGCAACTGCGACTGCATGAGCACGAGATTGTCGCCAAAGAACTCCAGTCGCGCACGCTGCGCCGGAGTCGCTGTCCCGGCGGCCTGCTTCGCGTCGAGGTAAAGCGCCTCGATTTTCGCGTAATTCGCGGCGAGCACCTCGCTTTGATAACGCGGAGTGGCGGTGTAATTCGCAGTCGGGTCGTGATTGTAGAACACCTTCACCGCAGCATCGACCAGGTGATGAATTTTCCGCACCTGCTCACCCGCAGAAGGACCGTAGGCACGGCGGTAAAACTCGTCGCAGACTACGTTCGCATCGAGCGCCGGATTCCAAGCCATCCTCGACAGCACATAGTTGTTCACCGCCGCCTGACTCCACTCGGCAGTGCCGTAAATATAAACGCCCTTGATGCCATACTTCACCAGCCTGGGGAATGCGAAGTTAAGGATCTCCGGCGCGGGTGGAGTGATCGCGCCGGTGCTGCCCTTCAGCCAGTTGAAGAGATCGTAATAGGCAATCTGCGAGGTCTGCGCGGACCAAGCTTTGAGGATGCTCTCCCATTCCTCCTTCACGCCCTCGCGATAGAGTTGGTAGCCATAGCTAATACTCGGCGCGACGACGAGGAAGAGGTTCGGCTCCAGCGGCGGCACGCCCGTGCTCGGAGGGTAGAGATAGCTCGCATAGACATAGCCCGCGAGCTTGCGATCAGGAAACTCCTTACCGACGATCTTCGCGACATCGTTGTAGAATTTAAGGACAAGTGGAGTCACGGAGAGCTTGCCGCGCGGGTTGCGGTCATAGAGCGCCTTGCTGGCAGCGCTGGTGCTCCAGCCATCGGAATCGGTGGGCGAGAGCGAAAACACTGGGAGCGTCGGATTCTTGCGGAACGCCTCCATCGCGGTCTGTGCATAATGCTGGATCAGCCCGGGATTGGTGGTTTCGATCTTATAGCGATCACCGAGGACGGGTGGATGCTTGCCATCCACCTCAGGGAACCAATCAGGATGCTGTTCGTGCAGCGAGGCCGGGACGACTTGCTGCCAGTTGTGCGAGTGCTCAAGCTTCATCGTGAACCCAAGCTTCTGGCGCGCCGACCATTCCTGCACGGCGGGCTGCTCGTTCTGCATGCCGGGCACGCGCCGGTTGCGAAAAAATGGATGCTCCATCCGATCCACTGCCGGCACGAGCACAGACGCCCGCGATGGAACATCCTCCCCCATCGGACCGGGGAGCAGCCAGCGGACATCGAGGTAATCCTCAATGAACGTATAGACACCATTGAGCGTGCCGGTGCTCGTGCCGCCTTCGGGCGTCAACTCCTTGTCGGGTGTGTCAGGTCCGGCGATGAAGAGATTGCCGCCACGGCTCACGAGGCGATAACCTTCGAGCGGCACATCACTCACGCTGATACCAGCCGCGCGCCCCTCCGGCGTGTCGCCCAGCGCGATGAACGGACTTTGCGCCGGTGCATTTCCTGCCACGATTGCCAACCCAGCTTTCGTGGACTTCTCAATATAGCGCTGCAGCTCTTGCGCCGCCTTGCGGACGGATCCCGGCGCGTCCGCCGCATGCACGATGACAAAATGGCTGCGGCTTTCCTGGACGAGCGCGAGTTCGGCTTCCGCCGCATGCGCGCAGCCGCATCCGAAAGCAGCCAGGGTGAGGGATGCGAGGAAGATGAATAGTGAAGTGATGCAATGTGGGTGGGTCGCTTTCATGATTTGCCCTCCAGGCGCTGGGTATTACCGCTCGACAGGCTGAAGAGCTAACTTTGTTTCATTGCCAAAATGATTTAGCACGGGACGATCCGTCGGCACGGACGCGGTCGAGCAGATTTCACGACATTGAAGCTCACTTCTTCGGCACGCCGATATCTATGCTCGTGATATTGTCGTCGCCCACGCCGTGAACCGTGAGGACGGCGCCTTCCTTGACATTGGGCAAAAACCATTTCGGCAGCGCCGACCGGCTGAAACTCGCCGCCATCAATGCATTCATAACGGGGACGCCCTCGGCGAATTTCCCTTTGAGCGTCAGCGTGCCGTGCTTTTCAAAATCGAGCCCGTCGAACTTCGCGGCGCGTTCGGCGGTTGTGACGTCGGCGGATTCGGGCGCGGGCTTTGGCTCTGGCACGCTCATTCTTGCGGCGTCCTTGTTTCCCTTTTTCTTCTTCTCCTTTTTCGACTTGTCACCGCGACCGCTGCCCTCGCCTTTGTAGCCGGACGCAGGATCAAGTCCGGCGAGAGCGGCGCTGAGACGTTGGTGGGCGGCGATGGCGGCTTCGTCCTTGGAGTCCGCAGCCACCGGGATTTCTTCAAAGGGCGCGTTCTTCATGTCGAAGACCTGGCCAGCCTCGTTGAGCTTCCATCCCGCTTCGGGCACATGCCAGTGCTCTCCGAGTTGGGTGAAGGCCCAGGTGCGCGGCGAATCGTTTCCGCCTTTGATCTGTGGGAGCAGGCTCTTGCCATCGATGATGCGATTCTCCGGCAGAGGCGCACCGGCGATCTCGGCGAATGTGGGGAGTAGGTCCGAGGCGTCGGACATGTTTTCGTTCAGCTTGCCTGCAGGCGTGACGCCTTTCCAACTGACGATGAATGGCACCAGCCCGCCGCCTTCTTCCATGCCGCCCTTTTGTCCGATGAGGCGACGTCCGCCGATGGTGGCGAGATCGGCGGCGGCCTTGGCGGTGCCGTTGTCGCCCATGAAGAAGATGACGGTGTTGTCGCGAAGCTTGAGGCGGTCCAGCTCGGCGAGGAGCTGGCCAATTTGCTTGTCCATGTAGGTCACGTTGTCCTTGTAAAGCTGCGCATAACGCCCGGCGGCATCGAAGCCGGGGGACGGCAGCGTGCTGTCGGGCGTGGGCAGGATTTGCGCATGCACGAAGGACAGCGAGTAATAGAGGAAGAACGGCCCGGTCTTGTTCGTGTTGATGAAGTCAATCGCGTTGGCTTGCATCAGATCGGGCATGTAGTCCGTGTCCGACATCGTGAGCTTCTTCGCATTGATGTTGTAAGGGCCGGGGTTGGCGCGCACGCCGTCCTCGCCGCCCTTGTCTCCGGCGAGTTCATACTTTTTCAACCAACTTGCGGCCGCCGTCTTGTTCCAATAGACGCCGCTCGCCCTGAAACTCAGCACATGGTCGAAGCCCCAGTCCGCCGCATCGCCCGAGGGCAGAAGCTGCCCCCACTTGCCAATCATCGCGGTGGTGTAGCCCGCCTTTTTCAGCACCGTGGGGATCATCAGCTCCGCCTTGTCGCCCGTGCGGATGACAGAAGCACAAGCGTCCTGCGTGACCGCCCCCGAACGGAAGGCATAGCGTCCGGTGAGAATGAGCGCGCGCGATGGCCCACAGAGCGGTGCGGTGTAAAAATGGTTCCAGCGAATGCCGCCCTGCGCGAGCGAATCAATGTGCGGAGTCTGGTAACGATCCGCCCGGTTCGCCCCGATCTCGGCGAACCCAAGATCATCGGCGAGGATGAAGATGATGTTGGGCTTCTGCGGATCGGCGGCGTGCAGCGCGGCGAGGGATGTGAGGAGGAATGAGGCGAGGAAAGTGAGCGTGTGTATCATTTGGAAAAATGGTCGGTGACGGTCCACTTCGTTACGTCGCAGGCCCGTCTTGTTTTGCTGTCGTGAGGGTGTGGTGGCTGTCGACTGGCACCGCATCCACGAGGGATTGAAGTGAATGCCCATGAAGTTCTGCACGGGTTGCTGATTCCTTCGATTCTACGGCTTGTTCAGCTTCGCTTTCGTTAGCGCACTGAGTTTGGAAATACCGAGCGCCTTCTTCACGGCAGCGTGCCACTGGCGGATGTTCACCTCGTTGGTGAAGGCGTAGAGCCCTTCGTCGGGGCCGGACCAGTCGCGGTGGGCGAGGAGCATGGCTTCGCGTTGTTCACCGAGTGCGTATGCGCGCTGGAGCAGCGCATCGCGTTCGGCGGGGGCGTCGCGGCGGTCTTTGAGCAGCGGGAGAAAGTCGATCTTCACGCCGAGCACGGTGAGTTCGCGATAAGCGTCGAGCAGGCCGATCATCACCCGCGTGTAGTCGTGGCCGAAGCGGTGGAACTTCACGCGGTCGGCGTATTCGCCCGCGGGCGCTTTCGCCTCGGCGGCGCGCAG
>JBBSDS010000397.1:0-4365 GCA_038240495.1 Chthoniobacterales bacterium | reverse complement strand
CATGATTGCATTCTCGCGATTTTGCACGGATGAAATGGAAAATCCATGTTCTCCAAATGGTATGACGCCTTTCTCGCGCGATTTCCCCGCGCCACGGCTCCGTTGGGCTGGTTGCGGAAGCATCGAGCGGCGAGAAACACGCTGCTCATCGTGTCCTGCCATGTGGTGGGGGCGCTGACTTCGGTCCATGCGATCCTCGGCGTGCGCACCTCGCAAGGCGCGATTGCGTGGGCGGTGTCGCTCAACACCTTTCCGTATGTCGCGGTCCCGGCGTATTGGGTTTTCGGGCGTTCGAACTTTGAGGGCTATGTCGTCCTGCGGCGCAAGGCCGAGACCGAGATGGACGACGCGGAACGGCAGGTCGCGCGCGATCTTCTCGCGATGCGACCCGCAACTGACGCCATGCCGTCGAGTGCGACGCTGTTGGAGAAACTCGCGAAGCTTCCGGCGACGCGCGGCAATCACGCGGAGTTGCTGATCGACGGCGAGGCCACGTTCCGCGCGATCTTCGAGAGCATCGGGCAGGCGCGCGAATATGTGCTCGTGCAGTTTTACATCATTCGGGACGACGGCCTCGGGCGGCAGTTGAAAGAGGCGCTCATCGCCCGGGCGCGCGCGCGCGTGCGTTGCTACCTGCTCTACGATGAAATCGGGAGTCACGAACTTCCCCCTGACTATGTGAACGATCTGCGCGCCGCAGGCGTGGATGCCCGCCCTTTCAACAGCCGGCAGGGTGCTTCCAACCGCTTTCAGCTCAACTTCCGCAACCATCGCAAAGTCGTCGTGTGCGACGGCCGCACCGCATTTGTCGGCGGGCACAACGTCGGCGACGAATACCTTGGGAAAGATCCGAAGCTCGGCGCCTGGCGCGACACCCATGTGAAGGTGCAGGGGCCGGTGGTGCAGTGCGTGCAGGTCGCGTGGCTTGAGGATTGGAGCTGGGCCACCGGAAGCCGGCCCAAGCTGGAGTGGAAGCCCGTGCTCGCGCCCGGCGACGGGGAGGGGCTCGCGTTCTACCTGCCGTCGGGACCGGCGGACGAGTTTGAGACCTGCACGCTCTTTTTTCTTCATGCCATCAGCGCTGCAAAAAAGCGCGTTTGAATTGCCAGCCCCTATTTCGTGCCCGACGAGCAATTCATTTCCGCACTCCAGCTCGCGGCGCTGCGCGGCGTGGACGTAAGGATCCTCGTGCCCGCGCACGCCGACAGCCAGCTCGTGTATCTCTCCGGATTCACTTTTCTGCCTGAGCTGGAGAAGGCGGGCGTGCAGACCTGGCGCTACAACGAGGGTTTCCTGCACGAGAAAGCGATTCTCGTGGACGACTACTGCGGCGTGGGCACGGCAAACTTCGACAACCGCAGTTTCCGGCTCAACTTCGAGATCACGCTGCTCTTCGCCGAGCCGTCCACGGTGCGCGATGCGGAGGCGATGTTTAACGCCGACTTTGCCCGCAGCACGCGAGCGCAGGCCACGGACTTCACCGGGCGGCCGTGGTGGTTCCGCCTCGCCGCCCGGACGTCGCGGCTGATGGCGCCGGTGCAGTGAATGTCAGGCCGCCGGGTTTGCCGGCGCCTGGAACGCGTCCACGGCATCGGCGACCGAAGTGAATCGCTCGAAGCGGCCGAATTTCTCCTCCAATCCCTCGGCGCGCAGGGTGTCGCGCACAACCGCGAGCGCTTCGACCAATTGCAGGCGGATGCCCATGCCGGCAAGTTCGTGATGCAGTTCGGCGAGCGTCTGGGCGCTCTGGATGTCCACGCCCGGTGAAGCCGACAGATCGCAGATCACGAGTTTTGGCGGAACGGTCTCGGCGTGCACCTGCTCCAGGATTTTGTGGCGCACTTGGTCCACATTAAAATAGACCAGGCCAGCCTCCGGCCGGCAGAGCAGCAGCCCGGGAATGCGTTCGTTGTCGGAATGACGCGTGAGATCGGTGTAGCGGCGCGAGCCGGGAACGCGTCCCAGGATGGCGACGTTCGGATTTGCGGCACGGCGGATCAGCAGAACCAGCGAGATCGTCACGCCGATGAGAACGCCATGCAGCACGCCGGCTTCAAGCACACCCAGAATCACGGCCAGCGCGATCATGAATTCGCTGCGCGCGGTGCGCCAGAGGTGCTGCAGCGCTGAAAGCTTGAACAAGCCCGCCACGGCGAAAATCACGATCGCCCCCAGGACCGGCTGCGGCAGCGTGCGCAGCAGTGAGGAAAGAAAAACCGTCGCCAGCAGAATGACGAGCGAGGCGATGAAGCCCGACAGCGGGGTCTTCGCGCCGCCGCTCTCGTTGACGAGCGACTGCGACATGCCGCCACTGACTGGATATCCCCGCCCGAGGCCCGCGAGCAGGTTGGCGCCGGCGATCGCGAGGAATTCCTGGTTGCTGTCAAAGCGTCCGCCGTGTTTCGCCGCGAACATGCGGCCGATGGCGGCCGTCTCCACCGCCCCGAGGACGAAACACGCCAGCGCCAGCGGCAGCAATTCGTTCCATTCCGACCAATGCAGCAACGGGATTTGAAGATTCGGAATCTCCTGCGGAATGGTTCCAAGCAATTTCACCCCGCGGGACTCGAGATGCAGCAGCGCCGCCGACACAATGCCACCGACGATCACCAACAGTCCGACGGGTTTGTTTTTCCAAAAGATCTTGCCGCACACGAGCACCGTGAGCGCCACCAGTCCAGTGATCAGCGAGGCGATGTTCGTCTCCGTAAGATGACCAAAAAAATGCCCCATATTCTCCCAAAAATCGCCATGGTGGCCCGAGAAACCGAAAATCTTGGGCAACTGCGTGCTGGTGAGCACGAGCGCGATGCCGGATTTGAAACCGATCATCACGGTCTCGGAGATGAAATTGACGATGGCACCACCCTTGATGAGCCAGGCGATGAAGGCAATCACGGCGACCAGCACCGCGGTTCCGGCCGCGAGCACACCGAATCGTGCCGGATCGCCTCCCGCAATTCCGCCCAGCGTGGAGCCGACCATTAGCGAGATGGCCGATGTGACCGTGATGGAGGTGTGCCGCGAACTGCAGAACAGCCAGAACACCAATCCCGAAAAAAGACAGGCATAGAGCCCGGCTTCCGGAGACAGACGCGCCAGCGAAGCGTCACCGAGTCCCGAGGGCAACAGGTAGGCCGCCAGCGTGAGACCCGCGACCAAATCCGCACGGATCCAAGAGCGCTCATAATTCCTCAGCCAGCGAAAAGCCGGAATCCAGCGTGCCAGACCCTGCGATTTCGTTGTGGCGGTGGAGTTCATCGCGGAGATTCAGTGCAGCGTCCCGCCGTGCTATTCCTTCGAGTTGCCCATGAGGACCTTCTTCGCGGCGGCAAGTTCCGCGAGCTTTTCCTCCCCGACCTTCGGGTATTCCAGTCCCAGCGAGTCCAGGGCCTCGATAAGAGCCGCGGCCACGACCACGCGGGTGAACCATTTGTTGTCCGCCGGCACCACATACCATGGCGCATCTTTGGTCGCCGTGTTCCGGATGGTGTCTTCGTAAGCTTCCATGTAGTCGTCCCAATACGCGCGCTCCTTGGCGTCGCTGGAGGAGAACTTCCAGTTCTTGTCCGGATTCTCGATGCGTTCCATGAATCGGTTCTTCTGCTCTTTCTTGGAAACATTGAGAAAAAATTTGCGGACGAGCACGCCGTTCCGGCCGAGGTAGCGTTCAAAGCCCCGGATGTCCTGGAAGCGATCCTTCCAAATGTCCTTGCCGACCAGTTCGCGGGGAATCTTCTGCTTCTCGATCAGTTCCGGATGCACGCGCACGACGAGCGTCTCCTCGTAGTAGCTGCGGTTGAAGATGCCGATGTGGCCGCGATTTGGCAGGGCCTTCATGCAACGCCACAGATAGTCATGATCCAAGTCCTCGCTGGTCGGCGCCTTGAAGGAGTGCACGTCGCAGCCCTGGGGGTTGACACCGCTCAGCACGTGTTTGATGGCGCCGTCTTTGCCCGCTGCGTCCATGGCCTGGAAGATGAGCAGCACCGCCCACTTGTCCTGCGCGTAGAGCATGTCCTGCATGGTGGCGAGGATTTCGATGCCTTGGGCCAGGGCTTCCTTCGCCCGGGGTTTGTCGTCTTTTTTAAACTCGAGCGTTTCGCTCGGATCCATGTCCTTCAGGCGGAACTTCTCGCCGTTGGTGATGCAGAACGGTTCCGCCAGCTTGCGCGCCCTCTTGACCATCTCCTTGAGTTTCATGGCGGGAGTCTTGACAAGATGCGGGAGAATAGCAAGAATTTGAGTGCCGTGTTTTTTGGGACTTTGGCCGTATTGACCACCCGGCAATTTGGATTGTCCTCATCCTGCGGGCATGCTCCAATACCCGCCGAACTGCTTCTGGAATGAAATCCTCAACTGATG
>JBBSDS010000396.1:0-4368 GCA_038240495.1 Chthoniobacterales bacterium | reverse complement strand
GCCGTGAGTTCGGGATATTCGCCGAACGGAACTTTCCACGCGATTTTGCCGGTGTTCAGATTGAGGCAAGTGAGCTTGCCCCATGGCGGTTTGCAGTTGGGATAATTCTCGGAATCCACGAGCCGGTTCCATCCGCCGAAGGTCCATTTCGGTTTCGCATTCGGATCGATCGGTGGGATGGGGCGGTCGCGGCAGAGGATGAAATCGAGCAGGGGCTTGATTTGCGCCTCGGTGAGTTGCGGCATCGGCGGCATCGAGCCTTTGCCGTTTTTGAGTTGTGCACGGATTTCTTCCTCGCCGAGACGCAGCCGCACGCCGCGCAACGGAGGCGCGTGGCCGATGCCTTTGCGATCCGCGCCGTGGCAGGCGAAGCAGATCGATTGATACACGTTCTCGCCCTCGGTCGGCGGTTTGAGCGGCTCGGGATCGCTGTCGCGGAAGCAGGTGACGAACCACGGGATTTCGTTCACAGTCACATAGAGCTTACCGGTTCGTGGATCGGACGCCGCGCCGGTCCACTCCGCGCCGCCGTGGATGTTGAAGAGCAGCGTGGGCTTTGCCTCTTCGATGCTCGGATACGGGCCAGAATTTGCCCGCTGAAAGACCGGCATCGCGAGTGCTCGCGCATCGGGAGCCGCCGGGAGATCGGCCTCGGTAAAGGCCTGGCGGGCGAAGGGCTGCGGCAGCTCGGGCATCGGCTGCATCGGCGCAGCGATGTCGCCGGGCAACACACGAGTGCTCACGCGCACGAGGCGGAAGTCGTAGAGCGGCGCGCCTGTCGCGCGGTCGAGGAGCAGCGTATTGCCGAGCTTCGTGACTTGCGCGACGGCATCGACTTTCACCCCGCTCCGCTCGACAGTCACGAGGTTCGGCGGCGCCGGAATATCCCAGTCCCACACGTCGTGGCGGATTTCCTGAAAGTGCCAGAGCCGCTTGCCGGTCAGCGCGTCGAGGGCGATCACGCAGTTGGCGAAAAGATTGTCTCCCGTGTGACCCATGCCGAGGTAGTTCGGCTTTGGCGAGCCCGTCGAAACGAAGGCGATGCCGCGCGATTCGTCGAGCGCCATGCCGCCCCAGCAGTTCGCGCCCTGCTCGATATTGCTCCACGTCTCGTGGCCGTATTCGCCGGGGTCCGGTTTCGTCTTGAACGTCCACAGCAGCACGCCGCCGCGCACATCGTAGCCAAAGACATCGCCAAGATAACCCGCGACGACGAGCACATGTTCGTAAACCGCGCCGACCGTGCTCGTGGCGGTTGGGATTCTCGCGCGTCCGCCTTCGCCAAATGAATCGATGGTTTTCCCGCTCTTCGGATCGAGGGCGTAAAGCCAATTGCCCGCGCCGAAAATCACCCGCGCTCCGTGCCGCGCATCGCCGGGCCAATAGAGCAGACCGCGCCGCGCTGGCTGGTCTTCGAGCCGCTTGCCTTCTTTCGGCGGAGTGAAACGCCACAGCTCTTTTCCGTTCGCCGCGTCGAGCGCGACCATGTTCCAGCCAGCCGTCGGTGCAAACATGACGCCATCAACGATGATCGGATTGCACTGGATATTCGCCGCGCCATCCTCGGATTGGTAGGTCCACGCGACTTGGAGTTTCGCGACGTTGTCTTTCGTGATCTGGGTGAGTGCGGAGAAGCGGTTCGAAGTCGGCCCGCCGAGCGAGCGATCCCATTTGCGAAAGTCATCGAGCTTCGGCCAGCCATTCGCGCGCGTCAGTTCCTCGGTCTTCGCCGCGGGTATGATCCATTCCTTGATGTCATTCTGAGCGGAGCGGAGCGGAGTCGAAGAATCGGGAGGCGCGGCGGACGCGGAGCCCGCCCGATCCTTCGACTGCGCTTCGCCCGCTGGCCCGCCTGCGCTCCGCTCAGGATGACTCGTGGTGGGAAGGTCGTCGAAATTCCACACGCCGAGTGTTTGCGCGTCTGCTTTCAAAGGCGCGTCGGATGGCGCGGAGATTTCGCGCACGCCTTTCGAGATGCGCACGTCGTCGATCAATCCGTCGCAACCGATCCCCCCTTCGACGAGCCGGCCAAACGCGAGCCCGCCTGCGATCGCTTGTCCGCTGAGCGGCTTCGCGGGCGCGTCCTTCACGAGTTTTCCATCCACGTAGAGCCGCGTGCGATCCGCTTCGAGCACCGCGGCGAGCGCGTGCCATTTTCCGTCGCAGATGTTTACGTCGCACGAAATGCTCCCGCCGTGCCCCGGTTGATTGACGCTGAATACGCCGCTGCCTGCGAAGCTGTACAACTCCCAATGTTCCGCAGATTTCTTCGTGTCGCTCGCGATGAGGATGTTGAAAGTACCCGCGCTGTTCAGCTTCGCGCGGCACTCGATCGTGATCGGAAATTCGTGATACGCCGGCTTGCCCTCGACGAGCATCCCGCCCGCGAGCGCCTTGCTCAACGAGTCCGAGCCACGAGGCGCAGCTTGGGTTTGCACGCCGGAAGGGGCACCGGGCTCCTGCGGCTTGGGTCCGCCTGAGCCGGGCTGGCGCATCTCTTTTTGAATCCACTCGACGCCAGAAAGATTGCGCGCTAGCGCGTCCGCGGCGTCGAGATCGGCGTGTTCATTGATGATGCCGACCGGCCCGCGCCACCCGCTTTCCCCGACGACACGCATCATCGCCAGTTCCGATTCATCGGTGCCGACGAAGCGCACGGCGGGATACTGCGAGGTGTCGGCCCTCATGCCGTTGAGATTCACCGCGAGCAGATAAGGCTGGATGCGTTTGAACAGCGCGGGAAACTCCGCGAGCGAGCCGTGCCAGTGGTGGAAGTTGAGCACGATCCCCACGTTCGTCAGCCCGTCGCGGCGCAATCGTTCGATGATCGCGACCTGATGATCCTGCTCCTCGAACCACGGCTCGCGATGATTGTAGAGCGCCACCTTGCAGCCGATCGCGGCGGCCTCCTGCGCGATGGGCCGGATGCGCGCCGCCTCCGCTTCGAGCCGTTCGGCATCACTCTCCGCAGTGATCTTGCGCGAACCGCAAACCCAGAGCTGCGGATGGATGCCGTGGCGCTTGATCGCGTCGAGGATTTGCGGCGACTGCCCCGGATACCACCATGCAGTGATCTCGATGCCGTGGCGTTGCATCGCTTCGATTTCGGCGTCGAACGTCGGGATGTGCTCCGCGCGCCAGTCGTAAGCGAGCTTGGTCAGGCCGAGTTCTTTCAGCATCTTCGCCCGCTCTTCCGGTCCGCGCTTTTTCGCGTCGTAAGGCACGATGCACCACGCTGCGATGTTTGTGCGGTCGAAGAGATCGGCCGCGTGCGAGAACGGCGCGAGACCAGTTACAACGAGCACCAGCGGGAGGAAGAGTCGAAGGAACATGATGGCCATTAGGTTACTCGGGAACCGAGGCGAAAGGAGAGCAAAGTGGCGTGGAAATCTCTGAACGTCCACGGGATCCTTCCACTCCGTTCCGTCCCACTTTCGCCCCCGACGAAACTCCGCTCAGGATGACACCTGCTCTTTATTCTGAAACTTCTGTTGGCAACTCCAGTCGCCCGCGTCAGGCGATCAAACAAAACCGCCGGGCTCCTTGCGGAACCCGGCGGTCTGTGAGTGTTAGCGGTTACTTAACTAAGTCAGTGACTTAGTAGTCCATGCCGCCCGGAGGATGTCCGTGCGGATCGCCACCACCAGCGGGCTTCTTCTCAGGCAGCTCGCAGATGATCGCTTCGGTGGTCAAGAGCAGGCCGGAGATGGAGGCAGCGTGCTGGAGCGCGCTGCGGGTCACCTTGGCCGGGTCAACGACGCCAGCCTTGATGAGGTCTTCATACACGCCGGTCGCGACGTTGTAGCCTTCGGCGCCTTTGCGCTTCTTGACTTCCTGCACGATGAGCGCGCCTTCTTCGCCCGCATTGTCAGCGAGTGTGCGGAGTGGCTCTTCGATCGCGCGACGCACGATCTGCATGCCGATCTTCTCGTCACCCTCGAGGTTCAGAGTGTCGAGCACCTTTTGGGCACGGATCAAGGCGACACCGCCGCCAGGGACGATGCCTTCTTCGACGGCCGCACGGGTCGCGTGGAGGGCGTCTTCGACGCGGGCTTTCTTTTCCTTCATCTCGGTCTCGGTCGCGGCGCCGACATTGATGACGGCGACACCACCAGCGAGCTTGGCGAGGCGCTCCTGGAGCTTCTCGCGGTCGTAGTCGGAGGTCGTTTCCTCGATCTGGCGGCGAATCTGCGAGACGCGGCCCTGGATGTCGGCCTGCTTGCCGGCACCTTCGACGATCGTGGTGTTTTCCTTGTCGATGGTGACGCGCTTGGTGCGGCCAAGGTCTTCAAGCGTGATGTTCTCGAGCTTCAAGCCGAGGTCTTCGGTGATGCAGCGGCCACCGGTGAGGATGGCGATGTCTTCCAT
>JBBSDS010000395.1:0-4398 GCA_038240495.1 Chthoniobacterales bacterium | reverse complement strand
CTCCTCGCGCTGCCCGCCGGAGCCATGGCCGATCTGATCGACCGCCGCCGGATCATCGCATCGAGAGCGCCGTGCTCGCCTTCCACCGCGGCCCTGAGGCCCCGGTTGTGCGGCATCTGATGATGACCGATCTGCGCGGGTAAAAAGATGCCGAGGTTTCGCGGGCGGGCGGATTACTGTTTCACGCGACTGCGCGCATCTTGTCAGCGCGCAACTGCCCGCAACCGGCGGCGACGTCGATTCCGCGCCGCTGGCGGATCGTGCTTGGAAAGCCGGCGGCTCGCAGAGTGCGTTGGAAGGTGGATGCAGCTTCGCTCGCTGTTGCGGTGCCCACGTATCCGCCGGTGGGATTGAGCGGGATTAGATTTACGTGGGCATCGAGGCCGGCGAGAAGCGCCGCGAGGCGTTCGGCTTGCGCGGGCGAATCGTTGGTCCCGGCGATCAAGGTCCACTCGAAGAAGATGCGGCGGCCGGTCTTTTCCGCGTAGGTGCGGCAAGCGGCGATCAACTCCGACAACGGCCAGCGGCGGCTTGCTGGCACGAGCGCGGAGCGTTCGGCTTCGGTCGCTCCATGCAGGCTCACTGCGAGGTTGTAGGGCTGCTTTTCTTCCGCGAGCCGGAGGATGCCGGGGACGACGCCGACGGTGCTGATGGTGATCCGGCTGGGACCGACGTTTAGCCCGCGCCGGTCGGTGATGATTTCCAGCGCGGTCATCACGGCGTCGTAATTGTGCAGCGGCTCGCCCATGCCCATGAGCACAAGGTTCCGCAGCCCTGCGTTGCCCCGAGCGCGCAGCTCGCGCTGGGCGTGGAGGACTTGCGCGACGATTTCGCCGGGCCGGAGATGCCGCACGAAACCCATCTGCCCCGTCGCGCAAAAAACGCAGTCCATCGCGCAGCCGGCCTGGGTACTGAGGCAGGCCGTAAAGCGGTCGCGATAACTCATGACGACGGTCTCGATGGTTGGTCCGTCGTCGAGCCGGAGCAGAAATTTTCGCGTGAGTCCGTCGCTGCTCGCGATGTCGGCCGACACTGCCGGAGCGTCGATGGAATACGGGCCGCCTTTTCCCAAGTTGTCGTCCACCCATTTCCGGAGTGGTGGCAGAAAGTCATGGCGACCGGCGGGATTCATCTCCGCATCGCGGTACAGGGCGCGCCAGAGGGTGCGAGTGTGGATGGGAGAAAGCTCCGCCATCGCCTGCGCCAGCGCCGAAGGGGTGAGATCGTGCAGCGAGCGGCGCGCGGGCGGGGCGGACATTTTCACGATGCGTTTATCCGTAGCGCAGGGCTTCGATCGGGTCGAGGCGGCTGGCTTTGAAGGCCGGATAGAGGCCGCTGACGACGCCGATGACCACGGCAAAACCGAAGCTGATGAGGACGTTGTTCAATTCGATGACGGGCGAGTTTTTTCCGGGCGAGATGGAGATGAGAAGCTGCATCATCCCTGTGCTGGCGACGAGCCCGAGCAGACCGCCGATGAAACCGATGACTGCACTCTCGACAACAATCTGCACGAAAATGTCGCGGGCCTTCGCACCTACGGCGCGTCGCACGCCAATTTCGCGAATGCGCTCGGTGATGCTCGCGAGCATGATATTCATAATGCCGATGCCGCCGACGAGGAGCGAAATGCCGGCGATCAGTCCGCCGCTCATGCGCGTTTCGCGGATGTTTTGTTCGATCGCATCGAACATCTCCTCGCGCGTGTCGAAGGAATAGTCGTCCACCGTGCGGTGCGTCTCGCGGAGAATGCGGCCGACCTGTTGAATCGTTTCTTGAAACCGATTGGTATCGGCCACCTTAAAAGTCAGCGCGTCCAATTTTTGCGTGGGCCCCTGGTCGATGCCGCCGACGACGTTGGCGCTCTTGAACTCGAAGAACATCGTGCTGATCGGAACGATGATCGTGGAGTTTTTGGCGAGGAACGGAATCGAACTGCTCGGCCCCAAACCCGGCGGGGCCGGGCTTTTTCCACGCCCGCGTTTGGACTTGCCTGGTGTCGGGGCGGGCGTCGCCGGCTTGTTCTTGTTCAGTTCACGGAGGCGTTTATCCTTGTCGCGCTCGTAATATTCGAAGATGCCGACGACGATGAAAGGCCGGTTGTTGAGCAGGATGGTCTCGCCGATCGGATTGAAATTTGGCAGCTCCGGCCAAAGTCGATCGACGATGTACTTGCCGATGACGCAGACGCGCTTGGCCTCTTCGATGTCGAGATCGCAGAGATTGCGTCCGAAGGCGATGTTGTGCTTGTTGATTTCGACATAGGACGGCCAGCACCCATCCACCTGGCCGCGGATGGTGATCGCGCCGCGATGGATGGCGCAGGCGCTCAAGATGGAAACCGGGGTGACGCAGGCGACGAGTGGCGCGGATTTCACAATGGCTTCGGCGTCGTCCACGGTGCGCCCCGCCGAGGTGTCGGCGAAGAGCTGCTGCTCCTCGGGTGGCTCCCGGCTGATCACGCCGACGCGCTCGATGCCGCCGACTTGCTGCATGTAGTCGCGCATGCCTTTCGCAATCCCGGCAGTGAGCGAAAACATCGAGAGCAACGAAGCGACGCCGAGAATGATGCCGAGCATCGTGAGAACGCTCCGAAATTTGTGGGCCCAAATTTCTTTGAAGCCGACGAGCAGACCGATCCAAAGATTCACGCGGGTGCGAGAGGCGAGGGTTGCGGACTCGGGGTGGACGCCTCGTTGACGATTTTGCCGTCGCGAATCTCGATGCGGCGCGGAGTTTGCGCGGCGATTTTGCTGTCGTGAGTCACGAGGACGATCGTCCGGCCCTGGGCGCTCAGTTCGCGGAATAGTTCGAGAATGTTCGCGCCGGTTTTGGAGTCAAGATTGCCGGTGGGTTCGTCCGCAAAAACAATCCGCGGATTGTTGACCAGAGCACGCGCGATGGCCACCCGTTGCATCTGGCCGCCACTGAGCTGGAGCGGAGTGTTTTTTACGCGATTCTGAAGCTCGACCCGCTCGATGGCGGCGAGCGCGCGCGTCCGCCGTTCGGTCGCTGAGACGCCCGCGTAAATCATCGGGAGCTCGACGTTTTGCAGCACGGTTAGTTTGGGCAGGAGGTTGAAGCTTTGGAAGACGAAGCCGATCTTCTCGTTGCGCATTTCGCTCAGTCGGTTCCCGCCCGCGCGACTTACGTCCACGCCGTCGATGAGCATCCGGCCCGAGGTCGGCGTATCGAGGCAGCCCAGCAGATGCATGAGCGTGGACTTGCCGCTGCCGCTGGGGCCGATGATCGCGGCGTATTCTCCTTGCTCGATTATCAGATTGATTCCATCGAGGGCGAGAATCTCCTGATCGCCGATCTTGTAACGCTTGACGACGTCGGTCAGCTCGATCAGCGGCATCGGATGAGAAAAGCCAAAGGGTGAATGGATGAAACAGAACCGGCGACGATGCGGCGGGTTTTCGCCACGCGCTTTCTGACTTGCATCATCACGACCGCTTCTGCGCCTTGTCGGGTTCGACGAGGAGAATCACTTCGCCCTCGCTGATGCCCTGAAGGATCTGCGCGAATTCGATATTGGTGACCCCGATTTTCACCTCGCGTTTTTCGGTCGTATCGCCGCGCCGGACATACACGATCTTCTTGTTGCCCTCGCCTTTGAAGACCGCAGAAATCGGCACGCTGAGTGCATCGTCGGCCCGCGAAATCGGAATGCTCATATTGACCGTCATGCCGGGCCGCAGCCGTGCATTTGGCTTGTCGATCAAGGCCTGGACTTGGAATCCCTTCACGCTGTTTTTGATCGTGGCCACCGGGGCGATGAAGGAGATCGTCGCTTCGAATTCCAGATCCTTGAGCGATTCCGCGCGGAGTTTGACTTCCTTGTTGAGTTCCAGTTTCGCGACATCGACCTGGTTGATGTGGGTCTCGACGAGGAGCTTTGCGAGACTGGCGATGGTCATGAGGGTCGTGCCGCTATTCACGCTCGCGGCGGCGATGACGACCTGGCCTTCGATCACCGGCACGGTGAGGACAGTGCCCGCGTTGGGCGCTGCGACCTTGGTCTTCGCGAGCTTGTCGTCCACGAGCTGGAGTTTGCGCTGGGCTTTGACGAGTCCGTTTTCGCCGATGTCATATTCCGCCTTGAGGTTGTCGAAAACCTCGAGGCTGATCAGCTTCTGCTCAAAGAGTTCCCGCGAGCGCTCGTAGTTTTTCTTCGCCTTCTCCATTTGCAGCTTGGCGCCTTCGATCTCGGTGAGCGCGCTCTCCTTTTCGGAAAGCAGGTCGGTGTCGTCGATCTCCACGAGGATGTCGCCCTCCTTGACCGTCTGCCCGGCGACGACATGGAGCGCCTTGAGCTTCCCACCGACTTCTGCTTTTACGTCGAGTTGCGCCGCCGGGGTCACGTCGCCGCTCACGTCCACGCTGAAATCAATG
>JBBSDS010000394.1:0-4413 GCA_038240495.1 Chthoniobacterales bacterium | reverse complement strand
CCGCAGCCGTCGAGTCTCGACGACGATGCCAGTCTCGCCTATTAAAACACTTCCCCCTTCATCGTATGAAATCCTTCGCCCCGTTGTTCGCGCTCGTTCTTGGCTTCTGCTTCCGATCCTTTGCGGAAGAGGAGTTGCATCGTTACCTCTACCTCGTCAGCCCGGACGGCGCGCAGATGGAGAGTGCTTCGGGGCAGGGATTGCTCGTCTTCGACATCGACCGCGATTTTCGGTTCGTGCGCCGGATCGCGCTGGGAAATTTGAACGGCGGCGTGCGCGGCCTGACCGGCTGCCTCGCCACGCACAGCCTTTACTACTCCACGACGGATCAACGGATGGGGCGCTTCGACCTCGAGACGGAGAAGGTGCTGTGGGAAGGGCAATACTCGGGCGGTTGCGACCGCTCTTCGGCGATGCTCGATGGGAGCAAAATATTTGCGCCGACGGGCTGGTGGGAACGGTCGGACAACGGTGGCTTCGTCGTCATCGATGGCGAGTCGGGCAAGGAATTGCGCCGGCTCCCCGTGGGCACGGGCGCGCACAACAGCATCATGAGCCTGAATGGCGACCGCCTTTACCTCGGCACGATTACCACGCTTTCGATCCTCGATCCGAAGACAGAGCAGATCGTGAAACAAATCCCGGACGTGGGTGAGAGCGGAGTCTTTCCCTACACGATTGATCGCCGCGAGCGTTACGCTTTTGTCTGCCTCGGCAAGCATGTGGGCTTTGACGTGGTGGACCTCTCGCAAGGCAAGGCGATCCATCGGGTGCTGGCGGGCGACGCGCCGATCGAGCATCGCACGCACGGTGCTGCGCTCACGCCGGATGAGACGGAGTTGTGGATCAGCGATCAGGTGGGGAAGAAGCTCTTCATCTTTGACGCGACGCAGATGCCGCCGGCGCCGAAGGGGCATGTGGACTTGAGCATGGGCGGACATGGCTGGGTGAACTTCAGTCTCGATGGGCAATTCGCCTGGTGTCACACGCCCGATGTTTTCGATGCGCGTACGCACAAACTCGTGACCACGTTGAAGGACGAAAACGGCAAGCCGATCGGTAGTTCGAAGCTCATCGAAGTGCATCTGCGCGGTGGCAAAGTGGTGCGGATGAGTAGCGAGTTCGGGCTCGGGCGGAAGGAGTAAATCATCGGCCAAAGTCATTCCCACAAATCACGTGTCATCCTGAGCGGAGCGGAGGCGGAAAGGCGGGAGTAGCGCAGTCGAAGGATCCCGCGCATTCACGAATAGTGTCGCACAAGATCGCCGGGATTCCTTCGGCAAGCTCAGGACAGGCTCTTCGACTCCGTTCCATCCCACCTTCGCCCCCGACGGAACTGCGCTCAGGATGACACCCGCTCTTTATCCGGAAACTTCGTTTGGCAGCTGCTCTAGTCTTCCGTCTCCGCTGCCGGATTGAGTTGGCATTGTCATCGCCTCGCTGCTGCTCCAAACTCGCCGTCCCTCCATGAAAACATTCGTCCTCTTCGTCATCGCCCTTTTTCTCGCGGCCTGGTCCACCGCGACAGCCGAAACGCCCGCCGAGCAGCTCGGTTGGAAGCTCGCCATCCACTCCTACACGTTCCAAAAATTTTCGATCTTCGACGCGATCGACAAGACCGCCGCGATGGGCGTGAAATACATGAGCATTTCCGGCAGCGTGAACCTCGTGGATGCGGACGGGAAGATCGTGAAAAGCTCCACGGTCGCCATGTCCGACAAGGATGCCGCGGCCATCACCACGCATCTCAAGGAGAAGGGCATTAGCCCGATCTTCGTGAACATGGGCGTGGTGAAACCTGTGCTCGATGAGGCCGAGAGCCGCAAGATTTTTGAGGGCGCCAAACGGCTCGGCATCGACGTGCTCGTCGCCGAACCGGAGACGCACGGGAAGATGGAGGAACTCGGCCCGGTCATGGACGTCGTCGAGAAGCTCGCGAAGGAATACAACATCAAGGTCGCGATCCACAATCACCCTGGACCAAAGAATTTTTACTGGAACCCCGACACCGTCCTCGCTGCGGTGAAGGGCCGCAGTCCCTTGCTCGGCGCTTGTGCCGATGTCGGGCATTGGGTGCGCTCCGGGCTCGATCCGGTGGACTGCTTGAAGAAACTGGATGGCCGCGTGATCACGCTGCACTTCAAGGATCTCAATGAGCCGGGACTAGGCGCGCACGACGTTCCGTGGGGCACTGGCGTCAGCAATGCCAAAGGGATGCTGGCGGAATTGAAGCGCCAGCACTTCAAAGGCGCGATCTGCGTGGAGTATGAAAATAATTGGGAGAACTCGACGCCCGAAATCGCTGCGTCCGCGAAATGGTTTGACGCCACTTGTGCGGAATTGGCGCGTCCCTGATTGGGATGATGAACGTCCCCGTCCTGCTGCTGCTCCTGCTCGCTACGACATTGCGGGCGCAGGAGTTCGACGTGCTGGTCTATGGCACCACGCCCGCCGGGATTGCAGCGGCCGTAGCGGCGGCGGAAGATGGCGAACGCGTGCTCCTGGTTGAGCCGACGGCACGGATTGGTGGGATGATGACGAATGGACTTTCGCATCCCGATTTTCGGACGTTCGAGGGACTGAACGGCGCGTTCCTCGATTTCACCAGGCGCGTCGAGGCCTACTATCGCGAAACCTACGGCGCCGATTCGCCGCAGGTGAAAGAGAGCATTCACGGCACTCAGGCGGAGCCGAAAGTGAACCTGCTCGTTTTCGAGAAAATGCTCTCCGAGCAGCCACGGATCAAGCTCCAGCGGGAGTGGGCGCTCGATGGCGTAAAATCAAGCAGCAACGGCGATGGCGAAGCGCCCGCGACCTGGCGGGCGCTGGAGGTCGCGCTCTTTTTCGACGCGGAGAACGTCTATCACTCGGTCGCCGCGCACTACTTTATCGACGCGACCTACGAAGGCGACTTAATGGCCGCGGCGCGCGTCCAGTACCGCGTGGGCCGCGAGGCGGGTGAGGAATACGGTGAGTTACTCGCGCCGGAACAGGCCGACGATCAACTCCAAGCCTACAATTTTCGGCTGATCGCGACGCAGGATCCGGCCAATCGTGTGATGCCGCGAAAGCCCAAAGGCTACCGGCGTGACGACTTCCTCGGCGTGCTGCCGTTGTTTGAAAGCGGGCAGATCGAGCAGGTGTTCGGCTACCCGTCGAAGTGTCTCTACAAGGCGCAAATCCCGCGTCTGCCCAACGGCAAGTATGACATCAACGATGTCTCCGGCGGCATCGTGCGGCTCTCACTGCCGGGCGAAAACGATGGCTGGCCCGAGGGTGAATCCGGGTTCGCCGCGCGTATCGTTCAGGGCGGCGCGATCGCCCCTTTTTCGCGCACCGGGCTGCGGCAGTCGCGCCAGCCAATTTTCGACGCTCATATGTCCTGGGATGTCGGCCTGCTCTACTTCCTGCAAAATGACGATGTCGTGCCGGCGAACGTCCGCGCCGAAGCGCGGGAGTGGGGCTGGTGCAGGGATGAGTTCGTCGAGAACGGTCATCTGCCCGAGCAGCTCTACGTGCGCGAGGCGAGGCGCATGGTCGGGCAATATGTCTTTTCGGAAAAGGACACCGATTGCGCACCCGACGACGCGCGCGCCGTGCTGCAGCGCGATGCGATCGCCATCGGCGACTACGGCCCGAATTGTCACGGCACCTCGCACGAAGGTGCGCGCTTCGACGGCAGGCACACGGGCGAATTCTACAAACGCGTCGCGCCCTATCAGATTCCGTACGGTGTGTTGCTCCCGAAGAACTTTGAAAACCTGCTCGTACCAGTTGCGGTGAGTTCGTCCCACGTCGGCTTCTGTGCGCTGCGGTTGGAGCCGATTTGGATGTCGCTCGGTCAGGCGGCCGGACACGCGGCTCATTTGGCGCGAGCGAAAAAAGGATCGTTGCAACGCGTCTCGGTGCCGCAGTTGCAGACGCGCCTCCACGCTGCCGGCGCGGCCACGATCTACGTGAGCGACGTGCTGCCCGGCCATCCGGACTTTGCCGCCGTGCAGTGGTGGGGCACCGCGGGCGGTCTGCATGGGCTCGCCCCGGCACCCGAGACTCCCGGCGAGCGTGGCAAGAACATCATCGGCCAGTATTACGAAGCGTTTCCGGCGCATGCGGCAGAACTCAATAAACCGCTCGACCCAACGCTTGCAGCACGCTGGCAAAAGCTCGCAGGCACGCTTGCTCTCGACGCGAGCAAGCTTCCCCCAGCCGATGGCAAGCTGTCCCGCGGCGAATGGTTGCGGCGCGCCTGGGCTCTCGCCCAGCAGTGAATTGCCCTGTGGGTCAGACCGCCTCGCGCGGGACGCGGCGTTGGCAAAAGTAGTCGTGACCCAGGTCCGTAACCTCGTAGTCGCACAGGAAACTCCGGACCGCCGCCTTGTCTTCCGCGGAGAGGTGCTTGTGCTCGATAAAGAT
>JBBSDS010000393.1:0-4414 GCA_038240495.1 Chthoniobacterales bacterium | reverse complement strand
ATGCTCACGAGAGGACTCGAACCTCCACGGGTTACCCCATACGGTCCTGAGCCGTACGCGTCTGCCAATTCCGCCACGTGAGCTTTGGCATCCCTGATCACCGGCTTTCCGGCGACGGGAGCGAAACCTTAAGCCGCTCCCCCAAAAGCGCAAACTGAAAAGTCGTTACGCTTTAGCTGATCCTCATCGGCATCAGCACGTAGAGAAACGGGCTCTGAATTTTGATCACGCCCGGGCTCATCTCGTCGATGAGATCGAGATAGACTTCGTCGTTCGGCAAAGCGCGAAGCGGCGCCATCAAAAACTCGGGATTGAAGGCGATGGAAAACTCCCGGCCTTTGTAGGCGACAGCGAGTGACTCACGCGCCTCGCCGACGTCCGGGGTATTTGCGGCGATCTCGATATTGTTCTTGGAAAAAACGAGTTTCACCGAATTCGATTTCTCACTCGAAAGGAGCGAGACACGATGCACAGCGTTCAGGAAAAGCTCCCGCTCGAGCGTGATCCGTTCCTTGGCTTCGCCGGGGATGACCTGGCGGTAATTTGGGTAGTTGCCCTCGATCAGTTTGGAAGCGAGCAGCGTTTCGCCGAGTTGAAATGCCACCTGATTTTCTCCGACGCTGAGCCGCACGTCTCCCTCGTCGCCGAGCAGACGGCCGAGCTCGGTCACGGCTTTGGTCGGAACGATGATCTCCGCTTCCTGGCTGCGCGGAAATTCCACTTCCAAATCGACCAGCGCAAGCCGGCGGCCATCGGTCGCCACGAGGGTGAGTTTGTTTTCCTTGAACGAAAAAAGAATGCCGTTGAGCACGTAGCGCGTCTCGTCGGTCGAGATCGCGTAGGAGGTTTTTTTCAGCGCATCGCGGAGCGCCTGCTGGCTGATCGTAAATGTCCGGGTGTCATCAAACTTGGGCAGCGGCGGAAACTCTTCCTCGGGCAGGCCGAGGATTTTGAAGAAACTCTGACCGCAGCGAATCGAGGCGACGTTTTTCGAATCGACATCGATCTGAATCTCCGCCGCGGGCAACTCGCGAACGATGGTCGCAAGCCGGCGCGCGGGCAGCGTCGTGGCTCCGGGTTTTTCGATTTGCGCGCTCACGCCACCGCTCACGCCGACATCGAGATCGGTCGTCGTCAATCGCAACTGACTTTCGGAGGCCTGGAGCAAAACATTGGAGAGAATCGGCAAGGTCGTGCGCGTGCTGACCACGTTTTGCACCGTTTGCAGACCCGCGAGGAGTTTCTCTTTGCTGACGCTAAATTTCATAGGGAAAGGAGGTGGGGTTTAGATGAATGATTGCGTTTGGCGACGCAATCCTTTTCCCGGGCCGCTTGCGGATTGTGCGCGCGAGGCGCCGCGTCACCGCGTGAGCTGGCTGTCGAGAAACGAGACGACCTGCCGCGTTTTCTCTTCCTTGGTGATGCGGTCTTTGACCAGCCGATGCGCGTGCAGCACGGTGCCATGATCGCGCCCGCCGAACGCTTCGCCAATTTCGCTGAGCGAAGTCTTCGTCAACTCGCGGGCGAGATACATCGCGATCTGTCGTGGGAAGGCGATGTTCGCCGGGCGGCGTTTGCTCGTCATGTCCGCGAGCCGGACGTCGAAATGCTCGGCGACGCGCTTTTGGATTTGGTCGATGGTGATCGCGCGCCGCGCCTCCTCATGCAGGATGTCTTTGAGCAAGTGCTCGATTTTTTCGATGCCCGGTGGGCGACCATCGTTGAGCGAGGTGTAGGACGCCACGCGCATGAGCCCGCCTTCGAGGCGACGGACGTTGGTGCGAATGCGCTCGGCGAGAAATTGCAGAATTTCGTCGCTCAGCCTGACATCCATCCCCTGCCCCTTCTTGCGGAGAATGGCAACGCGCGTCTCGGTATCGGGCGCCTGCAATTCGGCGGTCAGGCCCCATTCAAAACGCGACACCAGCCGCGTCTCGAGGTTGGCGATCTCCGACGGCGGACGGTCACTGGACAGGACGATCTGTTTATGTCCGTCGAAGAGCGTATTGAAGGTGTGGAAAAACTCTTCCTGAGTGCGCCCCTTGTCGGCGAGAAACTGGATGTCGTCGATGAGCAGGATGTCGGCCTGCCGGTAGCGTTTGCGAAACTTGATCAGCGTGTTGTTTTGAATCGCGTCGATGAACTCGTTGGTGAACGCCTCACTCGTGATATAGACGACCTTCGACGCTTTCTTGCGCGCCATGACCGCGTGGCCGATCGCATGCATGAGGTGGGTCTTGCCCAAACCGACGCCGCCATAAATGAAGAGCGGGTTGTAGGTCTTCGCGGGCGCGTCCGAGACTGCCTTGCACGCCGCTTGGGCAAACTGATTATTCGGCCCGACCACAAATGCTTCGAAGCTGTTGCGCGGATTCATCCCGTTTGCCCCAGCCAGCGTCGGGGGCGCGTCGAACTCCTCGGGTGGAGATGGCATCGCCTTCACCGACGGAGTGGGATCAACCGCCGGCGGCGCTTCGGACTTTTCACCGGAAAAGACGAATTTCACGTTCCGCGCGGCACCGAGGGAAAGCATCGTGGCACTTCGCAGATGGCCGAGGTAATTACTCTCGATCCAAAGTTGATAGATGTTGTTTGGGACGCGCAGGGTGAGGTGCCGGTCGCAAAGTTCCACAAGCTCGATCTCACGAAACCAGCGGTCGAAAGTATCAGCCGTGACCTCGGCACGGAGGCGGCCCGAAATCTCGGTCCAAATGGCATTCAAATCAGGGGCTTTCAGGACTTTATCCACAGTGCGTGACACAATTCAGGGGTTTGGAAGGGGGACGAAATGAGCCGCGAAAACCGCGGCCCAGGAGTGAAGATTTACGCGTGTGGCGCCGACGCGGCAGCGATTTTGCAAACCCCTAAGTCTCTCGGAGTAAGCGCTTTAAAAATCGCGGAAATGTGGAACGCCGATTCCATCAGCTTCGCCGGGCAAAGCGCCTCCGCAACCAAGCTGGAAAGCCTTTGAGCCGCCGGGGGAGTTGGGGAGGGTGCGTTGTTCACAAGTTATTCACAGTGGGCTTCTCTTCTTCCCGCCGTGCGGCGTGAGAGTATTTTTTGCGTGAAATCGCCTCAAGATAATTCCCCTGGCACAGAGGACTTTTATTTTGACGAAACCGATTTTTAATATTGACCCACCTGTCAGCCTAGAAATTGCGAGGCTTCGCGGCGAGTTGGCGAAACTACGCATGCGTAGCAATTCCGGAGCGCATCGTTTCGATCTGCGAATCGGAGGTGCGAAAGCAAATGGCGACCGCGTAGGTGACGACTGTTCCGAAGGCGATACGCCACGGAAATTCGATGATCGGCAGCCACGGCGGCGGCGTATAAAGCGGCCTGCCAAACATCATCCCCACGTCGTTGAGGAGATTGCTGAGGATGGCCACGGTGACAAAGCCGGCGAGCATCGCGAGCAGGTTGCCCGGACAAGAGCCGCGTCCTTTCGTGGTCATGCCCACGAGGAAGATCCCGAGCAGCGAGCCGTAGGTATAGCCGAAGGAACCGAGCACGATCGGGATAATGCGTATCTCAGGATGCGTGAGCTTCACCCACGCCGTGCCGACACCGACGCCCGAGAGCGCGAGGGCAAAAAACGCGGTGCTCCAGCGGGCCGCGACCATCTGCTCCCGCTGCGTCGCCGCGGGTCGGAAGATGCCCATGTAAAAGTCGCGCGTGAAGCTGGTCGCGAGCGCGTTGAGCGCGGTGCTGAGCGAGCCCATCGCTGTCGCGAAAAGCCCTGCGGCCATGACGCCACGGATGCCGGTCGGAAGTTCGCGCAGGATATAGTTCACGAAATAATCACTCGTAGGGCGCTGCGCTGCGTGCTCCGGAAGGTGGTAATAGACCCAGAGCAAGACGCCGATGAAGGTGAAGCTCAACGCCACCGGGATGTCCGCCAAGCCTGATAAAATCAGGCTTCGCCGGCTGCGGCGGATATCCGGCGCGGTCAGCATCCGCTGCACCATGTCCTGGTCGGTGCCGTGCGTGGCCATCGTGACGAAGACCGAGGCGATGAACGCGGTGAAGACGGTGTACTCCGTTTCGAGAACCCTTTTCACGTTGCCCCAGAATCCCAATTCCGCGCGTTTCACCGGATCTTTTTCGATCCCCGTGTCCCAAAAATCGAGCGCAGTTTCGGCGATGCGCGAGGAATCTTCGGCGACCTCTTTCTCCGCCTTTTGCCGCGCCTCTTCGACCGTCATCTGATTGCCCGCGATTTTCAAAAGCACCTGCGTGCGCGCCGTGACGACCTCAGCATCGACCGGCGCGGTGACCGTCATCGTTTTCACCACACTCCACCCACCGACCGCGTGCCAGAGCGTGAACGTCGCGTAAAACATCGCACCGAACATCAGGAAAACTTGCAGCAGGTCGGTCCACACCACGGCCTTGATTCCGCCGAACGTCGTAT
>JBBSDS010000392.1:0-4443 GCA_038240495.1 Chthoniobacterales bacterium | reverse complement strand
CCTGCTGTGTCATCCGCTGGCCGACAGCGCGGAGGCGACGCCGCTCGCGATCCTCGAAGCGAAGCGCGAGGGATTGCCGGCGGAGCACGGGCTCCAGCAGGGCAAAGGTTATCGCGTCGGGCAGCTTCATCATGTGCCGTTCATTTTTTCGTCAAATGGAGCGCAGTTCGTCGAGTACGACGAAACCACCGGCGTCACTTCGGACGCGCGACCGATGACGGAGTTCCCACGACCCGAGGAACTGCGGGCGCGCTATTTCGGCCAGCGCGGGCTGCCCGGCCGCTCCGCCGGAACTCGCAGCGCTCACCACGCCTTACGCGCAGGGGCGCAACCATCTGCGATACTACCAGGACGCGGCGATTCGCGCGGCGCTGGAAAAGATCATCCGCCAGCAGGCCGCGGGCGAAGCGCCGCGCGTGCTGCTCTCGCTCGCCACCGGCGCGGGCAAGACGCGCCTCACGGCGGCGATGCACATGCGCCGATCCTGATCGAAGCGTTGCGCGATGCCGCCCGCACGGCGGACGCGGCAATGGGCGAACCGATGGGGCAGGCACGCGCTACGTGATCGACTTCCCGATGACCGGCAACGCCGGGCCAGTCACGGTGCGGAGCGTCTGGATGATCCGCGTCAGCGAAGACTTTCCGCGGCTGGTTTCGTGTTATATCGTCACGACATGAATTCCGAACTCAAACTGCTCGACACCATCGCGCTGGCCGCGGACTGGCCGGCGAAGGCGCTCGCACGCGGGCAGGTGGGAACGATTGTCGAGGAACTGGGTGACGGCTTGTTCGAGGTCGAGTTTGCCACTGAAAACGGCGAGGCTTACGCCTTCGCCGCGCTGCCTGCGGCGGCGCTGATCAAGCTCGTCTATGAGCGTGCGCCCTTGGAGCCGGTTCGCCGCTAAGCGAAGCTCGCCGAAGTGGAAAAACTCCCCGCCGCGCTACTGCGGGCGGCCTTCAGCCCGGAGGGCTGACGGAAATTAGCCGGTGGCGTCAGCCACCGGATTGACGAAAATGCGGAATGCGCCCCGGCAGGGGCGCGGGAACGGTGGCGTACGATTCCGCCGCCCCGCCGGGGCGGATGCGGTTTTGATGGCGGTTTCCGGTGGTTCTCGCTCGCGGACTCGCTCCACCACCGGCGAATTTCCAGCAGCCCTCCGGGCTGCGAAGCACCCACGCGGACTCGCTCCGCCAGCCCGCCGCGCTGCTCCGCGCGGCGTTTTCCGGTCAGGATCAGCGCCTGTCTCATCGCTGGACCCGCGCTTGCCCATTAAGGGAAAAGCAGCTTGACTCATTACTAGACCCACGCTTGACTCATCGCGCCATGTCTTTCGCGCCGCCATTCACCATCACCCCGCGCCTGCTCCGCGACCTGGAGGCGATCACCGAGGCGCGCGCCCGCATTTCGTCCGCGACGATCCAGCTCACCTGGGTGCCGCAGCTCCAGAAGGACAGCCGCCAGCGCGGGGCGCACGCCTCGACGGCGATCGAGGGCAATCCGCTCACGCTGGAGGAAGTCCGCGCGCTCGAAGCGGGCACGCCGTTGCCCGCGCGCACCGAGCGTTCGCGCCGCGAAGTGCTCAACTACTTCGCCAGCCTGCGCTGGATGGAGTAGCGCGCCGCGGCGAAAAAAACCGTAACACACGAAGACCTCTTCCGCCTGCACACGCTGCTCGCCACGGGCGTGATGGACCAAGGCGAGGCCGGGCGCTACCGCTCGATCCGCGTGCGCGTGGGCCGGCATCTGCCACCGCCGCCGGAGATGGTCTCGGGCCTGATGCGCGAGCTGCTCGACTGGTGGAACAAGGACAGCGCCGAGTGGCCCGCGCCGCTCACTTCCGCGATTCTGCACTATCAGTTCGAGGAGGTTCATCCCTTCGCCGACGGTAACGGACGCGCGGGGCGGATGCTCGCGCTCTGGGAGCTGTACCGGCGCGGCTTCGACACGCATCACATTTTCGCGGTGGATGAATTCTACTGGGAAGATCGCCCGCGCTACTACGCGAGCCTCGATGCGGTGCGCCGCGAGGACGGCGAACTGACCGGCTGGCTCGAATACACAACGGAGGGCCTGCGCCAGACGCTCGACCGCGCGTGGCTGCGCGTGCAGCAGCTCGTGGCGAAATCCGGCAACAAAAAGACCGTGCTGCGACCGAAGCAGGAGCAATTGCTGCATCTGCTGCGGGAACGGCACGGTCTCAGCCCGCGCGAACTGTGGGCCGCGCTCGACGTGACGAAGCAGGGCGCGGCGCACATCCTCGCGCCGCTTTTGAAAGCGAAGCTCGTCAAAAGAATCGGCACGCAAAAGTCTGGGCGGTACATCCTCGGCTGAGCGCGCGCTTTCACCCATGCTTGAAACCTCCGACGAAAAAACACGCCTCGCAGCAGTCGGTGAATGGCGCGGTGAAGAGCATCTGCAACATCATGCGGCGCTCGAATTGCGCGGGCGCGCTGCAATATGTGCCGGAGCTGACGTGGATTCTTTTTCTTCGCATCCTCGATGAACGCGAAGCGCGCGAGGTGGACGAGGCCGAGGCGCAGGGCGTGCCGTTTGCGCCGGCACTGGCTGCGCCGTATCGCTGGCGCGATTGGGCTGCGCCGGATTCGCCGATGCGACAGGACAAGACGGCGAGCGTGTGGAAGTTCGTGCATGAATCGCTTCTCCCGGCGCTCAAGGCGCTCAAGGATCAGCCAGGCGCGACGCCGCGGCAGAGGGTGGTGAGCGAGATCATGTCGAGCGTGGAGCGGAGCCGGATCGACTCAGAGAAGAACTTCAAGGACGTGCTCGACAAGATACACGAGATCAGCCGCGAGACGGTGGATGACACGCACGTTTTCACGCTTTCGCAGGTGTATGAGGGGCTGCTGCTGAAGATGGGCGAGAAGGGCAATGACGGCGGGCAGTTTTTCACCCCGCGCGAAGTGATCCGCGCGATGGTGCGCGTGGTCGATCCGCAGATTGGGAAGACCGTCTATGATCCGGGCTGCGGGACGGGCGGGTTTCTCGCGCAGGCTTACGAATACATGGTGGCGAAGGCCGGCGGCGCGATGACGAGCGGGCAACTCGACACGCTACGGCACCGCACTTTTACGGCCGGGAAAAGGACAATGCGGTGTATCCCATCGCGCTCGCGAATCTTGTGCTCCACGGCATCGACGAGCCGCATCTCTGGCATGGCAACGCGCTCTCCAAAGCGGCGACGTATGAAGGGCTCTTCACGGGTGCGCCGGGCTTTTTCGATTACGTGCTGATGAATCCGCCCTTCGGCGGCAAGGAGGGCAAGGAGGCGCAGACGAACTACGAATACAAGACGAACGCGACGCAGGTGCTTTTCATCCAGAACGTGCTGCAAAGCATGAAGACCGGAAGCCGCTGCGGCATCGTGCTCGATGAGGGCGTGCTCTTCCGCATCGACGCGGACGCTTTTGTGCAGACGAAGCAGCAGCTCCTTGAGGAGTGCGATGTGTATTGCATCGTGAGCCTGCCGGGCGGCGTGTTCACGTCGGCGGGCGCGGGTGTGAAAACGAACCTCGTCTTTTTCGACAAAGGCCGGCAGACGGAGCGCATCTGGTATTACGACCTCTCGGATGTGAAGACGGGAAAGAAGACGCCGTTCACGCTGGCGCATTTTGAGGAATTTTTCCGCCTGCTCCCCGAGCGCGCAAATAGCGAACGGAGCTGGACGGTGGACTTCGCCACCAAGCTGCAAGCCGCGTTGGAGGAGGCCCGCCCGTATCGCGAGCGGGCTGCCGCCGCGACCGCTCAAGCGAAGGTGGCGGAAGAAGCGTGGAGCACTGCGCGCAAGGCCAGGAAGGGAACGCCCGAGGAATTGCGTGCGCTGGAGGACGCATGGAAGGCCGTGTTGCGCGTGGCGCGGGAGGCGGAGGCGAAAACCGTGGCCATCGAGCATGCCATGTATGATCTCAAAGCGGTAAATCCCAACCGGCGCCCCGTGGTGGATAACCGCATGCCCGCTGAATTACTCGCGGTCATCGAGCAAAAGGGAATGGACGTGGATTCAGCACTGGCGCGGTTGAAAGAGCTGCTCGCGGAGCCGGTGCCGACGGCTTGAGCAAGAACGAGGGGGCCGAGCCTGCGAGAGCGGCGATCACGACCGAGGCGGCGAGGGAGGATGTTTCGTCGTGCGCGAACACCGATGGAAACCTAGGAACGCGGGTGGCTTTGTTATGCCAGACTTTTATGCCGAACACTCTCTTAGCCGGAACGATGCAATCAAAGGCCGCTGTTGATGAGATAAAACGCAGAGACGCAGAGGCGCAGAGGGTCGAACGATGAAGCTGATGACCATCACCAAATGGTGCGCTGATCTTCGTGACGCCTTTCTTCTCCGCGGCCTTTTTGCGTCTCTGCGTCTCTGCTTTTTCAAGAGTCTGTGAACTGCATTGCTCCGGCTTAGATCACATCCCCCCCTGATAATCAGG
>JBBSDS010000391.1:0-4480 GCA_038240495.1 Chthoniobacterales bacterium | reverse complement strand
GTCTGGTTGCCGATGTGGTCGGCGGCGAGCTGGTCGAGGGAGATCGCGTTGCGAAAGCCGGGCCGTCCGGCGCCCGGGACCCCAGTGAGAAAACTCGCTGACGCCTGATGCGCGAAACCCGAACTCATTCCCGCGTGTGCCAAACCGGAGATGACTGTGAACTCGTCGCGGAATTCTTTCAGGATCTCCAGGTAAGGCGAGAGCGCGTAATCCCTGCCGGTTTTTTCCGGGATGAAATTGTCGGGATGCAATCCCAGCGGCGCGCAGATGCAGATGATTCGACGCGGAGATTTGGCGTTTGAAGTTTTGCGTTTCGCATTCGGGTCGTTACCGAAGGCGTCGAGCCACGGGAGTGCGAGTGAGATTCCGACGGCGCGGAGAAAGGTGCGGCGGTGAATAGTCATGGGAGTGTCCTGCTACTTGGTCTGAAACATCGGGCTCAGCACGACCTCGTGAATCAACGATTTGAACCCGTAATTGTGGTCGCGGGTATTGCGGACGATTGCCTCGACTTGCGATCGGTCCGCCTTCGCCGGGGCCGCGCCAGTGGAGTAGGCGAGCAGTTTTTCCGTGAGCGCGCGGGCGAGTTGATCTTTGTCTTCGAGGACGAGTTTCTTGTATTCGTCGATGTTCTGAAAGCGGCGCCCGTCGGGCAGCACATCGCCGGGATCCACGGCAGGGCCGGGGCGCACTCGGCGACCTTGGCTGTCTTTTTCGCCGTTGTTGCTGAGGGCACGGTATTTTTCGCGCCATCCGCCGATGACGTCGAAGCTCTCAAGCGCGAATCCCGGCGGATCGATCTTTGTGTGGCAGCTCGCGCAACTGGGGTCGTTGCGATGCTTCGCCAGTTGCTCGCGAATCGTCGTCGCCCCGCGGATGTCCGGCTCGATTGCCTCGACATCCGCAGGCGGTTTCGGCGGTGGCGTTCCGAGGATGCGTTCCAGCACCCATGCGCCGCGCAGGACGGGCGATGTCGTGGTGCCGTTGGCGGTCACTTTGAGCACGCTGCCCATCGTGAGCATTCCGCCGCGATGACTCTCCGGCGTCAGCGACACCTTGCGCATCTCCGTGCCCTCGATTCCGGGAATGCCGTAGTGCTTCGCGAGGCGTGCATTCAGGAAAGTGAAATCGGAAGCGACGAAGTTCGTGAGCGGCAGGTCGCGTCTCAGCACCTCTTCGAAGAACAGCGATGTCTCCTTGAGCATCGCTGTCTTGAGGATGTCGTCATACTCGGGGTAGAGCGTGCGATCGGGCAGGGTGGCGTCAATGGCGCGGAGGCTCAGCCATTGGCCGGTAAAGTTCGCGGTGAAAGCCTTCGCCTTTGGATCGCCCAGCATGCGCTCGACCTGTGCGTGCAGCGCCTCCGACTCGTGCAGCTTTTTTGCGGCGGCGAGTTTGAACAGCGGCTCGTCGGGCATCGAACTCCACAGGAAATAGGAGAGCCGGCTCGCAAGCGCGAAGGCGTCGAGCTTTGGTGCATTCCCCTTCTCGCGCAGGAAGAGGAAATTCGGCGAGACGAGCACGCCCTTCAGGCCGACGCGCATCGCCTGCTCGAATGAATATTTTTGATCAAGCCTCGCCTTCACGCGGACAAGGAAAGGCTTGATGTCCTCATCCGTCACCGGGCGACGAAACGCGCGCCGCGCGAACTCACGCAGGATTCGCTCCGCGTCAATCATCGGTTGCTCGGACACCACCTCGCGGCGATCAGCATCGCCCGGAGCCGGCGCGGGCGCCTGCTGGAGCTCGCCAAAGATCGCCTTGTGACTCGGCGGCGGCCACGACTCCAGCAGCGGACCCTCGACATCCACCCACTGAATCACCAGCCCCGGCCCGGTGTATTTGTCGGCACCCACTTTCTCCACCGCCGGCGGCAGCGCGGGCAGGCCATCCGCGACGATGCGGATGCGATTCTCCGGCTCCAGTTGCTCGGTGAACTCGATGACGGTCGGCTTGTTTGCCGGCACGGCGTAGTAGGCAATCAGCCGCTCCTCGGTCACCTCCTTGAGCGTGCCTGCCGTGACGTGAAAATTGATCGGCTTCCCCTCGCTCTGAAAGCCGTAGCCCGAGATGCGAAAGCGATACTTCCCGCGCACATGGCTGCGGAAATTCCACATCGTGACGCGGACATTGGCCGACACCCATGAACTGAAAATGGCCACGCCATCATCCACGTGGCGATAGACACTTCCCGTGGCTTTGACGGACTTCTCTTCCTTGATGTCGAATCGCTTCTTGAGTTGCCAAGGCCGCGGCTTGTTGGCGATGGCCTCATCGAGCACGCGGTCCGCCGCATCGAGGTAACTGCGCATCAGATACGAGGACGTGTGCAGCGATTCGGCGCTGTTGTCGAAGCCGCTCGTCGAAGTGTCCGGCGGCAGCAGGTCGGACAACTCCACCTCCACGCCGAGAAGATCGCGCACCGTGTTCGCATACTCCGCGCGATTCAGACGTCGCATCACCACGCGGCCCTCCGCAATTCTCCGCGCGATCTCCGCCGCGCCCGCCCGGTCGCTGATCCACTGGATCGCGGCCTGAACCTCCTGCGCAGGAGGACGCGGTTTTTCCTTCGGCGGCATGTCGCCCGCGATGAGTTGCTCCCGCACGGCCAGCCACAGCTCGCGGTTTTTCCGGTCGGAATAATCCTCCGAGAGACTCTCGATCTGGAAGTCGCCCTTGTGCTTGGCCCCCGAGTGGCATTTCTCACAGTGCTGCGCGAAAAGCTGCCGCACGGGAACTAGCGGCGGCTTATCGCGAGCACCCGCGGCCCGCGTTTCCGCCGCGATCATCCTCAAGCCGCCGAGCGCAATTGCCGCGATCCACACGACGATCCACTTCCTTCGGCCACGCCGGTGTTTCGAGAAACGATGATGGATCGGGCTTCTGGACATGACTGCTTTGCATCCGCCGTTTGCACCCCACAACGGGCCAAGGCGCGCCTCGGAGCGGGGGTGACAACAGATGCTTTCTGAGCCTACCTCCCCCTCTGCGGTACCAAAGGAGCTTTTTGGATGACCCCCCATTGAGTCGTGCCTCGGCGTTGGGCAAAACGGTTTTTGATTCGGGCAAAATGTTTCAAGGCTCGGCCAATTCGTCTTCCAGCATCGCAACCTGGTCACGACCGTAATCGCCGTAGCCCCAGCCGAGGTGATTCGCCAGGTGTTCAATGCGGGCGAGTCGGCCACGAATGTTTGCATAAAGCTCCCGTACCTCGCCGCGAAGCAGCGCGGCCAGTTCGTTCAGCGCCAATTCCAGGTTGTAGAAAGTCACGTTGATGTCGCCGGACTGCTGCGCGAATTTCGTCCCTTTTTCCACGTATTTCACCGGACCCCCTCACTCCCCGACACCGCCCGACGCCCGGCGCGTTTCCGGCGCGGCGAGATGAAAAGCGAATTCCTAGCAGTCGGACAGGCCAGCGACCTGTGCTCCCCGGGACTCCCGCGGGACGCTTGCCTTCGCCCTCGGTGAGGAGAACGAGGCAGCGTTTGAGAAAGAGGACGTTTTCTTCGAAGGTAGGCGTGAATTGCCGCTGGTTCTCACCGTCCAAGGCAATAACTCCCTACCATGACTCCGATGAAAAAACCCCTCAGCCTGCTCTTCGCGCTCGCCGCCGTGCTGCTCCTCGGCGGTTGTCATTTTGACGATGATTATTATGGGCACCACCACCGATCTGTGTATGTGGGCCACTCCTATCATCATGACGACGGCAGCTACTACGACCACGGCCATTACTATGACCGCAGTCACGATTGCGCACCGGGCTATCACGCTCACCACTACGACGACGATTACTAGCCGTTCGACCATATCGCCTCCGCCGGCTGTCGAGATGGAAAGCCGAGATTTTGCCGCGCTACGCGCCACGACTCCCAGGACTCAACAAACTCCCCGTCCACCGCTTCCCGAGCCTCAGGGAAGAAAACGTCGCAGAAACCGGACAGGTTTCTCGACTCGGCGGATCAAACTTTTGACCTCATCCGGCACGTCCACGACGCTCTCCCCGGAGCCGGAAGACGAGCGCTTTTTCGTGACCGCCTTCTCCGGGTCCGGGCGCTCCTCGCGGCCGTCGGCAAGCGCGGGCTGGCGCGGATCCGTCTCACCCGACTGATCTGCGGTGGGCAGCACCGTTTTTGAGAGCACCTCTCCGGTGTCCGCCGCGACTTCCATCGAGGCGACGGTTCCCATGCGTGGTGGCCGCATTTTCAACGTCCAAACCGGGGCTCCGCCGTCCGTTCTGGTGGCCAAGGTGTAATCGATCCGCTCCGCGGAAGTCGGCGCTTCTGTCTTCTGATTGATTACTTCGAGCACGCCTTGGGAATCGAGATTGAGCTTGGTTAGATGTCATGTTTCAGGAGGTTGTCCGCACGGGATGGGGCCGGCAGGCTGGTGGTGGATGAACACTCAACCCAATGCCGTCCCGCACGAACAACATGCACGCTAATGCCAAACTCACCCCGCTCACGCGAGCCCAAATGGCGCT
>JBBSDS010000390.1:0-4545 GCA_038240495.1 Chthoniobacterales bacterium | reverse complement strand
GGAGGATTTCGAGGAAACACGGAAGCGAGTGAAGCACCGCCACAACTCGCGGTAGAGGTGCTTCGTTCCGCAGACGAACACGCTCTTGCAGTCGGAACTTGCGACGGAGTCTCGGTGCCGGAACTCGCCCGCATTCTCAGCAGGAGGAAGGACGGCTCCACGGTGAATGACGCAGGATGGATCGCGCGATGTGTATTCCGCTGGATTGCCGAGAACATCGCTTACGACGCGCAGGCGCTTCGCACGAAGCGCTTCCGAGATCCCGATCCTGACGAAGTGCTGCGTTCACGAAAGAGCGTTTGCGAAGGCTACTCCGCGCTTTTCACTTCTCTCTGCCAGGAACTCGGCGTTGAGGCTGCGACGATCCACGGCTTCGCCCATGTGGATCTGGAGGACATCGGGCGAACGATTGACCCAGCGGAGGCCGGCCACGCCTGGAATGCGGTCAAGCTTGCCGGAAAGTGGGCGCTGCTCGACGTCACTTGGGCGGCGGGCAGCGTCGAAGCTCATCAGTTCAACAAACGCTTCGCTCCCGATTGGTTCCTCGTCCCGGCCGACCAGATGATCTTTTCGCACTGGCCGGAAGAATCGCGCTGGCAACTCCTGAAAATGAATGTGCCACGCGCAGCGTTCGAGCAATTCGCTGTCGTGAAGCCGCACTTTTTCGCGAACGTGGCAAACACCCAAATTGCCATGAGCGGCACCATCCCCCCCACAACACCCGCGCTTACGATTGAAGCAAAAGCGGGGGCGAAATTTCTCGCTCACTTCGTCCCCGAAGGAGGCAAGCCTGTGGATATGCGGCTGGACGAGACGGGAACCGGCGCAGCTCGCAAGTTGGAGTTGTTTCTTCCGGAACTCCGAGACAGCGCTGGGCGAATCGAGTTCTTCATGCAGCCGCGCGGTAGGACGGATGGCCATTATGCGTTGGGCGCGGTCTTTCGTGTTCGTGGTGGCCAAGCTGTTTCTCAACCGCGGAAAAGCGATGAGCCGGTGCCGAAAGGCGGGCCACCTCCAAAATTTTTTGCCGGCTTTCAGCAGCGCGGTGCGAAGCTTGACCGCCCGCTCGCGCACGACTTGCCCGCAGGCTCTCAGCAGCGATTCCGAATAAGCGTTCCGGGCGCGCGCAACGTGAGGATTCTAGACAAGACAGTTCCTTACTTCCTCCATCACACGGACGGCGACTGGTTCGAGGGCACGCTACCGGTGCCAAAAGGAGTATTCGTGCTTTATGCGGTGTTCTCAGAGCGTGCCGAGGGTAACCGCGAAATGGAAGGGCTGATCGAGTTCGAGGGAAAATGATCGAGCGCGACTTTGCGCCGAGTCCCAATGGTGTTCGGAGTTGCCTCGGAACAGCGATTGTCGTTTGAGTCGGACATGCCACGTCCGAAGGTGTCGGTCGCATCCCGAAAATACAGCAGTTCTCGCGTCCGCCGCTGGCGCGGATGCTCCAGCTTCATCAGCAGTTGAAGGCGGGGCGGTTTCCGAATTGCCGCAAGCTCGCCGATGAGCTGGAGGTTTCGAGCAAGACGATCCAGCGTGACATCGAGTTCATGCGCTATCAACTCGGATTGCCCATAGAATACGACCAGCTTCATTTCGGCTTCGTCTACACCGAGCCCGTCACGCACTTCCCGAACATTGAGGTCTCCGAGGGCGAGGTCGTCGCGCTCTTTGTCGCTCAAAAGGCGCTCGAACAGTATCGAGGCACGTCCTTTGAAAAGCCTCTGCGGACGGCTTTCGAGAAGATTACCGAAGGACTCAAAGATCGGATCGGCTTTCAGTGGGGCGACGTGGACTCGGCGATCTCGTTCCGTGGAATCGGCACGAGTATCGCGGATCTCGAACTTTTCGAGACGGTGAGCCGGGCCGTCCTCGACTTCCATGAGCTTGAATTTGAATACAAAAAACTCGGCGGCACCCGGCATGAACTGCGGCGCATTCAGCCCTACCATCTCGGCTGCGTTGAGAATCAGTGGTATCTGTTCGGCTTCGATTTAGTCCGGCAGCAGCTTCGGACATTTGCTTTGCCACGGATGCGCAAGGTGCGCGATACGCGGACAGGATTTCGCCGCCCGGCCGACTTCTCGATCTCGAAGCATTTGAGCGACAGCTTCGGCGTCTTCAAAGGAAAGGCTCACCATCGCGTGCGCATCCGCTTCGACTCGTTTGCAGCTCGCTTGGTTGGCGAACGCCAATGGCATCCCTCGCAAAAGATCAAGCGGCTCGCGGACGGCGAGATCGAATTGAGCATGACGCTTGGGGGCTTGGAAGAGGTCGAGCGATGGATTCTCAGTTGGGGAGCGCACGCGCGCGTGATCGAACCTGCGGAGTTGAAGAAGCTCATTCAATCGGCGGCACGGGGGATTCTCGCGAGCGGCTGACCGCTCCGCAGATTCTTCAAAAATTCTCGGCGGTAGGACTGCGGATGTCCTACTGCCGGTTGTAGAATCTGGCCATGAACCTGAATCACATCTCCGTCACCGGCCCCTACACTCACGAGAATCTGAGCATTTTCCTTTTGCTCGGTGCTGATGCGTTTGACGGAAATCGTTTCATTCCTCTCGACGAAGCGTTGGAGCAGAAGTGCGTCACCGTTCACGAAACCGGCGACGTCGGACAACTCGAAGTCGAGAACCTCTCCGAGCTTTTCGATCTCTACATTCAAGCCGGTGACGTGGTGAAGGGCGGACGGCAGGATCGCACGCTCGGCGTGGATTTCGTCCTGCCGGCAAAATCCGGGCGCGTGCCGATCCCGTCGTTCTGCGTCGAGAGCGGGCGCTGGCATCGGCGCGCGGGCGAGGACGCAGGTTCATTCTCCAGCTCGAAATCTTACCTCGCGAGCAAGAAACTGCGCATGGCGGCAAAGCTCAGCAAGAGTCAGGGCGAGGTGTGGCAGAAAGTTGCCGAGACGCAGGAGGATTTGAGCGCAAGCCTAGACAAGCCGCTTTACGCGGCGGCATCGCCGACGAGTTATCAGTTGTCCGTCGAGGACGAAGACCTGCAAAAGCGCAAGGAAACCTACCGCGCGGCCCTTGCGCAAATCATCGCGGAAAAGCCGGACGCAGTCGGCTACGCGTTCGTGATCAACGGCGAGATCAACACCGCCGACAGCTACGGCTCCGGCGTCTTGTTTCGGAAGCTCTGGAGCAAACTGCTCGATGCAGCGGTGCTGGAGGCCATCGCTGAACTTCGCAAGAAAACGGAAGCGTCGGCGAAGCCCGTCACGACGGAGACGATTCAAAAATGGTTCGTCGAAGCCGAGAAAGCGGATATTTCCGACCGGCAGGAAGTCCCGCCGCGCGTGCGCGTAGAAACGCGGCGCGGCGAGAAGACCGTCGTGTTCGACACACGCGATCACGGTTTCGCCGACGCCGTGCTGCACAAAAATCTCGTCGCAAACTGAACCACCATGCCGCGACTCACCAATCTCAACGATGTCCTGTTCCCGGTGGCGGAGCACCCGGTCTTCGTCAGCGTGCCCAACGGCGACGGCGAGCGCCGTGTGTCCGTGCCGGAAAAGAAAGCCATCGTGAACATGGCGCGCAACCGCGTGCTCGGCATCGTCAGCCGCGACTACCGACTCGTGAGCAATCGAGAAGCGCTCGATTGGGCGTATCAATGCTGCCGCACAGTCTTCCCCGAAACACAGCCCGCCGAATGGGACGTGAACGCGACCGACGCGCCCTCGACCGGCGGGCACTGCGTCATTGATCTCAAGCACAACTCGACCGCGCTCGATTTCAGCTTTGTGCCGCCGCACCAACGCCCCGAGGCGTTCGGCCCATTCATCCGCGTGACCAACAGCTACAACGGACTTCGCGCGCTCGGTTTCGACATCGGGTTCTATCGGAAGGTCTGCAAAAACGGCCTCATCGTCCCCGACTCGATCATCCAATTCAAATTCACGCACCTCCGCCGCGACCTCGGCGAAACGGTCACTTTCGACGTGGCGCACGACCGTCTGGCGAACGTGAAGAGCAGTTTCCGCCAGTATCTCGGCGTGCTCTCGGATTGCTCCGTCGCACACGCCGACTTTGTGCCGATGCTCATGGCCGTCATGCGCATCAAAGAACCCGTCCCGATTGAACCCGAGAGCAAGGAGGCCGCGGAGTGGGCCGCGCTCGACGGCCACATTCACGAAATCGCCGACCGCTATTTCCACGAACTCGGCGACAACGCCTACGCTGTCTTCAACACCATCACCGACTTCGCATCGCACCCGCCCACAAATCGCCTGCTGCACCGAGACCGCCACAGCCTCCAGCGCCGCGCTGGCCTTTGGCTCACCGACTTCAGCTCAAAATGTCGCCCGTCGGATTTTGATCTGCAACAATACATCGAAACGCTGGCCTCGAATCTGGAGGCCAATACTTCGCTGTCGTGAGCGCCGCGAGGGTGCATTGCGAGGTGCATGGACGGCTTGACCGATGCCGCAAATTCGGGCGCAGTTCTCCCTCCGCGGCATCTGCCCGCATTTCATGATCGGATTCATCGTAAAGAATGCAGCACACGGTTTTGGTCGCATCGAGGCGACCGAGCCGG
>JBBSDS010000389.1:0-4567 GCA_038240495.1 Chthoniobacterales bacterium | reverse complement strand
GAGAGACGCCGGGGCAGTCGTCGAGCAGGCTCTCGGCGATGCGGCGTTTCATGAGGAGTTGGTGGAATCCGTTGGCGAAGCGATGTGCTTCGTCGCGGATGCGCTGGAGGAGCTTGAGCGCGCCGCTGTCGGCTGGGAGCAGGAGTGGCTGCGGACGGCCGGGGCGATGGATTTCCTCGAATTCCTTGGCCAGTCCGATGATCGGAAGTTCGTGCAACCCGAGGCGCTGGAGTTCGCGGCAGGCGGAACTGAGTTGGCCCTTGCCGCCATCGACGATGATGAGGTTGGGGAGAGTTGAGAGTTGAGTGTTGAGTGTTGAGAGACGCGCCATCGCTTCGGCAGGGTTTTCCTGCGAAAACTCGGCTTCCTCCGGATGCTGGGCACGCCCTTCCGAAAGGACTCGCAAGTAGCGTCGCCGCACGACTTCCGCCATGCTCGCAAAATCGTCCTGGCCTTCCACCGTCCTGATGCGGAAGCGCCTGTACAAATGGTTCGCGGGCTTGCCGTCGATGAAGCACACCATGCTGGCGACGATGTGCGTGGTGCTGATGTTGGAAATATCGAAGCACTCCATCCGGCGCGGCGGAGCGCCGAGCGAGAGGGCGTCGGCGAGCGCGGCGAGATCGGCTGTGGGATCGATGGAGCGGGAGCTCCCGAGGCGGTGGCGCTGGTCGTGGACGTAGCGGGCCATCGGCTTCGTTGTCTTGCGCAAGTCATCGAGCATGTTGCGCATTTCGGCTGCGCGCTCGAAGTCGAGCGCGGCGGCAGCCTTCTTCATTTCGTCTTCGAGCGACTGGAGCAGTTCCTTCGATTGCCCGCCGAGAAACTCGCACGCTTGCTCGACCCGCTCGCGATATTGCTCAGCCGTGATATCAACCAGCTTCATCGGCACCTGATAGGTCGAGGATTTCAGCTCGCGCTCGCTCGGCGTGCCGCGTCCGAAGGTGAGGACGCCAAATTTTTTCCGCATAAAAGCCAGCGTCTGCCGCAGCGCGCCGGCGTGGGCGTAGGGTCCGAAGTAGCGGGCGTTGTCGTCTTTTTTGAAACGCGAAAGGCGGAAGCGCGGCCACTCTTCGGCGAGGTCGGCCTTGACCATGAGAAAGCGTTTGTCGTCGCGAAAGCTGATGTTGTAACGCGGGCGATATTCCTTGATCAGGCGGCCTTCGAGGAGCAGCGCCTCCGGTTCGCTGCCGACGGTGTGGACTTCAAAATCCCAGATGCTGTCGAGGAGCGCGCGCGTCTTGAGGTCGGCGGTCATTTTGCGCGACGGCATGAAATACTGGCCGACGCGCTTGCGGAGGTTGCGCGCCTTGCCGACATAGATCACGCGGTTAAAGCGGTCGCGCATGAGATACACGCCCGGCTTGTGCGGCACGTCGTGGAGTTTCGCTTTGAAGTCGGGTTTGTCGGGGCGGACGGACATTTCGGGAAAGGCGACTACCTCGACCCTAACAGCCTGTTGAAAAACCTCCAAACTCGGAGTCATCCTGAGCGGAGCAGAGGCGGAAAGGCGGGCGGAGCCGAGTCGAAGAGCCTGTCCTGAGCTTGCCGAAGGAATTCCGTGGCATTGACCAGCGAGTTCTTCGCGAAAGCTGACGGCTGCTTGCTTCCGGCACCGTTGGCGACCCTACCCGATCCTTCGACTCCGCGCCGCGCCACCTGCGCCCATCGCGGCGCTCCGCTCAGGATGACTCGCCTTGCTGAGGTTTTTCAACAGGCTGCCAAGCCCAAATTGACTCGGCGCGCCACCACCCACTGTGGGGTTTCCAATGCGAACAAAAAAGTTTCTAAGAGGAAGCAGCGGGGCATGCAGCGAAGGTTGCATCCTTTGGCGCAGCCGCTAGAATACGAATCCAAATTTCATGAAACTCTCTGCACTTTTCCTGGTCCTGGTCTTCGGCGTCGGGACTCTCTTTGGCCAGGAGAATCCAGCCAAACCATCGGGGGATAACGTCCTGCAAGCGACCACGCCGAATAAGCGGGAGAACGCCGTGACAGCGATCAATGATCGCGGCACCGACGACTCGACGAGAATCCCAGCTTCACGATCCACATCAAGCGGCAGCGGCGGAACGAACGGCACTGGCGGAACAAGCGGCGGCGGCGGATTGCCGGACGGTGGCATCAATACGATGACTTTGTGGAAGCTGATCCAGGATGGCGGTCTGGCGATGATCCCGCTCGGGTTTCTCTCCGTGGTCACGGTGATGCTCGTGCTCGTGTATCTTTTCACCCTCCGCCGGAGCTGCATCCTCACGGCGCACTACATGAACACGGCGGATGTGCTGCTCAAAAAGCGCGACTATCTCGGCCTGCTGGCGATTTCCAGCCGGCACAGTGAAGCCGTGGCCCGCGTCGTCCAGCGTACGCTCGATTTTGCGACGAAAAATCCGACGGCGTCTTTTGAAGTGGTCAAGGACATTGCGGAAACTGAGGGTGCCAGCCAGGCCGCTTCGCTCCAGCATCGCACAGTCTATCTGGCGGACATCGGCATGCTTTCGCCAATGATCGGGCTGCTCGGGACGGTGGTCGGCATCATCAAGTCGTTCGGTTTGCTCGGCAGCGGACAATCGACGCAATCGCGCGATGTCTTGCTCGCGAGCGGCGTCTCTGAGGCTCTCGTCGCCACGGCCACCGGTCTGGTGCTCGGCATCACCGCGATGTTTTTCTACTCCCTCTTCCGCAACCGGGTGCAGAGCCTCATTTCCGATCTCGAAATCGCCTGTGCCCACATCCTCGGGCTCATCGCGCTGAACTACCACAAGAAGCGCGAAGCCACGCGCGTCGCGGTGGACGAGGAGTTTTAATCTGCTCCCATGAGATTCCGTAAACGCGCCGACCCGCACGTCCTCGGCTTCCAAATCGCGCCGATGGTGGACATCCTGCTCGTGCTGCTCTGCTTCTTCATCGTCACGTGGAGCTTTGCGCGGAAGGAGAATGAACTCGATGTGAAGGTGCCATCGGCGCAGAACGCGAAGGACTCAAACCCCGTCGTGAACCAGACGGTGCTCAACGTGAAAGCGGATGGCACGGTGGTTTGGAACCGCAAAGCCATCGCGCCGCCGGACCTCGCGCTGAAGCTCAAGGAGCTGTCGGGCTTATTTCCCGACTACGCCATCATCGTGCGCGGCGACGAGCGGGTGCCTTTCCGGTTCATCGCCAACGTGCTCGACATCTGCCGCGAAGCGAACATCTGGAACGTCGCGTTCGCTACCGCCAAAGTGGAATGAAGTGCTGGTATCTCGCGGGGGTCACTCTCGTCGCGCTCGGCCTTGCGCGGCAGCCGGTTCGGGCGCAGCAAGCGACGCCCGAGGTCCGCAAACCATTTCGGACCAATGAAAGCGAAGCGCCGATCCCGCGCGCCATTCCCGTGGAAAAGCCCATCCCGCGCGCGGTGGCGGTGGAGAAGCCGACCTCCACGCCCACGCCGAAACCCGGCGGCGCGATCACGCCACCGAAGCCGATGGCGGTGCCGGAACCGGAGGAACCCGGCACCATTCGGGTGAGTCCCTCGGCCACCGCGCGAACGGCGGACTTGGTGCAACTCGACGTCGCCGACGGATTCTACACCAAGAAGATGTACGACATGGCGGCGCCGGAATATGAGCGGTATCTCGGCCTGTATCCCAAAGCCCCCGACCGCGCAACGGCACTCTTCCGGCTCGGTGAATCGTACCGTCATAATGGGGCCAACAATGCCGCAAAAAATGCCTACGAAACCCTGCTCACACAATTCGCCAACGGAGATTTCATCGGCCCCGCGGCTTATCGGCTGGCCGACCTTTACTATCAGGAAAAGCAATATCGCGACGCGCTCACGCTCTACCGGAAAGCCTCGGTGCGATTGCGCGATCCCGCCGTCGCGAATGCCGCGAAATTTTTCTCCGGTCGCTGCCTCGAAGCACTCACCCAAAAGCTCGATGCGCGCATCGTTTATGAGGATCTCGTCGCCTCGCCGCAGAACAACCCATTCCTCGACGCGAGCCGCCTCTCGCTGGCGCTGCTCCTCAAGGATTCCGGTCGCGCTGCCGAGGCCTTGAAACAGGTTCAGGCGCTCGCGAAAGAAACGGAAAACGCCGACTTGAAAATCGAGGCGACCGTTCGCTCCGGTCTGTGGTCGCTCGAACTGCAACCGCCGGCCACGGTGCAGGCGGACGCCGATTTCAAAAACGCCCTCACCATGACGGGCAAAAGTTACTGGAAGGAACTCGCGCAACTCGGGCAGCTCCGGATTCTTTCGGAGGCTGGAAAGCATCAGCAGGTCGTCGATACCTACGGCAAAAGCGCGACGCAGTTTTCCGCGGACGTGAAGCCGGAACTTCTTTTGCTCGTCGCAAATTCCAGCCGGCAGATTAACAAGAACGCCGAGGCACTCGCGTTTTACAGTCAGGTCACGAAAGATTTTCCTGGTTCGGTTTACGACAAGGAGGCGCAGTACGAGCGGTTGCGGACCATGTATTCCAGCGAGGACTCCGGCCTCTTCGCCGAGATCGACAAGTATCTCGCCGCCAATCCGGAGGCGCAGAAACGCGACGAAGTGCTGCTCATGAAAGCCGAGGTCTATTTC
>JBBSDS010000388.1:0-4569 GCA_038240495.1 Chthoniobacterales bacterium | reverse complement strand
TCTTCACCTTGACGGCATTCTCCAGCGAGCCTTCCCCGCCGGCGATCTTGCCCATGCCCACCATGTTGGACTGGCCCATCAGGATGAAGACCTGGACGGGCTTGGTCATGTCGGCAGGCTTGCCGTCCGGCTTGGGAATGGCGGGAGCGTCGGCGGCTGTGGAGTTCAGGGTGAACGCAGCCGCGGCGATGGCGGCAACGATTACGGTGGTCAGGATGCGGTTTTGTTTTTTCATGGTGGGTGGTTAAGTGTTCCCGTGCGTGAGCTTCATTTTAGCGCTTGCTGATCTCCACGGCCGCCTTGCCCAGCACTTCCATCTTCGGCGTGATGCCGAGGCCGGGCGCGGTGCTGGCGGCCATGCGGCCTTGTTGGCGCTGCGGTGCACCATCAGCCGTGGAGACGGTGACGTAGCTGTTGAAGTCTGTGCTGGAGAAAAGGAATTCTGTGGGCGTGCTGTGCGCGAGGTGCGCGATGGCGGCGGTGGCGATATCGCCGCCCCACGAATCTTCGAGCGTCATCCCGATGCCCATCGAGACGCAGAGGTCGCGCGCTTGGCGGATTTTCGTGAGCCCACCAAGCTTGCTGATCTTCAGATTCACCACGTCCATCGCGAGGTCGGCCTTCGCGCGGAGAAGGATGCCGAGGTCGTCGATGTTTTCATCGAGCACAAAAGGGTGCGGGCACTGACGCCGCACCGCGAGACACTCCTCATAAGTCAGGCACGGCTGCTCGATATAGACATCCACATCGCGCACGGCTTTCGCAATCCGCATGGCTTCGTGCTGCACCCAGCCGGTGTTGGCATCAGCGACGAGCCGGTCTCCGGGCTGGAGCTTTTCCGCGACGGCGAAAATGCGCGCAATGTCGGTATCAGGATCGCCGCCGACCTTAAGTTGAAAGCGCCGGTAACCCTCCGCGCGATAGCCCGCGACCTTCGCCGCCATTTCCTCCGGCGACTCCTGCGAGATGGCGCGATACAACGTCACGTCTTCGCCGTAGCGCCCGCCGAGCAGCTCGCACACGGGCATGTTGCAAGCCTGGCCGAGAATGTCCCAGCACGCGATGTCCACGCCGCTCTTCACATACGGGTGCCCTTTGAGCGCGGCGTCCATCGTGCGGTTCAGCTTCATCAGTTGGCGCGGGTCTTCGCCGAGGAGATGCGGTCCCAGCTCGCGCAGCCCCGCGCGCACACCCTCCGCATACGCCGGAAGATAAAATGGGCCGAGGGGACAAACTTCACCGTGGCCGACCAGGCCCGTGTCCGTCTCCACGCGCACGATCGTGCTGTCGAAAACGGTGACGGATTTTCCGCCGCTCCACTTGTAGGTGGTCTCGACGAGCGGGAGTTCGACGCGATAGGCGAGGATGCGGGTGATTTTCATGCAAAGGACAAATGGACAAGGAGCTTGGCGTGCTCCGATTTGATGGGAAAAGTAGCCGCCGCCGTCCGCGCAGTCTTGGCGCGGAAATGCACCGACGCATGAAACTCAGCACAACCGCCACCCTTCGCGAAGCCGTCACCGCCGGCGTGGACATGCGGCTGCTGGAGCAGCTTTTCGACCACACGCCGGACACCGCGTTTTTCATCAAGGACGCGCAGGGCCGCTACGTCGTGGTGAACCAATCGCTGCTCGAACGCCACGGCCTGCGCAGCCGCGCGCAAATGCTCGGACGCCGCCCGAGCGACGTGTGCCCCGGCGAGTTCGGGCGCATCCCCGCCGAACAGGATGCTTTCGTCCTGCGCACCGGACGGCCCATCATCGAGCGGCTGGAGCTTCAGTGGTATTCGCCGCACCAGCCCGTGTGGTGCCTCACCACCAAGCTGCCGATGCGCGACGCGAGCGGCGCGGTGTGCGGCCTCATCGGCATCTCGAAGGACGTGCGCTCACCCGTCGCGCCGCAGGAAATTCCGCCGGGCGTCGCAGCCGCCCTCGCGCGGCTGGAGACCGGCTACGCCGAAAGGCTCGCGCCCGCGAGGCTCGCCCACCTTGCGGAGCTGCCGCCCGCGCGCTTCGCCCGCATCATTCAGCGCATCTTCGGCATCACGCCCATCCAACTCATCGCGAAAACACGCATCGCCGCCGCCGCGCGCCTCCTACGCGAAACGGAACGCAGCGTGGCCGAAATCGCGTTGGCGTGCGGCTTCTACGACCACAGCGCGTTCACCCGCGCCTTCCGTGCCGTGACGAGCGTGACGCCCACTGACTTTCGGCATGGAGACAGGGGAGAGTGACCGCGCTCATCACAGCCCACTCCGCCACAGCACCGTCGGCTCTCCGCGCCCGACGTTCCAACGCATCGTCCGATCACCAGTCCGCAATCATGCACAGTTCATGCACCCGGTCCGTAAGGTCCGCGAATCCACGCGAACACCTGGCACCAGCGGCTCAGGCTGTTATACGTAGTCCCTCTATGGAATCGAAGAATATCGCACATTCTCCCGGTTCCGAACCCGACGCTGCAGCGAACGGCTCCGCGGTCGCTGAGCTTGAGGTCGTTAGATACTCTCTTGAGGAGCAAGCGATAAGTTAAGAGTTAGTAAGTGGGAGGTCATGGAAGAGTTGAGGATTGAAGTCTTGTTGGTGCTGGAGCATGCCCCAGAGGGCGTGGCGCAGGCGGCGCATCAGGGCGATGATCGCCAGCTTCTTCTTTTTACCGCGGGCCAGCATTTCTTCGTAGGCGGCGCGGATCTGGGGACTGCGCTGGATCGCCACCAGGGCGGGCATGAACAGGGCACAGCGCAGGTGCCGATTGCCGGTGCGGCTGATGTGGCGTGGGGCGTCGCTGGCTCCGCTCTGCCGCGGACGGGGATCGAGCCCGGCGTGGGCCACCCATTGTTTGGCTTTCAAGCCCGCGGGCAGGACGAGCAGTTCGCCGCGCAGCCGCAGGGCGCTGACCTGGCCGATGCCGGGGACGCTGCAGAGCCGCGCGACTTGCACGGCCAGGGCGGGTTCGCGGGCGGCGAGTTCGGCGGCCGATTGCTGGAGGGCTTTGATCCGCTTTTGCAGATGGCGGATGTTCGCCGCGAGGTCGGCGGCGATGCGGCCGTCGCGATCCGGGGTGGAGGCAATGGCGTGGAGGCGGGCTTGTTCGCGGGTCGCTTCTTCGCGGAGTTGAACGAGGCGGCGACCGAGCTGTTGCAAGGCCAGCACAGCATCGGCGGGCGGGGTCCACGGCACGAAGTCCATGCGGGCGAGGAACTCGAGGAGGCCGAGCGCATCGACCCGATCGGTCTTGGCGCGGGTCAACCGGGCGCGCTGGAAGTCTTTGCTCGCCCGCGGATTGATGACCATCACTTCCACGCGTTCGGCCCGCTGCAGGGCGAGAGCCAGGCGCAGGCTATAGACAACGGTGGCTTCGAGGCAGACGCGGACCTGAGCGCCGCGGCGGGTCAGCAGCTTGAGGAGTTGGCGATGGCCGGCGGGCGTGTTGGGCAGGGTGAGCGTGGGTTCGAGGGCGTCGTCCCGCCGCAGGGCGAGGACCAACTCAGTAGCGCCGACGTCGATCCCGGCGCGGACTTGCGGGACAGGTTTTGGAGTTTGTTTCATGGGGTGGATGGGGGTTTAGTGTGAGCCTTCGGGTTCCCGATCTCGTGTGCATGTCCTCGACCGACCTTGTCAATGCAGGCTCGCCCCAGCGGCAACGCTGCGCTGGCCTCAGATACTCTCCGGCGTGGACCAAAGAGTCGGGGGACCGATCTAACGAACAGGGTCGCGGCGGAGCCTTCACCCCGCCGTGCCCGCAGGCGTCTGCGGCCTCCCGAAGGTGGATAAATCCTCTCCCAAAACTCACCCCTCTGGCAGCTCGTTTTCAGCATAAAAGCGAGATACAAGGCGACTGCGCACACTTCTTCTATGAACCGCACTTTTTGTTTGCTCCTCTTACTCGCTGCACTGCGACTGACGAGCGCAGCCTCTGAGGAAGAATTTGTTCCGTGGCAGTCCGTTACAGTCAAGTCACCCGAGATTCCAGCCGTGGGTATCGTCACCATCGAGGCGTCAACACAAGGCGACAGTTATCAGCGGCTCACGGTGGCCGCATTTGGCCGCACTCAGGCACTCTCAGCCGCCGACCTAAAGCGACTGGATGGTTTTCCACTCTCCAGCCTTACGCTTACACACGAGGCCGGTTATGCGTCACTCGGCGGGCATACACTACACCTAAAGTTTAACCGAACTTACTACGACGAAGCTAAGAAGCTTACACAGAAGACCATCGTTATTTCAGTTCCGAAAGATGCAACCATTACGATTTCAGAACCCGAGCCACGATGAAACCAACGTCGCCTAGGCTCAACTTTGAAGTGCAACATGAGTTAGTGAGTAAGGAAGCACTCGTTGGGTGTTTATATCGATGTCGTTTCCTGTCGCTAGCGCTTCACTGAAACTACGCATCACTTACCTTTTGCAAGACTCTGAGCCTTGCCCACGCTTACACCGAGCTGGGCCGCGAGGTCGCGCACGGTTGTCGGTGACGCCTTCCACGTTGCCAGGGTTTCGCGTTGTGCGGTGCTCAGTTTGATCGCACGGCGACTGAGCTTCGTCCCGCGGGCGAGGGCTGCGGTCAAAC
>JBBSDS010000387.1:0-4611 GCA_038240495.1 Chthoniobacterales bacterium | reverse complement strand
ATCGCCACAACCACCAGCGACCGCATTCGTCGCTGGATTACCAGACGCCGGCGGAGTTCGCGCAGCGCAGCCTGGCGGCTGCGCACCTTCCCCCGAACACCCAACCAACAACCCAAACCCCGAACCCACCAAAAACTCTCATAGCGAGTGGATCAAAAACCGGGGGCAGGCCAACACTCTCAGGCACACAAGTGCGAATAGGTAGCCACTCGCATCTCCGCGGACGACAATCTCCGTTGTGGGCGCGATGTCTACAACCCTGACCGCGCGGCATGTCGGTGGGATGGACCGCCGGGCGCTGGCTTCATCGAGAAACGGGATCGGCGACATCCGCTGCGCAGCTTAGCGAAACGCGGCGTTCTCACGCTTGTAAAAAGTGTCGCCCATCGCAGGTCGCAGCAGGCGGATCTATGATGAGTTCCCGAAACCAAAGGAATTGATCAGGGCATCGGTCCTCTGGTCGCCCGGAAGGTGAGCCCGCTCGCGTCCAGAGGTCGGGCAGTGGCAGCTCATGTTCCTCCAAGGCCACCGGGGCGAAAGCCGCCGTCTCGGCCGCGTCCACGCCGCTCTTGCCAATGGTGATGTCCGCCTTGTGCCACTGCAGTCGGGTGCTGCCGACCGGACTTTTGTCGAAGTGCTCTTTCAAGCCGTCGATACAGGAGTTGATCTGCGCTGCATTGTCGAACTGCACGCGATAGGTCGTCCGATGCTTGATGCGATCCCAGAACGCCTTGAACTGCTCTCCATGCAAGATCGCCTCGCGGGTCTTCACCTGCCGGCGGTCGTCGGCATTCTTCACTTCGAGCTTTCCCGCCAACTTGCGAAGGATTGATTCGATCTGTCCCTGCTGTGCCTGAAATGGTGCGGGCAAAACGACGGTCTTGTTCTTCAACGCGACTCGCAGCGCATCCTGAATCTTTCCGCGGCTGTCCACATAGCCAGCCTGGCGCAAGTGCTGCCAGAGCTGCTCCGCCTGCTCCATGCCGAGCGGCTTGGTCGATCCATCGGCCTGACTCACTGGAACCACGGCCAGTTGGTGCGCTTCGACTACACCAAAGCGAATGCCCGTCTCCTTCTCGATCTCCTGCTGCAGGTTCTTCGCAAAATCCTCGTAGCTCTCCGTGGCGATGACCGTGAGCCGGTTGACCATGTGACCGAACACCCGGTCGCCGTCTTGATTCCGGCAAAGGCGCAGCCCGCGCCAGATGGTTTGCCGCCGTTGCTGCTCCGAAGACATTTCCCGGAGCACGCAGACTTGAAAGACGTTCGGGTTATCCCAGCCCTCGCGCAGCGCCGAGTGCGAGAAGATGAACTTCAGCTTCGAGTCAAAGCTCAGCAGCTTCTCCTTGTCTCGCATGATCAGACTGTAGGTATCTTCGTCCGCCTGCGTGTTGCCCTTCGTATCGCGAATGAACTCCACGGTTTTCCCGCCCACCTTTTTCTTGTCGATGGAGAAGTAGCCATTGTGGACCTCGCTGGGCGCGGAGGTCAGGTCCACTTCCTTGAAGAGCGTCTGGTATTCCGGGAGCTTTGCGGCGCGAGCATATTCTTCCTCGAAAATCCGCGCATACTCGCCGGGCTGCGGGTTCCCATCGGCGTCGTAGGTCCGGCCCGTGCTCCCCGAACTCGCAAAGAAATCTAATACTATGAAATCCCGTTCCGGATTTGCATACCGAACCAAGCTGCGGATCAACTCAGAGGGTTTCGGAAACGTAAAGTCCTTTGGGTTGCCCAGTAACTCAGCGATTTGCGCAGTCCCCGACTGCGTATATGGACCTTCAAGCAAGGAGAACGGTTTGGCTCCGCGCTCTACGCCATCTTCATCACGAAGATACTGCTTAGTAGTTCACGGGCCATGTGCCCTTTTGCATTGCGATAACTAACTCGTCGTTAGTCAACGCAGCCATGGTCCTTGTCTTCTCCCACTGCCACCGTTTCTCAGGCCAAATCTCTTCACCCTCGAACGGTATTGGGTATCGTAGATTCGTTCCTAAATCTCGGCCTCCATTGAAAATGATCCGGCTATGGGACGCCCTCTGGGACTGGCGGGCGAAGGGGCTTCCCGAGCGAGCAGTGGCTGGAGAAGCTGTGTGCGCCGGCGCCAAACGCATTCACACAAAGGCAAAGGCCCCGCACTGTGAGGCGGGCAGTCAATTTCACCTGCAAGAATCGCATAAGATTCGCCAACGCGGGCGGTCAATCTTACAAGTGAGGTCCCCAAGTTGAAGACAATCCCGCCAAGTCTCCTTTCGTCCGCAACGCGAGACCTCGTCGCCTTTCGTCCAATGATCGCCGATTCGATCCGTTCCGGTTTGCGTCTCGCAACCGCACTGTTGCTGATCAATTCAGTCGGCGGACTCCGCGCTGCCGCAGACGATGCTTCCAAAACTGCGAACCACCGCGGGCCGGCGTGTGTCGTGGCGGACAGTTACTTTCTCGACGAGGTCTGGCCGAAGGTGGCGGCACAGGATTGCCTGAAATGCCACAAGGCCGGCGGCGATGCGGAGGACAGCGAATTCATCCTGCACGATCCGAAGCGCGAGAAGGACGATCAGCGCGACGAGGCTCTGCGGGAAAACCGCGCGGCGTTTGCCTCGATGGCCGCGGTGAAAACGGACGCGGGGTCGCGGCTGCTGCTGAAGGCGAGCGGCAAGGTCAAGCACGGCGGCAAAGTCGCGCTGGAGCCGGACTCGACGGGGTATCGCGTCCTCGCGGAATTCGTCCGCCGCGTGAATGCGCCGACGGATGCGAAGCTCGCGCCTGCGGTGGTTGCGGGAAAAAATGCGCCGCCATTTTTCGATGGCATCGTGATGCTCGACGACCGCAGATTGCTCCGGCGCGTGACACTTTCACTCGCGGGCCGTCTGCCCACCGAGGCGGAGTTGTCCGCGGTTGCGGGCAAGGGATTGAAGGCCGTGCCGACCATCTTGGATGCGCTGATGAAGGAGGATGCGTTCTACGACCGGCTGCGCGAGGGCTTCAACGACATCTTCCTCACCATCGGCGCGGACGGAAATCCCGAGACGTGGCTGTCCTATGACCACTTTGAAAAGACGCGCGGCTGGTTTCAGAAACACGATCTCAGCCACATCACGGACGAGAAGGAGCGCAGGCAGGCAGGCTACAAACTTGCGGATCAGTATCGCGACGCTATACGCGGCGAGCCGATGAAGCTCATCGAGCGCATCGTGCGCAATGAGCATCCCTTCACCGAAATCATCACGGCCGACTACATCATGGTCACGCCCTACTCAGCACGCGGCTACGGCGTCTTCGATGAACTCAAGGCGCAGTTCAAAAACCCGGAAGATCCCTTTGAATACATTCCCGTGAAACTCAAGGCGCTGGTCGGGCGCGCGAGAAATCAGGATCAGGAATCGGCGACAGGCTTTTATCCGCACGCGGGATTGCTCAGCACTTTCCAATACCTCTGCCGCTATCCGACGACAGAGACGAACCGCAACCGGCTTCGTGCGCGGATGTATTACCAGCATTTCCTCGGCGTGGATGTGCTGGAGCTTGCCGCGCGTGTCACGGATGCCGCCGCGGTCACGGCGAAATATAAGGTGCCGACGATGGAGGCCAGCGAGTGCGTGGTGTGCCACAAAACGCTCGATCCCGTCGCGGGCCTGTTTCAGGACTATTGGAAGTTTGCGGAGCAAGGCGTGTATGGCCGGCGCAAGGAAGGCTGGTTCACCGACATGTTCCAGGCGGGTTACGAAGGCGAGGACATGCCCGGAGCCGAACGCTGGCGCTCGCTGCAATGGCTCGGCGAACGCACCGTGAAGGATCCGCGTTTCGCCGTCGCGATGGTCGAGCACGCGTACTACATTTTGACGGGTCGCAAAGTCCTGCTGCCGCCGAAGGATCTCGATGACCCGCTCTACGCTGCGAAGCACCGCGCGTATCACGAACAGCGAACGCGCACCGAGGCGATCGCGAAGCACTTTGCTGAGACGGGCTTCAATTTCAAGAGCGTGATCAAGGATTGGAGCATGTCCGACTTCTACCGCGCCGACGGACTCGCGACCGTGACCGCCACTCCGCAGCGTCGCGCTGAACTCGACGACATTGGCCTCGTGCGGATGCTCGCGCCGGAGCAGGTCGAGCGAAAGTTCGTCGCCATCTTCGGCATGGGCTGGGGCCGCTTGAAACACGGGTATGGTGGGCTCGACATGCTCTACGGCGGCATTGACTCGAAGGAAGTGACAGAGCGCGCCGCCGACCCGAGTGGCGCGATGGGCGCGATCCAGCGCCTCCTCGCGAACGACATCGCATGCAGGCAGACCGCGCTCGATTTCAGCCGCGCACCGGGCGACCGGCGGCTGTTTCCCAAAATCGAGCCGGACGTGCTGCCCGGCGCGTCGCCCGAGGCGGATGCGAAGATTCGCGAGGCGATCGTCTTTCTCCATCAGCGCGTGCTCGGCCGCAACGACACGCCGCAGTCCGCGGAAGTGGAGCGCACTTACAAGCTTTTCGCCGGCATCGTCAGCGAAGCCGCGGAGCGCGGAAAAATTGATCCGGAAGAAAGATACACTTGCCGGCAGGGTCTCGAGCGACCGGTCGCCGATCCGAAATACACGGTGCGCGCGTGGCGTGCCGTCGTCACCT
>JBBSDS010000386.1:0-4617 GCA_038240495.1 Chthoniobacterales bacterium | reverse complement strand
CGAGACGAGTGTGGGTCTGGGAAAGGAGTTGCGCGACTTTGCGTATCAACTCACCAAGCGCGGATTCGTGACACTGTCGATCGGCTCGCCCGGTGGCGATGCGCGCAAGCCAGACATCGGCAGCGCGCCATGTCAGCCTCTTTCCTTCCTGGGTTACATCGCGGCGAACTGTGCGCAGGCGCTCGCCAATCTCCCGGAAGTGGATGGCAGCCGCATCGGTGTCGCGGGACATTCCTATGGCGGAAAGTGGGCGATGTTTGCTTCGTGTTTGTCCGAGCGTTTCGCGTGCGCCGCGTGGTCCGATCCCGGTATCGTCTTCGACGAAAAAAGGCCGAACGTGAACTACTGGGATCCGTGGTATCTCGGCGCGCAACCGGGTCCGCCACGACCACCAGGTCTGCCGGACGAAACGCATCCGCGGACGGGTGCGTATCGCGTGCTCATTGAGCAGGGGATGGACTTGCAAGAACTCCACGCGCTCATGGCGCCGCGGCCCTTTCTCGTCTCGGGCGGCGCGGAAGACACGCCGGCTCGCTGGGTTCCGCTGAATCACGCCATCGCTGTGAATCGCCTGCTCGGATTCGAGCAACGCGTTGGCCTGACCAATCGCCCGAAGCACGATCCGACACCGGAATCGAACGAACAAATCTACCGGTTTTTCGAGCACTTTCTGCAATCGAAGCGCGCCGCGAAATAATACCGGCGGGAGGGCGAGCGGCCTCGCGAGCCCATGCTTAAAAATGCAGTCCGGTGGCTCGCGAGGACGCTCGTGCCCTCGGTCCGGCGTCGCCGAAGTCGCGATGTCGGCGCTTGCGGTCCGCGGCGTTTTTGCGCCAGCTAGATGCATCCATGCATTGGTCCCTTGTCTGGCTCGGCTACCTGCTCACCCTCACGCTCGTTCCCCACATCCTGCTGCGGAACAAGCCGCCAGTGTCCACCCTCGCGTGGATCTGGGCGGTGATCCTTTTTCCCTATGTCGGCCCGCTCTTCTACTTCGTTTTCGGCACCGATCGCATCGTCCGCAAAAAGCTCCGCGCGAGCCGCGAGATGGCTGCTTCCGGCGCCCGTGAAGAGCGCAAGATCACGCCGCGCACCCGGGCCTTGCTGGAGGCTCTTCCGCCGGAGGAACGCGGCGCGGTGGAACTCCTCTCGCGCATCAACGAACTCGCCATTTCCTCCGCCGAATCCACGCGCCTGCTCATCGACGGCACGCAGTTTTTCCCCGCGCTCTGCCAGCGCATCGATGAAGCGCGCGCGCATGTGCACATCGAGTTCTTCATCTGGCGCGACGATGCCCGCGGTCGCGAACTGCTGGATCGTCTCGTGGCCGCCGCGCAGCGCGGCGTAGAAGTGCGCGTGCTCGTGGACCAGATCGGCAGCCTCGGGCTGGCGCGCTCTTTCTTTCATCCGCTCATGGAGGCCGGGGGAAAATTTGCGTGGTTTCGCACGGCCCACCCCTTGCGCAATCGCTGGACTTTCAACCTCCGCAACCATCGCAAGCTCCAGATCATCGACGGCCGCCATGCCTTTGTCGGCGGGATGAACATGGGGCGCGAATATGCCGGTGAAGACCCAGCCATCGGCCCGTGGCACGATGTGCAGATCGAGATCACCGGCGCGGCTGCCAAGAAACTCCAGATGGCTTTTGCCGACGACTGGTTTTTTGCGACGGAAGAGAAGCTGCTCGATCGGCGCTACTACCCCCTGCCCGCCCAAGCTCAGTGCCTGCTCGTCCAGTCGATGCCCGACGGGCCGGACGCGCCCGGAAACCCAATCCAGATGTCGCTCGTCTTCATGCTCAACACCGCCCGGCAGCGCGTGTGGCTGACCGCCGGCTACTTCGTGCCGAACGAGCCGCTCCTCACCGCTCTTCAACTCGCCGCCGCGCGCGGCGTCGATGTCCGCCTGCTGGTCTCGGAAAAAACCGACCACTCACTGCTCATCAATGTCGGGCGCTCCTACTACGAAGAACTGCTCGAGTACGGCGTGAAGATTTTCGAATACGAAAAAGGGATCACCCACGCCAAGGTCGGCCTGATCGACGGCCGATGGCTCATGGTCGGCTCGGCGAACTTCGACATTCGCTCGATGCGGCTGAACTTTGAGTTGAACGTGCTTATTCGTGATCCCGAGCGCGCGGCGGAACTCGATGCGGTGCTCAGCCAGGATTTCAACCGCGATTCGCACCGCATCGTGCTCGAGGAATTTCAGCGCCGCCCATGGTCGCAACGTTTCAAGGAAAGCCTGCTCCGCCCGCTCGCTCCGCTGCTTTAGTTCGGAGGGACGCGCTCCCGCGCGTTCCCTAATCCTGCCGAAGTTTGGGATGCGCAGGAGCGCGTCCCTCCGGCGGTCACTCCGCCTGCCGCACCGCGCGGATGTGAATCTGCGGCGTCACGTTTCCCTGCCACTCATTGCGCTCGATTTGAAAGGCGATGTCCCACGGCAGACGCGGCAGCTTCTCGGACGCCGCGCCAAACCACACCGCGCGATACTCGTCGCCGTCCTGCCGCAACATCAGCGACAAATGTTTCTCCTTCATCACGCGCGGCTCGCCGGCCAGCGACACGGCTCGCGCGCAGAAGAGCGGCTGCGGATTGGCCATGCCAAAAGGCTGGAGCGCTTCGTGGTGATCGAGCAATTCGTAGTCGATCTCGCCGAGCGTCAGTTCGGCATCGAGATGAAGCCGTGGCTGGAGTTGTTCGGCGGTGAGCGCTTCACCGGCGCAGGCGCGGAAAGCTTCGCGAAATTCCGCGAAGCGCGTCTGCTGCACGGTCAGCCCGGCGGCCATCTCATGCCCGCCGTGTTTTTCCAAAAACTCGCCACACCGCGCCAGCGCTGCGACGAGCGAGAGCCCGGCGATGCTCCGTCCGCTGCCCTTACCCATCCCGCTTTCGTCGAAGCCGATGACCAGCGTCGGACGATGATGCCGCTTCTGCAGCCGCGACGCGACAATACCCACCACGCCTGGATGCCAGCCCGGTGCGCCGACCACGATGGCCGCGTCGCGCTCGGCATCGAACGATTCCGCAAGCTGCACCTCGGCTTGTTTCAACACGTCGTCCTCGACCGCCCGCCGCTCGCGATTCTGCACGTCGAGATTCATCGCCAGCGTGCGCGCCCGACCGGCGTCTTCGGTGAGCAGGAGTTCCAGCGCATCCTGCGCCGTGCCGAGCCGGCCGGCGGCGTTCAGTCGCGGACCGAGACCGAAACCGATGTTCCCCGGACTAAAGGGCGCGCGCAGTCCGGTGACTTCGATGAGCGCACGCAAGCCGACCCATTTTGTCTGTTCCATTTGCGCCAGCCCGCGCTTCACAAACACCCGATTTTCGTCTCTCAGCGGCACGAGGTCCGCGACCGTGCCGAGCGCCACGAGATCGAGATACTCGCGCAAATCGCAGCCCGCGATTGGTCGGCGCTTGAGCAGTGCGTGGACGACTTTGAAAACAATCCCAACGCTGCACAGGTAATGAAAATCCTCGCCGAGTTTTGGATTCACCAGCGCTGCGCACTGCGGCAGCACATCTTTGCATTCGTGATGATCGAGCACGATGACGTCGATCCCTTGGGCCTGAAGTTCCGCGATCTCCGCGACCGAAGACGTGCCGCAATCCACCGCGATCAAAAGCTGCGGCGCGAGCGTGCTCACACACCGCGCGACGCCATCGGGACTCAGCCCGTAGCCTTCATCTGCACGCATCGGCAGAAAGCACTCCGGCTTTCCGCCAAAGGCTCGCAGCACCCGGGTGAGCAACGTCAGCGAAGTCACGCCGTCAACGTCGTAGTCGCCGTAAAGGACGATTCGTTCGCCGCGATCCAACCCCGCGAGGATGCGCTCGACGGCAGCCGCCATATTAGGCAGCAGAAACGGATCGCTGAGGGTCTTGAGACGCGGCGTCAGAAATCGCTCCGCTTCGGGCGTCGAACGGAGTCCACGTCGCACGAGCAACTCTGCGGCGAAGCGGGCCAGGCGCAGATCCCGGCCCAGTCGTTGCACTTCAGCCGCCTCGACGGGCGCAGGAAAAATCCATTGCATCATTGATGGATCTCCACCTCTCCCTCATCCCGCGCGACCATGTTCATGCAGCGCGTGATCAGCGCCGTCCAGCCAGTCTGATGCGGCGCGCCGAGGCCGCGCCCGGTCTCGGCACAGAAGTACTCGTTAAAGAGCACCAGATCCTTCCAGTGCGGATCACTTGCGTAGCGCTGATCGCCGCCGAAGCACGGACGATGGCCGTTGGTGTCCGGTAAAAACAAGAGCGAGAGCCGCTTCGCGATCTCGTGCGCGACCTGTGCAAGGTTCATCAACTTCCCGGAGCCAGTGGGAAACTCGACCTGCAAATCGTCGCCCCAATAGTGATGGTAGCGTTCCAGAGCTTCGATGAGCAGGTAGTTCATCGGCAGCCAGATCGGTCCGCGCCAATTCGAATTGCCGCCAAACATTCCGGTCTTCGATTCCGCGGGTTCGTAGCCAATGCAATATTCTGCGCCATCGAGTTTGAGCCGGTGGAACGTGCCGAGGACGGTTGTCGTGTCGTAGTTGTGCGTTTTGCCCGCGTGCCCGCCGTAGATGTACAGATAACTGTCACATGTAACCGCGCCGAGGCTGGAGACCGCTTT
>JBBSDS010000385.1:0-4630 GCA_038240495.1 Chthoniobacterales bacterium | reverse complement strand
GCAAGTCGATGCGATTGACGTCATCATTGCCGAGCACGCCGCTGGATGCAGAACTGTGGCCGGTCAAAATCGTCGTGCGTGCGGGAACGCATACCGGACATGACGAATACATTTTCGCGAACAGCGCGCCTTCCCGGGCGAGCCTGTCGATGTTTGGCGTCTTGATGACCGTGTTACCCGCGCAGCCGAGCGTGTCCCAACGCTGCTGGTCAGTTATGATGAAAAGCAAGTTGATAGATTTCTTCGGCGACTCTGCGGCATGAGCGGAGAGCGCATTGAGCAAATGCAATGCGAGCGAGACGATCAATAATTGGAAATGCTGCATAGGGATATTTCAATGATACATGGTTACTTCGTTCCAAATTGCTCCTCCATCGCGCGTTGATGCGCATCGAGAATCCGTCGAAGCGCGTCGGGATCTTCGGGCGTCTCCCCGCAATCATGCGTGTCCTTTATCCATCGGTCGAGTGTTTCGCGCAATCGTTTCAGTGTGACTGTTTGTTCGGGCGCGGCGGCGAGGTTGTGAAATTCCCACGGATCGCTTTGCAAATCGTAAAGCTCTTCGGCGGGCCGGTGCGGAGCCATGAACTTCGCCTGGTCGGCATTGAGTTTTCCTGCCATGAAAAGCTCCCTCATCAGCTTGAAATTCGGATTCGTGTGCTCGGCATAGACCATCTGCTGAATGTAAGGCCGCTCCGGCTCGAAATTGCGCATATACTTGAAACGCGCGTCGCGCACGGTGCGCACCCGGTCGAGCGTGTCGTCAATGCGATCGCGCGCGGTAAAAAGGTATTCGCGCTTCTGCGCAGCGGGGCCAAGAAACGGCTGGCCGTGAAAATCCGCCGGCAGCTTCACACCCGCGAGCGAAAGGGAGGTCGCGGTGACATCGATCAAGCTGATGAGTTCATCGCTCGCCGAGCCCGCGGGCACTTGGCCCGGCCAGCGCACGAGCAGCGAATCGTGACAGCCCTGTTCGTAGGCAAAATATTTTCCGCGAAAGCACTCGCGCCCATGATCGCCGAAGAAGAACACAATGGTGTTTTCGTCCAGCCCCTCGCGATTCAACAAGTCGAGCAAAGCGCCGACTTTGGCATCGAGGTCTTTGATCGCATCGTGATACACAGCCCAGTCCTCGCGCGCGACGGGATGGTCGGCGAGATACGGTGGCAGCGTGACCTTCGCCGGATCGGTCGGATTGACCTTCGCCTTTTCGTAAGGTCGGTGCGTCTCATGCAAGTTCACCTGCGCGTAAAAGGGCTGATGCGATTTCAATTCGGCCCATTTGTCGGAATCGAATGACTTCCTTTTGTCACTCACAAAGTTCCAGTCCGTCTTCGCCGCTCCGGAAAAGCCCAACTTCGCCGGCAGCGTCTTCACATTCGCCGTGAAGTAGCCGGCTTCGCGCAAACGATCCGTGATAAGCCGCACGCTCGCAGGCAATTGGTATCCGTCGTCGCGATGGCTGCGATGATGCTGCGCACCGAACGAAGTTTGATACATTCCCGTGCAAAATGCCGAGCGCGAGGTCGAGCAGACGGGGCCGGTGCTGTAGGCATTGCGATACAGTCGTCCTTCCGCTGCAAACTTGTCGAGCCTTGGCGTGCGGGAGTCCTGGTCACCATAACAGCCGAGGTCCGGGCCGATGTCCTCCGCTATGATCCAGAGAATGTTCGGGCGGCCCAGCGCCGAAGTCTCAGCGGCGAGTCGAACGGGAGCGGAGCCTGCCACGAATATGGCAATAAAGACGAAGGAAGCTTTCATGATTTTTTGATGAGTGGCAAACACCTTCCACGTCAAAGGGCATCCATGGCTCAGTCAAGTTTTGGTTGGGCGTGCTTCAAGGTTGCTTGGGTGGACGGTTTTCAATCGGGCCGTCGCCATCCGGCTCATGCACGAGGGGCGGGAATAGCGGCGGAACGAGTTCCGCGTTCCAGTTCACGCGGAGTGCTTCGAGTCGCTTCACTTCGTCCGGCTTCACGGCGGCAAGGTCTCGCTGCTCGCCGATGTCGGCGCCGAGGTCGTAAAGTTCGAGTTGCGCGTCCTTGCGGCGCACGAGCTTCATCGCGCCGCTGCGCACGGCGTAGAGCACACCGCCGCCGCTGCGCCAGAAAAGTGCCTCATGAGGCGCATCGGATTTTTCGCCGCGCAGAAATGGAATCACATTCACGCCATCGAGCGGCTTCACCGCTTCGCCGCCGGCTAGCGCGAGCGCGGTGGCGGTAAGATCGAGCGAGATCAAGGGCTCATCGTAGTCGCGACCTGCGGGCAGCGTGCCTTTCCAGCGCAGCACGAAGGGCACGCGGATGCCTCCCTCATAGACGTTAAACTTCCCTCCGCGCAACGCGCCATTGCTGGAGCCGTTGCTCATGTAGCCGGTCGGGCCGCCGTTGTCGGAAATGAAACAGACGAGCGTCTTTTCTTCAAGGTTCAGTTCGGTGAGTTTCGCCATGAGCGTGCCGACCGCGTCGTCTTGCGCCATGACCATCGCGGCATATACGCGGCGCTTCTTGTCGGTGATGCTGCCGCTCACGCGCTTTAAATAATCCTCCGGCGCTTGCAACGGACCGTGCGGACAATTGAAAGCGAGATAGAGGAAGAACGGCCCACGTGCGTGCCGCTCAACGAATGCCACCGCCTCATTCCCGAACATCGTCGTGAGATAACCGTTCGTCACCTCCAGCGCAGCACCATCGCGCTCCAGCGGCGTGAAGTATTCCTCGTCCGGCTTCGTGAGCTTGTCCGCAAAGTATTGATGCCCGCCGCCGAGGAAGCCGAACGTATCGGTGAAGCCACGCTTCAGCGGATGAAAACGTGCCGCCGCACCGAGATGCCATTTGCCGATCCAGCCGGTCGCATAGCCCGCGTCGCGCAAAAGTTTTGGCAGCGCAGTTTCCGTCAGCGGCAGTCCGGCGACGGTGTCCTCGCGATTGAATAGCGGATTGTTCTCGTGGCCGAAGCGCTGCTGGTAGCGTCCCGTCATCAGGCCTGCACGCGTCGGGCTGCAAAACGGATGCGACACATAGCCGCTTGTGCAGCGCACGCCGGAGTTCGCGAGAGCATCGAGATGCGGTGTAGCGATGTCCTTGCAGCCCTGAAAGCCAGTGTCCGCATTTCCCATGTCATCGGCGACTATGAAAATTATGTTGGGTTTGCTCGCCGTGGAGGGCTTGTCGACCGCGTGCAGCGCGGCCAGCGGTGCCAGCAGAAGGGCGGTGATGAGTGTGAGCTTCATGCTTTTGCTTCGAGTGCCAGAGTTTGCCCGTGGTCGGTTTTCGCGCGCGGAGAATTGAATGGCTCCACTGATTCACCTGTTTGTCTGAGGGGTGGTCGCGCGCTTTTGCTCGAAGAGCCACGGCAGCAGTTCCGCCTCACTCCACGCCGGTCCCCATGAGCCGTGGCCGACGCCGGGGAACTCGGTGTATTTCACGGTGCGTCCCGCGGCTTTCATCGCGGCGGTCATTTCGCGGGAGCACTTCACGGGAACGGTCGGATCGGCATCGCCGTGAAAGCACCACACGGGGCATTGGATTTCCCCGGCCATCGTCACATCGCCGACGCCGCAGATGGGCACGGCGGCGGCGAACATTTCCGGGTGGCGCACGATGAGATCCCAGGTTGCGACTCCGCCCATGGACTGCCCGGAGACATAGAGCCGCCAGGGATCGATTTTGTATTCCTTCATCACGTCGGCTACGGCCTGCAGCACCAGCTTCATCGGTGCGCTTTCTTCCATGTCGGCGACGCGGTAACCGCCGTCGGCCACGAGATTGCGTCCGGGGCGCTTCACCCAGCCCATCGTGGTCTGCGGCACGAGGGTGAAGGCGGGATACTTCGCTCGCATGTCGGGCTGGAGAAGTTTGGACGAGGCCGCAGTCGCCGCCGCGTATGGCGCGCTTTTCATCTCACCCGCGCCGTGCAGGCAAAGCACGAGCGGATAGGTCTTCAATTTGTCGTAGTGCAGCGGCGGGAACAACTGATAGGGCACGGCGTCGCCGGCGGCGTTGGTCAGCGTCTTGGTGACTCGGTCCGCCAGGGCGTTCGTCTGCGCGTTCGCCGACGAATCGAGCGCATACAGAAGCGATACAATGCGAAGTAGTCCGGAAAGTGCTTTGGCTTTCATCGTGAATTTCAATTTGCAAGCGCCTGGGCTTCAGTGAGGGCAGTTGGTGCCAACAGCTTCTTCCGGTGTCTATCGTCATTCAGCTGGTTTGCCGAACTTCCATCCTTTCACGACTTTGCCGTCGGCGTCTTTCAGCCGAAGGAATTCGATGCGCATCACTCCCGGCGCGGCGCTGGGGTCGAGGCGCAGGATTTGAATGGCCTGCTCGACGGGCAGTTTCACCTCGTAGTCATGCCACTCGTCGTCGTGTTGTGGCGTAAATTTTGCGGCGTGTTCGGGTGCGTAGCCTTCCTTCGGGGATGCAGCCCAGAAAATTCGCGCACCGCCTTTGCTGTTCGACTTCATGCGAAGCTCGACAGTGAACGGGCCTTTCGCCGCGGGCAGGCCGCGAGTGTTCATGGACGGGCCTTTGCTGGTCGCTGTGATGACGAGCACGCCGTTGCCCACGGTTAGTTTCGTGTCAGGGTTCGATTCCCAATCTGGCACCAGCGGGTTGTAGGCCGGGTTCTT
>JBBSDS010000384.1:0-4646 GCA_038240495.1 Chthoniobacterales bacterium | reverse complement strand
TGATCTTTTCGTGGCTAAGATCAACGTGGATGGACTCCTCCGCGACATTGATCCGGCCGAGCGCGTGCGGCGAGATGAGCACTTCTTTGCCGAGCAGCCACGAGCCGGTGTTCACGACGAGGTAGCGAACCTTCCACTCGTGGCAGTCGAAATAGACATCGCGGACACTGCCGATTTCGCCGTCTAGCGAGTGGAGGCGATAGCCTTTAGCGAACTAATGGGATGCAGCATAAGAATGATTGTTTTTGGGTTTCATGGGTGAGTGAGGAGGCGGGCCGGAAGGATAACTCCCGGCCCGCCGCGCGAGTCCGCTTTACTTCACCTTCAGGTTGTTGATGACAAACCGGGCTCCGCCATCGTAGGCGTTCTCGGTGGCGGATCGATACTCGGACCAGCTATCCACCGTGCCAGTGAGTGTGGCCACACTGTTTTCCACTTTCACGGTCACCTCGTCCGCAGAGACGAACGGGCTCCACCACATTTGATCGTGGATGTCGTCCTTCATCTCGGCATCGCTGGTGGATGACCAGGTCGAGTAGTCATACGGGCGATAGGCATCCCAGTAGGAGTAGAAGGGCGTGTAATTCGAGTAAGGCTCGTAGTAATAGACCGTCGATGGGTAGCTGACCGTGAGATTGTTTTTCACAGTCACCACGCCGTTTGCGCGGGAGGCCACGTCTTCCGCCTGTGCCTTCTCGAAGTAGGAATCGACCGTGCCGGTGAGCGTGATCACGCCGGCCCGGGCCTTGGCGTCGATTTGATAACTATCCACCACCGGGTCGCGCAGAAAGGCGGACTTCACATTCTGGGCGATCTTGTCATCGGCGAGCGGCTTGGCCGGGCGCACCTTGAGCAGGTTTTTCACCCGCCAGACACCGACGGTGTTCTTTGCATCCTGCTCCGCAGCGCGTTTGGCTTTGAGGTTATCGACTGTGCCGGTGAGGGTGACGACACCGTTCTCCACCTCCAGGGTGGGGTTGAAGGAAAAGACGCGCGGATCATAGACGAGCGCATCCTTGACCGCATCCTTGATCTGCAGGTCGCCTTTGATGGTGATAGTCTCCTTGCGCTGATCGCGTCCCAGGGCCCAAGGCTCGACTTTCAACCCTTCGGCCTTCACCGAACTCACGCCTGCCGTCCACGCCAGCAGGCTGGCCCGGCCTTGTTGCGCCGCGCTGCCGACCGTGCCGGTGAGCGTGACGACGCCATCTTTGACTTCGGTGGTGATGAAGTTCTGAGCGAGCCATACGTCGATGGCGATGGCGCGCTTCACTTCCGCCGCGATCTCCGCGTCGGGCCGGTTGGCTTTGCTCTTCACGGTGATGTTGCTTTTGACTTCCTTCACGCCTTTGACGCCCTTGGCCACATACATCGCGAGCTCTTTCTCGCGGTAGGATTGCACCGTGCCGCTGATGGTCACGACGCCGTCTTTCGCCGCCGTCGTCAGCTCATAAGAGTCCGTGGCCACATCGTAGAGAAAGGCGGATTCGACATCCTTGCGAATCTCGTCATCGGTGCGCGCCGGGGTGTCGAGTTTGATGGTATTCACCACGCTGCGCACCCCGCGGATGGTCTCCGCGAGCTTCGTCGCGCGGTCTTTGGCGAGGAGATGAGCGGCGGTGCCGGAGAGGGTCACGATCCCTTCGTTGGTCTTGGCGTCGATCTGGTTATTGAGCAGCGCCGAGTCGGTCTGAAGCGTGTGATCGACGGCGTTGGTGATGGCCTGATCGGTCATCTTCTTTTTCTCCTCGGGTGCCGCCCGGCCCGTGGCCGAAACGACTCCGAGACATGCTGCCACGGCGAGCGCCGTGAGTGATCTCCGACCGACGCGGCAGGTGGCCGGAGAGGGACGGAATATAGTTTTGTGGTTCTGATTTTTCATGGATTTTCATTTTCGGCCGGCCCACGGCGATGCGCGAATACCTCGTCGTGCCAGTTGCGATGCTTTGCAGCTATCGGATGAACTGTAGCGGGAAAGCTTTGGTCCAATGGGCGCATAGCATCCGGCTATGCCGCCGGCATGGAGGAGGTATTGGCCGGATCAGAACGTCTCCGATGAAAGTGACCGGATACCACGCCTTGACCGGGGAAAACTATAATCCCACTCTACTTGCATCGGCTTTGAAAAATTTTCTCCTCAATCGGCGATGCGCTGGTGGAATTTTTTGCGCCCTTGTTTCCGCGGCTGGCCTGACGGGTTCACCGTGCGCGGCGGCGGAGCGGATGATCGAGGCACCGCCTGCGAGTGTGCTGAGGATGGATGGGGCGCGGATTCATCATCCTGTTGCCGATCCTCTCAGATTCGATCTGCGCGAGGGGATCGGTCCGGACGAAGCGGGCATGCTCGCGGTGATGCTCAATCCCTCGCTGCGGGCCGCGCGCGACCGGCGCGGGCTGGCGCAGGCGCAACTGATCCAGGCGGGCATCCTTCCCAACCCGCAGATTTCCTTCACGCGCGATTTCGTGACGGGTGGCAACACAGCAGGGACGGTCAACGCATTCAGCTATGGCGCGGGCTGGGATGTGACGTCGCTCTTGCCACTGCTGCCGAAGCGGACTGCGGCGCGGGCGAATGTCCGCTCTGTCGATCTTGATATCGCGTGGCAGGAATGGCAGGTCGCACAGTCGGCGCGGACGGCGGTGTATCGCGTGGTGGCGCGCGAGGCGCAGTTGGCGCGAGCGCGGGAGGCCGATCTGGCGTTGCAGAAAAACGCGGGCACGTTGAAGAAGGCCGTCGAGGCGCACCAGAAGACGGTGCTCGATCTCGCGGCGGCAGAAGCGACGAGCCAGGATGCGCACGCGGTCGCGTTGAATCTGGAACAGGATTTGGAGAAACAGCGTCTCCTCTTGAAAAAGACGATCGGCCTGGAGCCGCACGCGGAATTGCGTTTTCAAAGCGGGATTCGGCTGCCCTCGAGTCTGCACCCGCCCGCCGAAGCGGAGCTGGTCGCGGGTCTTGAAACTGGCCGACTCGATTTGCTCGCGTTGCGCGCAGCGGCGGAGAGTCAGGACGCGACCGTCCGGGCGGCGGTGCTCGCGCAATTCCCAAAAATCACGCTCGGCTTCACCCAAGTCAGCGACACCTCCGACGTCCACACCTCGGGCTTCGCGATCACGATGGATTTCCCGATTTTTGACCGCAATCAGGGCGTTGTCGCGACCGAGCGCGCGACGAGGCAGAAGCTGCTCGATGAATACAACAACCGGCTTTTCGAGGCGCGGTCCGACATCGCGACCGCGCTCGCCGACATCGCGTCGCTCAATCGCCAGATCGCGGCGGCGGACGAGGCGTTGCCGTTGCTGGAACGTCTGGTGAGCACGGAAGAAACGGCCGTGAACGAGGGCAATGCCGACGTGCTCGGACTATATTTTGCTCGCAGCAATCTGCTGCAAAAACGCCTCCAGCTTCTCAAACTCAAAGAGCAACTCGTGGAGGCGCGGACCGCGCTGGAGATCGCATCGGGCCGCTATCTGCCCGGAGCGCTGGTGCGAATGCATCCCAAGCCATGAAAAAAGTCGTCTGGTTCGTCGTCATCGCACTACTCGCAGGTGGAGCGGTCTGGTGGTTCATGCACCGCGGCTCCGGTTCGGCCGGCGAGACGGCGGGCAACACGGCGGGTGACGCTTCCAGCGCAGTCACCGCGCACGTTCAGACCGCGAAGGTCGGGCGCAAAGCGATCACGGAAACACTCACGGCCTATGGCAGCATTGTCGCGCAGCCGGGCAAAACGCACTCGGTCGCAGTCGCGTTCGAGACTCGCGTGCGGCATATCCTCGTCGCGCCCGGCCAGTCGGTGACCGCCGGCGATTCGTTGGTCGAGATCGAGCCGAGTGCCGCAGCCCAGTTGCAGCTCCAACAGGCGAAGAGTGCCGCCGAGTCGGCGCGAAAAGAACTCAAGCAAGTCGAGGAGCGTTTCAATTTGAAACTCGCCACGAATCAGGATCTCGGCACCGCGCAGAAGGCGGCGCGCGACGCGGAGTTGCAGCTCGCGAGCTTGCAAAAACAAGGCGTGGGAACGGACAACCGGATTCATTCCGATGTCGCCGGAGTCGTGGCCAAAGTCGATGTGCAGGACGGGCAGTTGGTCGCGTCGGGAAGTCCGCTCGTGGAAATCGTGGCCGAGGATGAGATCGAAGTGAAACTCGGCGTCGAGGCCGAGGATTTGGCGCTGCTCGCGCCGGGACAGCCCATCGCGCTCTTTCCCGTGAACGATCCGGCGGCAGGCAAAATCGCCGGCTCGGTGCGGTTGCTCACCCGGCGCGTCGATCCCGCCACGCGACTCGTTGATATTTACGTTTCGCTGCCCACGGGGACGAAGTTGTTGCTCGACGGCTATGTGCGAGGCGAGATCACGCGCACCGCCGAAAACGCGCTCGTCGTGCCGCGCTCGGCACTTTTGCCGGAGGCGGGCGGCTTCACGCTTTTCACGGTGAAAGAAAATCACGCCGTCAAACACACCGTGCAGGCGGGATTGGAAAATGAGCGGGAAATCCAGGTGATCGCGCCGGATTTGCACGAGGGCGACATCGTCGTCGTGGTCGGCAATTACGAACTCGAAGGCGGGATGGCGGTGGAGATTCACAACGCCAAATGAGCTTCACCGCATGGGCGCAGAGCCATTCGCGCTCGGTTCTTTTTCTGCTCG
>JBBSDS010000383.1:0-4661 GCA_038240495.1 Chthoniobacterales bacterium | reverse complement strand
AGAAGACGGCGCGGAAACTCAGCGCACGATTCGCGCCTACCAGGCACTGATCTCCGGTGCGCGCGAAGGTGAGGAGTTGTGGCGGGCGCTCAACGCGCAATCGCAACTCGGAGTCACGCGCGGCACTTACTGATTCGCGGCGCTCACGTTCAAAACGTGATGTTCGAGCGCAGTCCGATGACGAGTGCATTCCCGCGCTCGCTCGAGCCGCCTGCATGCAGAATGAGCTGCACATCGGGCTGGAGCCAAAGCCACGGCGCGAGACGCGCATTGTAGGTTGCCTCGATCACGGTTTCAAAATCCGGAACCGCGAACCGGGTGCCGTCCGCGCGGTTCGCATCCCGCACTGCCGCGGCCTGATATGAGCTCGCGTGAATGAATCCAACTCCGAGGCCGCAAATATCCGCAGTGCGGCCCGGCAGCAGGCCGGTGTAAGCGAACCCGGTTTCGCCCGAGAAATCGTAGGCGTTGCGATCGGGCGGCACGAAAGACGCGTGAACAAAAGCGCTCAATCCCTGGTGCTCAGTTCCCGGCTCGCGAGACAGCTCTTGATCGGCCATCGCGTAGATTGCCCAATCGCCGCCGCGGGCGCGGGCATGGGCTGGCGCCAGCGACGAACTCAGTCCGATGAGTGTCTTATCGTAAGCCTCGGAAAAGGTGTCGGTGTGATAGGCGACGCCCACCTTGTAGCTGCTGCTCAGTCCGCGCGGCTTTTTCTCCGCCTTGTTCGCATCGGCGTCCATCGCCGGATTCGCCGTCGCAAGATCGTTGAAATGCAAGTTCACTTCCGCGACGAACAATGCCCCCTCGACTCGCCGCCACGCCCAATGGGTGCCGTGCTTGTTGAGTTCCGTCGATGGTGCAGCGTCCGGCGAGGGATCCCGCAGCACGCCCGACGCAGGATTTCCGCCGTAGGCTGCGAACAGCGCGGAAAGGCAGGCATACGGATTGATTCGCAGTCTTACTCCCGGCCCCGCAATCGGGTAGGCCGGTATGGGAATGTTCAGTCCGATCGATGCTTGCTCGCCAAAATTCGAGTGCACAAAAACCGCTGCCGGGAGGCTTTGGTAAAACTCATCGTCTTCCGCGAGGATGCCAGCGCGAATCGAAAAACGGTTGTCGGAAAAACTTTGCTCCAGCCAGAACGTGAAGAGCTGCACGGTGTCGTAGGCGTCGATATTGCTCACGAGGCCGATGTCACCGAGTGCCTTTTGCGTGAGCCCCGCGCCGTGCGGATTGTAACCTTGGATATGCACTTTTGCGCCCGACCAGCCGGCGAGCTTTTGCAAATCCACGTCCAGCGAAAGCGTCACGAGCCCTTCGTAAATCGCGGTGCGTCGCGAACCGCCCGTCACATTTCCGAGGACCTCGCCGATGTAGTTGAGCGTCGGCACTACACCATGGTCTGCGAGTTGCGGACGCAGGCCGCCCCAGTCTCCCGTCCAGGTATCCCGCTCCCACAGCGACATCGGCGTCGCGTCCGCTGCGAGGCCCGCACCGGCAGTCCCAAGGATGGCGAGCGCGACGATGCGGAAAAAGCAGTTCATGGCAAATCGGCGCGGAGTCTTCCCGCCGCCATTCGGTTTGGCAATACCGCACGCAGCCTCCGCGAGACGGCTCGCTGGCTTTAGCAAGGTGGAGCGAAAGTCCGCGCCCCTGTGGCCGCAGGCCACCCATTCCACGATGTCATCCTGAGCTTGCCGAAGGACCTCCATCTATTTGCGGGCAGCGGCGGTGCGGAGCCACCTGACTGCTCGAGCTCCGCGCCTCCTCCGCCCACGAAAAACTCGCCCATGGACCAACCGCCATTTGTCCCGTATGCCGCCGCCTCGGAGGTCCTTCGGCAAGCTCCGGATGACTGTTTGGAAGGGCATCCTGCGCCTGCCGTGTCGCGCGCCTCGTGACGTTCGGCATCACTTCTTAGCCGGAACGATGCAGTCGAAGGACGCAGTGGATGGATCAAACGCAGAGGCGCAGAGGGTCAAACGAGAAAACTCCTGGCCCTCACCAAATCGTGTGCAGCTCTTCGTGACGCCTTTTTTCACCTCGGCCTTTGCGTCTCTGCGTATTCAAGAATCCGTAAAACTGCATCTTTCCGGCTCAGGGATGACCAGCCAGACCGCGCCAGCCGTGGATTCCCATATAAAGCGCGAGCACCACGAGCAGGGCGCACGAGACATACGGCGCCCGGCGCATCGCATCGCCGAAGCCGCTAAATTTCTTTTGCGCGTGCTGCACGCTCCAGGCGGCGAGCGCGCCCACGCAGACCATCGTGAGAGCGAGGCCAAAGCTGAACGCGGCCACCATTGCCAGACCGAGTGAGACGCGCTTGAGTTGCAAGCAGACGAGCAGGACGGTGAAGGCTGCCGGGCACGGCATCAGGCCGCCCGTGATGCCGAAGAGGACGATTTGCTGCGTCGTCACAGTGCGACCGGCGAAGCGCTCTTGAAGATCGAGCGCGTGGGCGCGTTCGTGGGCGTCTTGAAAGCCGGCCGCTTCCTCATCGGCGTGGTGGTGATGATCCTCTTCGCGGAACTCCGCGCGGCAGGTATGAGCATGACCACCGTGCCGAAGCGTGAGCAGAGCGGCGAATCCATGCGGCTCGGGAATATCGTCGCGCGACTCAAGGAACTCGTCCTTTGCCACAAAGGCGAAGGTCTGACGCGCACCGTCGGGGCGCACTGTTTCGATGGTCACGTCGGCTGCCGCGGGCAGGATTTCGCCGGCGGGCGCGCGGAGCCGGAAGACCGGCGGCACGCCCTTTTCGAATACGCTCAATTCGATTTTGCCGTGGCCTGTATCGAGGACGAACAGCTCGCTCTGGGCGTGGTCATGAGCGTGACCGTGGTGCTCATGCGTGTGGCCGCCGTCGTGATCGTGATGATCGTCGTGCTCCGCGGCCGCCCGCAAATCGCGCCGCGTGCGCAGAAACATCCACACTGCGAGCGCGAGGATACAGACCGCTGAACCAAGTTGCAGCGGGGCTTCGACGCTCTCGGCACTCCAGGCATTGCCGTAGTGCAATGCGAGTGCGGCGAGCAGCCAGATGAGGAGCGAGTGCGAAATCGCCGCCGACAGCCCGAGCAGGATCGCCTGGCGCACCGTGCCGCGAATGGCGATAATGAACGCCGCCATCATCGTCTTCGAGTGCCCCGGCTCCAGCCCGTGCAGAGCCCCGAGCAGGATCGCAGTCGGGATGAAGAGCCACAGGCTGGCGCCGCCGTTTTGCAGGGCGTGGAGGAAGTCGGGCATGAGGTGGTCTATACCCCCTACCCCCATGCGCGGCAAGAACGCAATTCCGGGAGTGGTCAGCGCTGCGATCCGCGGTTACGCTCGCGCCATGGCCAGCCATTCGCACTCGCACTCGCCCGATGAAAAGAAAGCGCTGCAAAGCCGCCTCCGCAAGATCGCCGGACAAGTCGCGGCCATTGAACGAATGGTCGCTGACGACCAGGATTGCCCGGAGGTGCTCACGCAGGTCGTGTCCGTCCGCAAGGCGCTCAAGTCCTTTGCCCAGGTCGTTATCCACCAGCACGCGCACCAATGCATCGAAGGAGCCTCCGAGCCGAAAGAGGCGCAGCGCAAGCTCCGGGAACTGCTGATCGTGCTGGAGCGGTTCGTGGAGTAGGTCAGGGGTCTGACTTTCCGCCCCTTGCTTACCGCGCCGCGGCGGTCTCCGACTTTACCCGCTTCAGCGTCGTCTCGTGTTCGGGTGCTTCCTTGCCGTCGATGATCGCCTTGCAACTCGTGGTGATCGTCTCCGCGTCGTCAAACCGGATCGTCATCCCGTGCATATGCGACTCCTTCTTCGGGTCGATCGCGCAGCACGAATCGAAATCAAACGTCAGCGACTTTGCATTCGCGGTCTTCAATGCCATCTCCGGCCGATTTCCGAACATGCAGTAGTGCGTCAGCGCGAGCTTGCCGGCCTTGTCGTAATACATCGTCACCATCTCATGCGGAGTGCCGGGGGAAATGCGTTCCTCCAGCACGCTGCCCGCCGCCACCAGCCGATACTGGATGGTCATGTCCACCGGTCCCTGACCCATATCCGTCTTTCCAGTCCAGGTGCCGACGAGCGTTTTCATCCGCTCAAATTCCGGCGAGCCGGCCTTGGGTGTTCCTGGCTCTCCGGCATTCAGCCAACCGGACGCGGCCAGCAGAAGAGTTGCGCAAAAGGAAGTGATTTTGGTGTTCATGGTCTTTGGTTTGATTCGAGGTTGATGGTTGTTATTTCATTCCTACGACGAATGGGCGGAGATAGGCAGGACACTTGTTACATTTTTTTTGAAAAAGCTCGCCAACGAAACAGCGGAACTGACGAAACGATCATCGTTTTTCGTTGCGGAATGTCTTGTGACACTCCGCGCAGCTTTGGCCGGTTTGTTTGAACGCAAGCCCGACCGCTGCTGAATTGAGCGTCGGCGCGAGGAGCGATTGCCGCAGAGCTTCGGCGGCGTTTTCTGCGGCAGTGAGTTTGGTTCGATAATCGGCGGGGCGTTGAGCTGTATCATCAGTCCGGGCGAGTTCGTGGAACTGTTCCAAAAGCAGCGTCGCTTCGTGAGCGGGCGAGCGGTCGTCATTTGGCGGCGGGTTTTTCCAGCCAGCTTTCTGGATCGCTTTCAAGGAATCGAAGCGGGCGTCGATCGCCACCATGGCGT
>JBBSDS010000382.1:0-4683 GCA_038240495.1 Chthoniobacterales bacterium | reverse complement strand
CGGGTCGCGGTCACGTATCCGATCGGCCATCGGCGGCGGCGAAGTGAAGGCGTGCCGGTGCTGCTCACGAAGTTCGAGCAAGCGCTGCGCCGCCGCATCCCCGCGCCGACGGCAGAGAACATCCTCGCCCTTTTCGGCGACCCTGCGCGGCTGAGCGCCACGCCGGTGCGGGATTTCATGGAGTTGTTCGTCGCGTGAAGAGCCGCCGCTCTCGCGATTGCCACAAGCGCGGTCCACTTGTTCTACTGCTCACCCACACCCACACGTTCCATGAAACCTTTCCTCCCATTCACTCTGCTCGCATTGAGCCTGCACGCCGCCGACTTTCCCGCGCCTTACAATACTGAGCCGGACAAATCAGGTCCGATGCCCGCAGCGGAGGCCGCGGCAAAGATGAAACTGCCGCCGGGATTCAAAGCCACGGTTTTCGCCGCCGAGCCCGACGTGCAGAATCCGATCGCGATGTCGTGGGATGCGCGCGGACGCTTGTGGATCGCGGAAAACTACACCTACGCCGAGAGCGGTGTGCGTTTCGAGATGAAGCTGCGCGACCGCATTTTGATGTTCGAGGACGCGGACGGAGACGGCCACTTCGGCAAGCGCACGGTCTTCACCGACGACGTGCAGATGCTCACGAGCATCGAGGTGGGCCTCGGTGGCGTGTGGGCGCTCTGTCTGCCCAATCTCGTCTTCATCCCCGATCGCAATCACGACGGCGTCCCCGACGGCCCGGCGGAAGTTGTGCTTACTGGCTTTGCGGCGCCACAAGAGAACTATCATAACACGGCCAATGGCCTGCGCTTCGGGCCGGATGGCTGGCTTTATGGACGTTGCGGCGCTTCGGGTGCGGCGGACGTCGGCGCTCCCGGCACACCTCCGGAACAGCGAATTCCCGTCCGCGGGGGCATGTGGCGTTATCATCCCCAGCGGAAGGTTTTTGAGGCGATCACCTCCGGCAACACGAACCCGTGGGGGCACGATTGGAATGAGCACGGCGAACTCTTCTACGTGAATACGGTGAATGGACACATCTGGCACGCGATCGCGGGTGAGCACTTCATCCGGGGCGCCACGGTCGATCCGAATCCGCGCGCCTACGCGCTCATCGACATGCACGCGGACCACTGGCATTTCGATGCCGGCAAAGGCTGGCAGAATTCGCGCGCGGGCGCGGCGAACGATCTCGGCGGCGGCCACTCGCACATCGGCGCGATGGTCTATCTCGGCGACAATTGGCCCGCGGAATATCGCGGTCGCTTTTACACGCTCAACCAGCATGGCAAGCGCGCGAACGAGGAACTTCTCGAACGCACCGGTTCCGGCTACGTCGCGCATCGCGGCACGGATACCATGTTTGCCGCAGATTCATGGTTCGTCGGCCTCGACCTCTGCTACGGCCCGGACGGCGGCGTCTTCGTGCTCGATTGGAGCGACACCGGCGAGTGCCACGAGCACAACGGCGTCCATCGGACGAGCGGGCGCATTTACAAGATCACCGCGGGCGATTCGAAGAAGGTGAACATCGGCGACCTGACGAAGCTCGACACGGTGGAATTGGTGAAACTGCACACGCATCCGAACGAGTGGTTCGCTCGGCAGGCGCGGCTGGAACTCATCGCCCGCACCCATTCCGGCGAGGATCTGACCGCTGCGAAGCTACAACTCGTCACGCTCTTCGACGAACACCCGGACAGCGTGATGAAACTGCGCGCGCTGTGGACGCTGAATGCCATCGGTGCTGCCAACGGTGCCTTCCTCCGCGCGCAACTGCGCCATCCCGACGAGCATGTGCGCACCTGGGCCGTGCGTCTGCTCAGCGACGCGTGGCCGCTTGATACCCTGATGAGCGTGCGGCCGACTTGGCGCCCGGACTTTGCCGCGGCTGAAAATTCCGCGCCCGCCTTGCAGGACGAATTCGTGCGCCTTGCTCGCGAAGACCAGTCCGGCCTCGTCCGCCTCGCGCTTGCTTCTGCCTTGCAACGGCTGCCCATCGCGGAGCGGATTCCGCTGGCTCAGGCGCTCGTCGCCCGCGGCGAAGACGACACCGACCACAATCTCCCGTTGCTCATTTGGTATGGGCTTATCCCAGTCGGCGATGCCGACCCCGCGGGTTTGGTGAAGGTGGCCGCCAATTGCCACCTGCCGCAGACCCGCAAATATATCGCCCGCCGCCTCGCGGAAGACGCGGAGAAGAACCCGCAACTGCTCAACGATTTGCTGCGTCTCCCGCTGGTGAACGCGAATGCGACGTTCGCCACCGAGATCCTCGCCGGGATCGCGGAGGGACTCGCAGGTTGGCGCAAGGCGCCAAAGCCCGCCGCTTGGGATGCGCTGGTCGCGAATTACGCCCAACGGCCAGAAGCGGGCCTGCGGGCCAGCATCCGCGAACTCAGCGTCGTCTTCGGCGACGGCCGCGCACTCGACGAAGTGAAGCGCGTGGCGCTCGACAAGGACGCCGACATCAACCAGCGCAAAGCCGCACTGCAAACGCTCATCGACAATCGCGCGCCCGACTTGCGCCCGATTTGCGAGCAGTTGCTCGGCGTGCGTTTCCTTAATCCCGTGGCCGCGCGCGGGCTCTCGACCTTCGACGATCCCGCGATCGGCGCGAAGCTCGTCGCCGCTTACAAGCAGTTCCATCAATCCGAGCGCCCGCAGCTCCTCGCCACGCTCGTCTCACGCCCCGCCTTCGCCGGACCGCTGCTCGAGGCCATCGGCACCGGCAAGATTCCACGCGGCGATCTCACGCCCTTCGACGCCCGACAAATCCTCAGCTTCAAAGACCCCGGGCTCGACAAGAAGCTCGCCGAAGTGTGGGGAGAGCTGCACGAAACCGCCGCGGACAAGAAGCAGTTCATGGCCAGGCTCAAGCAGCAGCTCACGCCCGCGGTGCTGGCGCAGGCCGACAAGAGCGCGGGACGCGCGGTCTTCACCGCGACATGCGCGATCTGCCACCGCCTCTACGGCGAAGGCGGCGAGGTCGGCCCCGACCTCACCGGCACCGGTCGCGCCAACATCGACCACCTGCTCGAAAACATCGTCGATCCGAGCGCCGCGGTGAGCGCCGATTTCCGCATGACTGTCGTGAATCTCAAGGACGGTCGCGTGCTCAATGGCTTCATCACGACGAAGACCGACCGCACCATCACGCTCCGGACGATGACCGAGAAGCTGACCATCGAACGCAGCGAGATTGCGACGCAGCAGGAACTTTCGCAATCGCTCATGCCCGAGGGCCTGCTCCTGGCATTGAGCGAAACGCAGGTGCGCGACCTCTTCGCCTATCTCATGCACCCGAGTCAGGTCCCGCTACCTCCGAGCGGGCAGGGGCCTTCCAAGTAACCGTTCGCGAATCGTGAGCGCGTCAGCGGCAGACCTATCCGGAATCCAAAAGGGTGTCGTATTGACTTTCGGTGCGGTGTGCCTGGCCATGGGGCTTCGTCTCTTTGTCAGCATTATTAAGGACAATATTTACGGGTCCTGGCGCACACGGGCGGGGGTCACAACGACGGCGCGCTTGCTGTCGGTCGACTGGCACAAATCCACCGTCGGCGCTCGAGGTGGAGGCATGGGCTCCACGGTCGTGAGTTACGACTACCGGGTTGGTGGTCAATCATTCACCGGATTGCGAATCACTCTCTTCAAGCAGTCCGGCGATTTCTATCGGCCCTTATCGGCGGCGTGGCGCGCTGGCAGGCCAGTTCGCATCTTTGTCGATCCCGAAGACCCGCGCTTCGCTGTGATCGACCGGGAGTTTGCGTGGTGGCCAATCGTCGTAGCAGTCCCATTTTCGCTGACCTTTGTGGCGATTGGCCTTCTCATTGGATGGCTCATTTTTCCTCGTTCCAAAAATCTGTCTCGGCGAACGAAAACGATGCACGAAACGAAGGTGGAGCATTTGCCAGAATAGCTTCCAACTTTGCATTCCGTCATTTGGACGAATTCCGTAATTCCGTCAAAAAATTTGAAACGGAATGACGGAATTTCGCCGAGTTGCGGAGGGTGTTTTAGCACTTCGCCATAAACCCAAAAACTCCGGACGATGGATCGACGTGTAAGAGTTAGGTGCTTCGTTCGATACGGTGACGCCAATAACCAGGCTCGCGGCTACATTGCATGACCGCATAAATGGTGACACGCTCAACTGTGGCTCCCAACGGTAGTAGATGACGAAAGGAAATCGGCTGAAGACGTAACGCCGAATCTCCGGCTCCTCGACAACTCGCTACCGCGTCGGCGCAGCGACCAAAGCCGCAACTGCAGAATCGACGCCTGAAACGAAACGATCAGCCACCCGCACTGACGCTTCGCGGAGGTAGGAGTTGGTAGCTTCCGCATACTCGAAAAGCGCCTCGGGATGAAAACTGTAGCTCGCTGCCATCAGCTCGCCGCGCGTGCGGAAGCCACGATGCGGCGAACGTGTGCCAGAGCCTCATCGCCCGGAATGAGTGCGACCTCGCCGGACTCGACCTGCGCGATACGCCGCCGAACCTCGGTAATCTGGGCTGCAGCGATGTCCGGGGGGGATGTCGTGGGCAAGGCTCTCCACGATACGGTCGGCGAGTTCGGCTCGCTCCGGGGCAGAAAGCTGTTCCGCCTCTTCGAGAATTTGGGCAACGGCTTGAGTCATGGAATCCCGGATACAAGCGGCTCGGATTTGGGCAAGCGTGCAGAAGCGCCTGG
>JBBSDS010000381.1:0-4697 GCA_038240495.1 Chthoniobacterales bacterium | reverse complement strand
GTGCGGACGCTCCATTCCATCGCCGTCGGATTTTTGCTCGGCTACGTGGGCGTGCTTTGCTGGCCGCTCGGATGGGGCGCGGCTTCGCTGGTCACGTCGGGCCTCATTGATTTCATGAGCGACCAGAGCATCGTCGCGGGCGGGGGAGCCGCCAACGGAGCAGCCTACGGCCTGCAAAATCTGATGGGCCTTGCTGCGCTCGCGCTGTGGCTGATCAGCAGCACGATTGCCGCGCCATACATCATTCAAAAGGCGATCTCAACCGGCGCGCAAGTCGGACAGGCGCTCGCGTCCACGGCTGCCACGGCGGGAGCTGCAGGTGCCACTGCGGGTGTCGGCGCTGCCGGTGCGATCAGCGCGGGCGGTGGTGCAGGTGCGGCTGTCGCAGGCATGGCGGGCGGCGCGGTCGCTGCGGCGATGGGTGCCGCGGAAGCGTCGAGCAGCGGCAGTTCCTATTCACCGATGGGAAGTCTGCCGGGCGCGCTCGCCAGCCAGCGCAGCGCAACGCGCAAGCCGTCGCCTCCGAAAAAGAACGATCCCTCGGGCGACGAGGCCGTTCGTGAACTCCTCAGCAAATCCAAAAACTAACCATGGAAACATCCACACCCGAAATCCGCACCACCACGCCGGGACCGCGCCCGTCGCGATTCCGCGATCAACGCACCGATCCCATCCGCGTTCTCATCGACAAGGATCGCCTCGCGCGATTCTGGTTCCTCGTCGCAGTCGCCGTGATCATCGGCGCTGCCGTCGAGCGCATCCAGCTTGCGCGAACTTTGAAGGAACGCGAGCGCGTGGTGATCATCGATCCGGCGGGCACGTTCTTCGTCTCGCCACTGCTTGAGTTTCAGGAAGCGCGCGAGTTGCACGCGCAGCAGAGCACGCTCGCGACGGTGGCATTTCTCGAACGCAATCCGAAGGGCTTTGATCACCCGGAACTCGTGAAGCAGATGTTCCTGAAGGAGGCGCACGAAAAGGCCCGCGCGCAGTGGTCGGGCGAGGAGCAGGAATTCAAAGCGAAGCAACTCCACCAGAAAGCGGAGATCGCGAAGATCGAATTCCTCGAAACGCGCGCGGACCTCGTGCTCACGCAGATCAGCGGGCAGCTCATCCGCAGCGGCATTTTTCAGGACCGCGCCTTCACCGAGGCGGTGCCTTTCACCCTCAAACTCAAAATGCGGCGCAACCCAAACATGGTCGAGAACGGCCGCTTCCCGACCGCCATCCAGGACTTCAAATATGAACCCGCTCGATAACTTCACTTCCCTCGCATTCGCCCTCACCGCGGCGCTGGCCGGCGCAGCCGAGCCGCCCGTGCGCGACTTCACGCTCGACGATCACACCGTCTATGCCGTCCCGGTTTCCGAGACGCGGGTGACGACGATCAGTTTCCCGTCGCCCATTGCAGCAATCGATGGCGCGCTCATCACCGCGGATGGAAAGACGCCTGGCCTTTTCCAAATCGCGCACACGAAAGGCACGGCCTATCTCTCCGTGCGGGCGCTGGCGAAGGAAGCGGCGACCAATCTCAATGTGCGCTGGAACAATCGCACCTACGTGTTCGAGCTGCGGGAAAGTGCGGTGCCGCTGTATTCCGTCGTGCTGCAAAGCAAGCCGGAGAAGAGCCGCCTCCACGCGCACGCGCTGACGCCGCCACGGCTGCTTGGATTGCTCGACACAGCGAAAGCGTTCGCGCTGCTCAAGACGTATCATCCCGAGGCTGTCGCAGGCGTCGAATATCGCGACCTTCGCGAGAGGCCGTCGGTGAGCGATTGCGGTGAATACGAGGTGCGATGCGAGCAGGCGTTTCGTTTTCCCGAGGAGGACACGCTCGTCTTCCAGATCACGATTGCGAGCCGCAGCGACAAACTGCTGGAGCACGCTCCTGAACGGCTGGAAGTGCGCGCAGGGGATCGCGTGATGACGCCATCGCTCACGGATCTGAGCGCCATCGTTGCGCCACGCGGAACGGTGTCCGGATACGTCGTCCTCAGCGGCGGACCGGACGGACGCCGCAGCGATCTCTCGCTCAAAAACGACTTCACCTTCGTCCTCTCTCGGCGCGACGCCAAGGCCGACGCCTCCGAGTGGGACGTGGACCCGCTTCAACCCACTGACCTGCCCAAAAAATGAATCCTCGCCGCTTCCTCAATTTCTTCCGCTCGCCCACCGGGGCGCTGGTGCTCTTTCTCATTGCGCTGCTTGTCGTCCTGCTGCTCGTGAACAGCCGGCGAGCCCCCGCTTCGACATCTGCGACATCGGGCAGCGCGCCCACGCCGAAGCACGATGCCAAACCGCAAGTGCCGGAAAGCGTTGACCGCAACATGTCTCCGTTCCGGACGCCGGACGCGCCGAAGCCGATTCCACCGCCGTCCACGCCAGCCAAGGAACCACCGCCGCCCGAACTTCCCGCGATCAGCCTTTTCGCGGAAACGCCGCCGCCGCCCGCGAAGGAACGCAAGACGTTCAGCTCCGACTTCGCCCCGTTCGGCCGGCTCATCCCGTGCGAACTGATCGTGACCGTTGATTCATCTCCGATCCAGACGCCGATCATCGGCCTCGTCACCGAGGACATCTTCCCCCATGGCCAGCTCAGCATCGCGGCGGGGACGGAAGTGCATGGCACCGCCAACGTCGATCGTGCCCGCGAACGGATCGCCAGCAACGGGCGTTGGACGCTCGTGTGGCAGAGCGGAGAGGAGCTGAATGTCTCCGGCCTCGCACTCGATCAGGAGCGCGAGGCGGACACCGGCACCTGGAGCATCACCGACGGCAGCGCGGGGCTCCGGGGCCGGTTGATCAAGAGCGACAATCTTGCCGAAGTGAAACTGTTCGCGGCTGCGCTGCTCAGCGGCGCAGGCGAGGCGCTCACCGAAAAGCGAACTTCCGATTACGGCTCCTACGCGCTGCCGACTTTGCAAAACGCGGGGATCAAAGGCGTGCAGGGCATCATGGACCGATACGCCCAGCAGATTCAGCAATCGATCGAACGCGACGGGTTCTACGTGCGCGTGCCGGCGGGCAAACAGTTCTACCTCTACATCACCCAGACGGTGGATCGCGCGGACGCCAGAATCGGCGGCACCGCAGTCGGGCTGACGGAACCGACACCGCCATCCGCACCAGCGGAAAAAATCGCCGCTCCTTCGCGGACTGCACTCCAGCCGCCGCAGTCATTCCCCGCACGTCCCATCAACACTCCACAACAGAAATCCAATCCATGAAAACAGTCCTGCTCCTCGCATCCACTCTCGTCCTCGCCTCGTGCGCCTCGCATCCGGCGAAAAAGATCACCATCGCTCCGCCACTCTCGCGGCGTGTGGATACATCCACCGTCCGGCTGCCCGAGCGTGTGCGTGAATATCGCTTCGGGCGGTATGTCGATCCCGGCGATCCATTCGTCATGCACGACGGGCATCCCGTTTATCGCATCGAGGAAACGGCCGCGTGGAATCTGCGTCCGAAACCGGGCGCGCCTTCCGCACGTGCGGCTTCGCCGGACACTGCGGTACCCTCGCTGAACGATGCGGCAGTCGCGGAGTTGAACAAGCAGCGTGCGACCACGCGCGTTTTCACCGAGCAAACGACCACGCTCAATCAGCAGCTCGCGGAAATGACAAAAGCCGTCGCGCAAATGCGGGAGATGGCCGTTCAAAATCTCCAGCTCAAGCAGGAGATGGTGACCCTGCGCGAACGCCTCGATGCGGTCCAGGCGCAGGTGCGCCCCCGTGACGGAAACCAACCCGCGTCATCGGCATCGCCGAAAGACGACAAGTGGTAGGCGACGCTAATTCACTCACCTCAAAACCATGAAACACACGAACACCAACGCCCCCGTCATCGTCACCGTGCCTCCGGCAACCGTCACCCGGTATCTGGAGGCCAGCGACGAAATCGAGCAGAGGCTCGGCCTTTCACCCGGCCCGGAATTCCTCATGAGCCTCGCCGTCGAACACGAAGATCCTTTTGGACTCATCGATCTCTTTTGCGGCGAGATCGTTGAAGCCGTCCGCGAAACCCACACCGCTGCACACTAGAAAACTATGAGCCTGAAACGAACTGACAAAACCAGCAATGGCAACGGAACTGCATCCGCAGAGCCGGCCAAAGACACACCGCAACTCCGCGACAACCCGGAGGTGAACGCACGCATCGACGACTACATCAAAGCCAACCCGAAGGAGTGGGCCTACATCCAGGGGCTGCCGCGGGATCGGCTGGAGCGCAGCCTCGTGCTTCAATATGTGAACAAGACCGAGCGGCGTGAACGCGTCCGCACTGCCGTGCTCAAGAAGCTCGACGAAAATCCCGAGCTGAAGGAGGCGTATCGGACGCTCGTGAAAAACCTGCCCGCCGAACAGCAGGAGAAGGCAATGGCCTCGATCGCGATGCAAGCACAGCGCACGATCGCGCCGAAGCAGCAGCAGACTGCGGGGGTCAAAGTTTAGGACCGCCCTCCTCCGCCGAAGACTCCGGGTGCGCTCCGTTCGGGCACTCCTCCGCGCACCCGGAGACTTCGCGCCCGCGCCCGCCTCTACGATGCCGCTGCTGCGCAGCCGCATCCGGGCTGGAGTGCCATGTGCGCGAATGGTCGCCGAGCCGCTGAAGGAAAACGGTTGCGGCGATCATTCGTCAACCATCCGCCGCCCCGCCGCGACAACATCAACCGCCACGAACGCACCACAAGCGTGCAGTTC
>JBBSDS010000380.1:0-4727 GCA_038240495.1 Chthoniobacterales bacterium | reverse complement strand
CGAGTTGCTGGTCGTTGAACTTCGTCAACACGTCGTAGCGCTGGATGCCCGCCTTCGCCGCCGGGCTATCCGGAAGTACTTCGTTTACGATCAGACCGAAACCTTCGGACAAGCTGAGTTGCGCGGAGAGCGGCGGTGGGAGAGGCGAGGTAATGACTCCAAGATAGGAAGCGGGTTTCGGCGGTACCGGCGGGATCATCGGCATGTTCCAGTTGGGCCCCGAGCGGTGGGCGTCCTCCATTCGGCGATCGCCTTCCGATGAGCGCGAACCGTCGGGCCGCTTGGAATTCTCCGGTGAGCGGTCGCCGTCTGGACGGCGCAGATCATCGTTTGGACGATCACCCTCGAAGCGACGCTGACGTTCCTGCTGGCGATCGCCTTCCAGGCGCCGCGGGCGATCGGGTGTCGGCGACGCGCGTTCTGCTCCCGGCGGGTGCGGTGGAATCTTTGGGTCTTCGGGAGGGTTGGGTTTGCGGTCCTCCTGGGCAAGGCTGAGCGAGGTTCCGAGCGCCGTGACGACGGCGAAGAAGAGCTGGCGGGTGATTTTCATAGATGCTGGTGTGGTGTGGGTTACTGCATGGAAACGGGCAGAAAAAAAACGTCCTCGCGGGGCACTTCGAGTTCGACGCGCGCGCCGGTCCGCGGATTGGCCCATGTGTGGACTTCTCGGTAGCTGTAGCGGACCTGCCGAGCGGGTCCCTCGTCCGTCTCGAAGAGTTCATCCGAATCTTCGGCGGAGAGCAATTCGCGCGAAGTTTCCGCGAGCGCAAAGGTGTCGGGCTCAACGACTGGCTCACCCGCGGGCGCCAATGCCACGGTCAAGCGGACAGCCGGAGCATCCAGACGATGGAAAACGGTGATGATCGCGACGGCGGTCGCAGCACCCGCACAAGCCCAGCCAAGGTCGCGCACCAACCGGATGGCGAAAATCTCCCGGACCACATTTGCCAGGCTGCCGAAGCGCGAATGGGTAGGAAGAGTTTCGACGGCGGTTGACTCCGCGAGTTCCTCCCGGATGCGCGCGCTCAGTCCCGGCGAGGGTGCCACCGGGCACAAGGCGCGGAGACTTTTCTCGAAATCAGACTCGTTCATGGAGATACGGTTTCATGGTTTTGCGGAGCGCCTCGAGGGCATAGCGATGCCGGGACGCGACGGTATTGATCGGTTCGCCGACGGTGGCGGCGATTTGGGCAAATGTGAGTTCGCCCCAAATGCGGAGCACGAGGACTTCGCGCTGCTCGGCGGGCAGTTCGCGCAGGGCTTCCTCGACGAGCGCGGCATCTTCACGCCGCGCCACGGTGGCATCGAAATAGGTCGCGTCTTCGCGGAGCAGCTCGACCGCCGGATTTGCCTCGCGGCGCGACCGGCGCTCCCCGCTGCGGAGAAAATCGAGCGCGCTGGAGCGCACCGCGGAAAAGAGCAGGGGATAATGTTCCGGTCGGGCGTCCGGCTGCCGCCGCCAGAATTTGACGAACGCGATTTGCACGACATCCTCGGCATCCGCGCTGGATGCGACCCACTGCCGCGCGAAAAGGAGCAGCTTCGGCGCGAGCTGTTGGTAGCAGTGTTTCCAAGGTTCATCGGGATCTCCGTCATTCATGAAGCGGGGGTCTTCACGAGGGGTAACGTCGCCGTTCATCGGGTTTGTCTGGAGAATTTTTGCGAAGCCGCAAGCCCGCCGGAAGCGTCCCGCGGTTGGCAAATCTGAGAATGTGAGATGGCGCCGCCGCCTACTCTTCGTCGCTCGCGCCTTTTTCCCGTTTCAAGCCACGCAGTTTTCCCTGGATGAACGCATCGATGTCGCCATCCATCATGGCGTCGATGTTGCTCGTCTCCACACCGGTTCGCAGGTCGATGATTTTTTGGTAAGGCTGGAAGACGTAGCTGCGAATCTGGCTGCCAAAGGCCACGTCGGCCTTTTCGCCATAGGCCGCGTTGATGTCGGCGGCGGCTTTGTCGGTCTCGACCTGCTGCAGTTTTGCCTGAAGCATGCGCATGGCTGTGACCTTGTTCTTCTGCTGGCTCCGCTCGTTTTGGCAGGCCGCGACGAGGCCGCTGGGAATGTGCCGGATGCGGACAGCAGTCTCGACTTTATTGACGTTCTGTCCGCCTTTGCCGCCGCTGCGGTATGTGTCGACCTCGATGTCGGCTTCGTTGATTTCGATCGGCGCGCTCTCCGGCAATTCCGGCACGACATCGACACCAGCAAACGACGTGTGCCGGCGCTTGTTCGCATCGAAGGGCGAGATGCGCACCAGCCGATGCACACCGCGTTCGGTCGCGAGATAACCAAACGCATTTTCGCCGCTGACCTGCACCGTGCAGGATTTGATGCCCGCTTCGTCGCCGAGCTGGATGTCCATGATCTGGCTCTTGAAACCCTGCCGCTCGATCCAGCGCTGATACATGCGCAAGAGCATGTCTGCCCAGTCGCACGACTCGGTGCCGCCGGCGCCGGAGTTGATCGTGAGAAAGGCGTTGCAACGGTCGTTCGGACCGGAGAGCAACATTTTCAGCTCGAAGTCCGCGAGGTTCTTAAGAGTTGCGGCGTGTTCGTTTTCGACCTCGGCCGCGCTCTCGGCGTCGCCGGATTCCTGCGCGAGTTCGATGAGCACCGGCAGGTCTTCGATCTGCCGCTCAAGCGCGACGAGCGGAGTCGTTTTTCCGCGCAACGTGGAGACTTCTTCGACGCGTTGTTGCGCCCGTTCTTTGTTTGCCCAGAAATCGGGCTCGGCCATCTGGCCTTCCAGTTCTGCGAGGCGGGAGCTTAGGCGATCGAAGTCAAAGATACCTCCGCAGCTCACCAACGCGGGCTTTGAGGGCTTCGGTATTGATGGCGTTGAGATCGAAAGACATGAGTTAAAAAGTTGAGGTAACGGTTATGAGAAGCGTGCGTTCGTTGCACGCAGAATGACGGAGAGAGAATCGCCCGTCAGTGATTTAGCCGCATCTTCGCCTTATCCTGTTTGGGCGGGTCGAGGCGATAGATTGTCTCGCCTTCCTTCATCAAGTCGAGACGGTCGCGGGCGACGAGACCGAGATACTCCGCGTCGTAATTGAGCAGCTCTTTCTTGCGAGTATTCAGCACTAGGAGCTGGCGTTCCTTTTCGACGTCGATCTTGAGCTGCTCGACGCGCTCCTGCTGCTCGCGGCGCTTGGAGACTTCGGGCAGAAAGCGATACCCGACCAACGCTGCGACCGTGAGGATGATGAGCGTGAACAGGAACCGATTGAGGGAATGCCAGATTCCGCCGCTCGGGGAGGGGTTTTGGGAGTCGATGCGCGCCGCGCTCACTTAGCGCATCTTACCGCCATAAACGGCGTTGTCACCAAGTTCTTCCTCGATCCGCAAAAGCTGATTGTACTTGGCCACGCGGTCGGTCCGGCTGAGCGAGCCGGTCTTGATTTGACCGGCGTTGGTCGCCACCGCGATGTCGGCGATGGTGTTGTCTTCACTCTCGCCGGAGCGATGAGAAATGACCGCCGTGTATTTGTTTTCCTTGGCGAGTTCGATGGCATCGAGCGTCTCGGTGAGCGAACCGATTTGATTCACTTTCACGAGGATCGAATTGGCCGTGCCAGTCGAGATGCCCTTTTGCAGAAACTCCACGTTGGTGACGAAAAGATCGTCGCCGACGAGCTGAGTGTTGGCGCCCATCTTGTCGGTGAGCTTTTTCCAGCCTGCCCAATCGTTCTCCGCGCAGCCGTCTTCGATTGAGATGATCGGGAATTTTTTCTGCAAGCCGACGTAGTATTCCACAAGCTCTTCCGCGGTCCGCTTCGAGCCGTCGGATTTCTTGAAGACGTATTGTTTCTTCTCCTTGTCGTAGAATTCCGACGACGCCACATCGAGCGCGATGAAAACATCCTTGCCGAATTTGTAGCCGGCCTTTTTCACCGCCGCCGCGATGGTCTCGAGCGCGTCGTTGGCGTCGTTGAAATTCGGAGCGAAGCCGCCTTCATCGCCGACGGCGGTCGAGAGCCCGCGGCCCTTGAGTACGCCTTTGAGCGCGTGGAAGATTTCCACGCCCGCGCGCAGACCTTCGGAAAACGTGTCGAAGTTTTTCGGCACGACCATGAACTCCTGGAAATCCACGGGCGCGTCCGAGTGCGCGCCGCCATTCACGATATTCATCATCGGCACGGGCAACACCTTGGCGTTGGGTCCGCCAAGGTATTTGAAAAGCGAGACGCCGAGCTGGCTCGCGGCCGCTTTTGCATTCGCGAGTGACACGGCGAGGATGGCGTTCGCGCCGAGCTTCGCTTTATTCGGTGTCCCATCGAGCGCGATCATCGCCTTGTCCACGCCGATCTGGTCGAGCGCGTCAAAGCCTTCGATAATTTTCGCGATCGACTTGTTCACGTTGGCCACGGCTTTGGTCACGCCTTTGCCGAGGTAGCGATCCTTCACTCCGTCGCGCAGTTCCCACGCCTCATGCTCGCCCGTGCTCGCGCCACTCGGCACGATGGCGCTGCCCACGGCGCCGCCCGCGAGGGTGACTTCGGCTTCAACAGTCGGATTGCCGCGCGAATCAATGACCTGGCGGGCGTGAACATCAACGATGGTGGTGAGAGACATGCGATTTGGAATTTAGGGTTTCGGATTCAAGGAAGCGCGCCGCGCGATCCGTGGCGGGGCGGAGCCGGCGAGAACAGCGGGCTTGGATAAAAGGCGGCGCAGTGATTGGCAAGGCGTTTCCCGCGGGCGGCAGTCTTTTGCGGGGTGG
>JBBSDS010000379.1:0-4738 GCA_038240495.1 Chthoniobacterales bacterium | reverse complement strand
GACGAGTCGCTGAAGCTGGTGCAGTCGGCGCTCCAAGGCTCCAGCAAGGCGGCGTATCTTCACGGGAGTTTCGGCTCCGGTAAAAGTCACTTCATGGCGGTGCTGAATTTTCTGTTGGGCGGGAATGTAGACGCGCGCTCGATCAAGGAGCTGGGAGACGTAGTGGCGAAGCACAACGAATGGCTGACCGGGAAGAAGTTCCTGATGGTGCCGTTCCACCTGATTGCGGCGAAGGACTTCGAGTCGGCGATTTTCAAGGGCTACACCGATTACGTTCAGAAGCACTTCCCCAACGCGCCCTATCCGGCACTCTTTAATTCCGACGCGCTGCTCGCGAATGCGAAGCAGCAGTGCGCAGGCATGGGGGATGAGAAGTTCCTGACGAAGCTCAACGAGGGCAAATCCGGCGCCGGGGGTGGCGGAGGCTGGGGCGAACTCGGGGCAAAGTGGGACGCGGCTTCTTTCAAGCAGGCGTGCCAGGCGGCTCCGACCGATGAGCAGCGCCGCCGCTTGGTGAGCGATCTCGTGGAGACGCATTTCCCGGCGATGCGCGCGACCACGGAGTTTGTGAGCATCGACGACGGGCTCTCGATCATGAGCGCGCACGCGAAGGCGCTGGGATTCGACGCGCTGATTCTCTTCCTCGATGAACTCATCCTCTGGCTCGCGAGCCACGCGGCGAATGTCGATTTCGTGAGCCGCGAAGCGCAGAAGCTGCCGAAGCTCGTGGAGTCGCAGAACGCGAACCGGCCCGCACCGATCATCAGCTTCGTCGCCCGTCAGCGCGACCTGCGGGAGCTGGTCGGGCAGCATGTCGCCGGCGCGGAGAAAATGGGCTTTGTGGACGTGCTGAGCTATTGGGAGGGCCGCTTCGACACGATCAAACTCGAAGACCGCAACCTGCCGGTCATCGCAGAGACGCGCATTCTCAAGCCGCAGTCGGACGCCGCGCGTGCGCAGATCGACCAGGCATTCGCCCAGACGACGCAGTTCCGCGACGAAGTGATGAAGGTTTTGCTGACGACGAAGAGCAGTCCCGACGATTTCCGGAAGCTGTATCCGTTCAGCCCCGCGCTTGTGGAAACGCTCGTCGCGGTTTCGTCGCTGCTCCAGCGCGAGCGCACGGCCATCAAGGTGATGGTGCAGCTCCTCTCGCGGCAGCGTGACACACTGGAGCTGGGGCAGATCATTCCGGTCGGCGATCTTTTCGACCTCATCTCCGAGGGCGACGACGCCTTCAGCGCAGGGATGAAGGCTTACTTCGACGAGGCCAAGAAACTGTATGAGCAGAAGCTCAAGCCGATGCTGGAAGCCCAGCACGCGCTAAACTTCGAGGCCGCCGCGGCGCTCCCGATTGCTGACGCCAAGCGCACGGCGCTGCGCAACGACGACCGGCTCATCAAGACACTGCTCCTCGCCGCACTCGCACCGGAAGTGGAGTCGCTCAAAAACATGACGCCACAGCGTCTCGCGGCGCTGAACCACGGCACGATCAAATCGTTCATCCCGGGTCAGGAAGCGAACGAGGTGCTGCGCAAGTGCAAGGAGTGGGCGGCTCACGGCGGGGCACTCCAGGTGCAGGACGGCGCGGGTGGCACGCAGACGATTTCGATTCGCATCACCGGCGTGGACTTGCAGCCGATCCTTGAGAACGCCGAGAACGTGGACAACTACGGCAACAAAGTGGCGCGGCTGAAGATGCTCGTCTTCGAGGCGCTCGGAATGCCGGAGCATCAGGAGCTTTTCTTCCGTCACGAGTTTCGCTGGCGCGGCACGGATCGGCAGGCGGAGGTGTGCTTTGGCAACATTCGCGAAATCAGCGACGACCAATTGGAGGCGCGCGGTGAGGAGTGGAAGGTCGTGATCGACTATCCGTTCGACCGCGACGGCTACAACATCAACTGCGACCTCGAAAAGCTGGACACATTTCGCGCGACCTTCCCGGCGCAGCGCACGATCTGCTGGCTGCCGAGCTTTCTGAATCACGAGGCGGATTTCGACGCGCGCTGCCTCGCCTCTCCCGAATCGCCGTCCGTCGTCTGGCTGCGGCTCGGAAACTGCACCAACCGCGTGCTCTTCGCCTGGCTCGAACCGCTGCTGCCCGGCATCGTCGAGCGCCTCGCCGCCGGAGATTTTCTCGTCGAAGTCCGGCGCGAAAGACCGAAACCCTGACCCGCTAAGGAAAGGCGCGCGGTCTTCCCCGATGCAGACCTTCGCTTGATGAGCTTCGACTCGCATGGAATACTCGAGCCGGACTGCTCCGATTCGGCTCCGCAGGATTCATCAAAGTGAGACCCGCCAACTCTCGCACGGCAGGCTCGCCCAAGGTTGATTCGCAGGCGGTGGCCGCGGATTAAAACCGCTCTATAAGTGGTGGAACTGTTCGGTCACGCCGCTGACGACGATTCCGAATTTTCGGATCGTGTCCCGATTGATCATCGTCTTCCCGTCCGGTTGGAGATACATGCGCTGGCACATGCGGACATTGAAGAGTGGATTGCCGGGCTTCAGTGCGAGGGTGAAGCACCAGAAGAAAGCATTGCCGCGAGCCTCGCCATGCACCGTGCCAATGATGTCATTGGCCGTGGCCGCAAAATGATGCTCGTCGATCCGGCGCATCCTCCACGAGCGATGCGAACGCGTCTTGCTGCCGATGTAGAGATCCTGCTCCATGCGGAGTTCCCCCTCCACCATCCGGCCCCACGTCTCCGTCACGATCCGCTCCGTCGGCTCGCCCCTCGTATTTTCAAACACCCCCCACGACCGCGTATGCCCCGTGAAAAACTTCAGCGGATCAAACGTGGGACGACCGTCCGCAAAGGCCGCAGGCGCCATGGCTCCCGCCTCCGCGCGTGGGAGCGTCGCGCTCCAAAAGATCAAAAGTAGCAGCGAAGGCAGGATGGTGAGCGTTCCGGGTGGTTTCATAAGATAGAGCCAATCATTCGACCCTGATCGCCCGGTTGGTTGCACCGCTTTCGACTCGTGGAGTTTCGGGGGGCTATTCTCCACCAGTCGCAAATGCCTAACTCAAGGTCCAACTTGAGAGTAGTTTCCAAAAAAAGTGTCCCGATAAAGAGCAGGTGTCATCCTGAGCGCAGCTCCGTCGCGGGCGAAGATGGGACGGAACGGAGTCGGAGAATGGGGTTGGCGGCTGGAAGTCGGGCCCGGGCCGATCCTTCGACTCCGCGCCAGCCCGTTTTGCCGCCGGGCGCTGCGCTCAGGATGACCCGCGATTCTGGAAATGAATTTTGGCCGATGATCTAGACCCTTAACGAGCCTCGGAACGCCCGGCCGCTATAATAAGATTGCGCCCCGTTGTGACCCACGAAGACACGACCGTAGCGGCGATCACCATAGATGGCGCCGCCGAGTTTTCTGATCTCCGCCGGAGTCTTCACCCAGCTCGACGACTTCGTGTCGAACTCCCCGAGTTTCTGCAGCTCCAGATATTGTTCTTCCGTCAAAAGGTCGATGCCCATGGCCGCGGCCATATCCACGACGTTATTCTTCGGCTTATTTTCCTTCCTGGAATCCAGCGCTTCGCGGTCGTAGCAAAAACTCACTCGGCCTTTGGGAGTTTCCGCTGAACAGTCAAAATAAACGTATTCGCCAGTCTTCTTATCCTGACCAATAACATCCGGCTCACCGCCAGTCCTTTCCATTTCACCGAGTGACCACAGCTTTCCGGCATTAGCTCCCAGCTTTGCTTCGACTTCAGCCCACTTGAGACCTTTGTGGCGGTTGGTGTTTTTCTCGAACCGGACCTTCAAAGTTTTGAGCAGTTCTTCCCGTTGTTTTGGTGATAACTCTTTTTTCGTTTCAATGCTTTTCATAGAGGCTTCTTTTTTGTGGTGTGGTGTAAAGATGTGACCTGATCGCCAGAGGTGTTGTTAGTTGGCTGAGATGGATCTGCGGGGAACGGTTACCGTGCCGCCGAGTCAGTTCGCGGAGCGCTTGTAGTTAGCAGGCTGTCAGGCGATTCGTTCATGGCGGAGATAGGTCTGGCGCTCCATCGACAGTGAGTTTGCGAGTCTGGCGAACGATGCGAACTGAGTTGGGAAGCTGAACACGAACCTGCTCCAGCGTGTATTGGTGATGAATGTGGCCAATCTCGTTCTTGGTCGAGATGACGAGGGTGGTGCCGAAGCAGCGAGAAACAAAATCCAAACCCCAGCGCGATGCCGATGTCTCGCGCCAGTTCGGGTTTGCTGGGTGGTAGCCGCCAGCCACTCCGGATGGAATGCCGGCGACGGTCACGAATGGTGCGTCCATGGTGACGTTGGTTATCGTGGCGGTCTCTGCCGCTTTCCCCCGCAAGATGACTCGTGAAATCCCGTGGGCATCGAACTCGCGGATAATTGGCTTGGGCTGCGGCGGCATTGCAGCGCAAGCGCCGAGCAGGAGCGTCGAAAGTCCGAGAGCCGAAATCGCGAGGTTCATAAAGTGCGCTCAGTATCGCCCGACGACCCCAAACTCAGCAACGCACGGAGCCGTTCGCTTTAGCGCATGGTTAGCAACCTTTTGAAAAACTTCAGCACGGCCAGTCATCCTGAGCGGAGTGCCGCGATGGGCGAAAGCGGCGCGGCGCGGAGTCGAAGGATCAGGCAGTGGCGCAATTCGCCGATGTAGAGGCGGCTCAGTGGCGCGTTGGCGGCGTGCCGCCGCTGGGCCCAGGCGGCCCGTCCAGCGGACACAGCCCCCGCTACAACCCTCGTGCTGTAACAGAGCCACCAACCCG